>CAZDKX010000001.1:0-15275 GCA_964505935.1 uncultured Syntrophobacteraceae bacterium
CCAAAGGCACCTCGAGCCTCGCCCCCACGCCACCCTGGCACTATGTGGGCACCTGTCTGGCGGTATCTTACGAAGCTGACCCGGCCGCCGTTCGAGCATTTCTTCCGTCCGGCCTCGAATTCGATTCCCCCAGGTGCGCCGCCTACTTTGTGGAATGGCAGTACGCCAGCGAAGGGGGAGAAGAATACCTCGACCCGGTGCGCAGCCAGTACCGGGAGACTATTTTTCTGATCTCCGCCCGCTATGGAGAGACTTCCTGTGCTTTCTGCCCGTTCATCTGGGTGGACCAGGATGTGTCGCTCATGCGCGGGCTGGCTCAGGGATGGCCCAAGCAGATCGGGTCAACGTGGATCACCCGAGCCCACGAGCTGCCCTCGCCGGCCACTCCCGTTGTGGGTCCCGGCGGCAGATTCGGCGCTACCCTGGCGGTCAAGGACCGGCGACTGGTCGAAGCAGTCGTTACGCTTCGGGAGCAGACCACCCAACTGCCCACGCCCGGGTTTGCGAGTGCCGTCAACACCCGCCATTTCCCCGAGCTCATGGCCGGCAAACACGACTCCCCAGCCGTCTATGAACTCGTGCGACTCAAGTCCCGAGACGTTCAGATTTCCCCGATCTGGACCGGTGAGGCGACTTTGCAGGTTTTTGACCATCCTTACCTTGAGCTCCCCGAGCTGCGTCCCGTAAAGGTTATCGCCGGCTACCGCTTCTCTGCCGCCCTGACGGTGGACGATCTGGTCACCCTTCGCGATCTCAGAACAGCAGCAGAGACCAGCCCGGGTTTGCAGGGCAGAGAGAACGATCGGTTGGTGGTGGAATGATGCGTCAGGGGTTTCTCGCTCACGGCACGGGACCACGCCGCCCCCTGCGCATTTCCTTATTTCGGAGTTCAAGGTTGCCCCAATCCCCTTGACTCACTATATACTTCTTCGTATACTCGCGTAGAATAAACTCCGTTGATATTTATCTGATAACAGCATAGAGAGAAGTGAACTAGAAAAGAACCTGTGAATATCCTGGGCATTACCTGCTATGTTCATGATTCAGCGGCCTGTCTGATAAAGGACGGCAGCATCATTGCAAACGTCGAAGAAGAGCGTTTTAATCGCATAAAACATACAGGTGTTTTCCCCCGACAGGCAATTGAATATGTGCTCAAGACCGGCAATCTGACGATTGATGATGTCGACATCATTGCCTTTAACTGGAATCCTTTTAAGGCGCTGGCTTCGGAATGCCTCAAGTTTCTCCTTCTCACCCCTCCGCTTTATTTCAAAATGCTCAAGCATAATAAGCCGTTCAAACATTTTAAGACTATTTTTTTATCGCTTTTTCTGAAGCGATCCATAGATCAACAAATCGGTAAAGGGTTTCGCGGTAAGGTGGTATGGGTTGACCATCACATGGCCCATGCCGCCTCAGCTTATTATCTTTCTTCATTCGAACAAGCTGATATTTTAGTTGTTGACGGCTTTGGCGAGTTCGAATCCACGACTTTTCTGCAGGCGGAAGGACGGGAAATCAAACGCCACTGGTGGGTTTCCGCTCTTCATTCTCTCGGCCTGATCTACCTGACCTTCACCAGATTTCTTGGTTTTGCCTCATTTCAGGAGGGCAAGACCATGGCTCTGGCGGCGTATGGCAACGATACCTGTAAGGAACTTTTTGGGCGAATTTTTCGAATCCTGCCCGACGGGGCCTACTCTGTTGATCAGAACTATCTTGCCTGGTGGAAATTGACAGGCGGGACCTTCGATCCTGAATTAGGGTTGCCGCGGAACCCTGAAGGGCCCATCACGCAGCATCATATGGATATGGCGGCGGGTCTGCAAAGCAAAGTAACCGACATCGTTCTGCACCTGCTCAAGACCACAGCCGGCACCTCCGCGAACAGACAATTGTGCCTGGCCGGCGGCCTGTTCCTTAACTGCAATTTGAATGGGGCCGTGCATGAGTCGGGCTATTATGAAAAGGTTTTTATCCCCCCTTTTGCTTCCGATACCGGAGGCGCAATCGGAGCGGCCCTTTACAGCGCCTTTGCCTTGAGCAATGAAACATACATCCCATGTACTGTGCCGTTTTCTCCTTATCTTGGGCCTGACTACACGGATTGCGAAATCGAAGAGCTGTTGAAAAAGAGCGGCTTGCCCTATAGACGGAGCGTGAATCCGGGAATCGTTGCCGCTCGGGCCATAGCCGATAATCAAATAGTCGGTTGGCTGCAGGGCAGAGTTGAGGCGGGACCACGGGCGCTGGGAGCGCGTTCCATCTTGGCCAATCCCCAACATGAGGATATCCGTGACTATCTGAACAAAGTGATCAAGAAGCGGGAATATTTTCAGCCACTCGCGCCGGCGGTCACCGAACAGGCGGCCCTGCGGTATTTTGAAATAGCGTCCCCTGTTCCGCAAAGCGCCTACTACATGCTTCTTGCGGTTCGGGTAAAAAAAGCCTATCGCGCGCAGTTGGCGGGGATAACCCACATTGATGGTTCTGCGCGTATTCAGGTGGTACGGCCCGAATGGAGCCCGGAATTATATGCTCTCTTGGAGGAATTGGAGAGGTTGACTGGATTTGCCGTTGTGATCAACACCAGTTTTAATCAACAAGAGCCGATAGTATGTTCACCGATGGATGCTCTTCATACTTTCATGACAGCAGGGTTGGATATGCTGGTTCTCGAGAATTTTATTGTTGAACAGAAGAAACACCAGTGATGGTGTTTATCCTTTATCTCCAGGCGCTCCGGCCGGTGTTTCAGTCGCTCTCCCGACCTTGCGCTCCGGAGCGGAACAACGCTTCGATGGCTTCCCGATCAACCTTGCCAGCCATCGTCATCGGGATCTTTTCCACCACTTTGATGCAGCGAGGCTGAGCGCAGGCCTCCAGATCATCCAGTCGCAGCGAGGTCAAATCCTCAACCTCCGGATGGCCCTCAACAACGGCCACCACCTGGTTCTCCCGCCCCCGTCCCACAGGCAGAGAAATGACCAGCGCATCGGTGATGCCCGGTTGCCGTTTGAGGCTTTGGCGCACGGCTTCCAAATCCACACGCCGCCCACCAACCTTGACGATGCCGTCCACCCGGCCAAGCAGTTCGAACCGGTTGCCAACGGTCGCCCGGGCGCGATCGCCGACCATGAAATAACCCTCCTCGTCCAGAGCCAGTTCCGGAGAGAGATAAGCAGAGCGGACCTTCAATCGCTCCGCTTCGATTTTGACATCGATGCCCGCGAATGGCCGAAAGTCGCTCTGACCGTCGGCACGGACCCGTGCGGCGATACCGCCGGTCTCGGTGGAACCGTAGATTTCGACGATGCCTACTCCGGTCTGGGCAGTGAAGGCCACCGCATCCTCGGCTGCGAGCATGCCGGCCGACGAGCAGGCCAGCCGCAGGGAACGCCGGGCAACGGGGTGGCTGTTGAGGGCCCGGTAATGGGCCGGCACGCTGATCAGGATGGAAGCATCGGCATCCCGCAGCACCGTCTCGATTTCAACTGGAAACGAGGGGGTCTGAGCCGCCACCGCCGCCGAGGCCAAAAGTGGGGTCAAGACGGCGTAGAGCAGGCCATAGATATGGTTGGGGCTGACCGTGGCCACCAACCGCTCTTCCGGAGTAATCTCGTAATTGGCAACGATGGCGATGGTTTCGGCCAGCAGATTGCGGACCGTCTTGGTCCACATGCGGGGGGCGCCAGTGGAGCCGCCGGTGAACAGGCAAACCCATGGCGAATCGCTCGCCCTGGCAGTCGAGACCTTTTCAGGGGGCCAGTGCTCAGTGCCCATCGTGGGTTGTATACAACGAACCCCGCCCGGCACCGGCCTCGGGACATCGCTCACCATTGTCCGGAAACCGGTCAACTGCCGCAATTCGTCCAACACGGAGGGGGTAAAAGCGTAAGGCACGACCAGCCTCGGACCGCCCGTTAAAGCAGTCAGCAGCGCAGCGGCAATCACGGCCTTATCCTGGGCACACAGGCAAACAGGTGGCTCATCGGTGCCGCCTCCCAGGCTGGCCCGCAAATGGGCCGCCATGGCATAAAGGGCGGCATAGGTGGTGCGACCAATGGCAAATTCCTTGTGGGGCTCGCGCGGTCCGGCCAGCAATCGGCCGATGCACGCACTGAGTGCGGACTCGCTGCACCGAAATGATCGGTTTGGGAAGGTATCCATGGGATCCGTCCAGTCTCCTTCAGGGCTGCTGATGTTCTATACCTGTTAAGGATTGGAGGTTTCGCTCTTGAAGACAGAGCATCATTAGATGGAAAAGATTCAACGTTAACGACTATATATGGGGGGCCATGGACTGTCAACCTTGTTGCCTGCCGGCCAACACCCTTCACAGCCATACGGAGCGTCCAGGGAGCGGCGGCATTCTTGACAGAAGCGGCCGACTTGGGTAAAAGTGCATGTAGCCGTTGGCTGCCATTCACTGACGACAGGAAGGCATATTTTGTGAATCGACATCCCTCACTGATCAGCGATTTCGAATTTTCCGCGGAGGCCATCGCCCAGGCGGTGCGCCACAACCAGCTGCTTTCCATGGAGATCGAATTCAGCCAGCGTTGCAACTTCAGGTGTCCATACTGCTATGTGCCTCAGGAGAAGCAGTTGACGGATGAACTCCGTCCTGAAGAGATCCAGGGCGTGATCCTGCAGGCTAAGGCCCTGGGGGCCGGCAAAATCATCGTGCTGGGCGGCGAACCTTCGATCTATCCCGACACGCCGGAGCTGATCCGCTTCATGCGAGCCAATGGTCTGGTGGTGGAGATGTTCACCAATGGTTCCGGCGTCTCGGATGCCTTGGCCAAGATGCTCTATGCGCAGAACGTGCGGGTCGTGCTGAAAATGAACTCGTTTGACGAGGCCCTGCAAAACCGGCTCTCGGGCCATGCGGACGCGTTCCACATCATCCACACGGCCCTGTCCCGCTTGAAGGCGGCCGGGTATCCATCCGATGATCATTTCCTGGCGGTCAGCTCCATCATCTGCCGCCAGAATATCGATGAACTCCCGCACCTGTGGCAGTGGCTGCGCGAACAAGGCATCGTCCCCTATTTTGAAATCATCACCCCTCAGGCCAACGGCCGCATCAACCAATGGCTCCACGTCGCACCGCCCGAACTGGAGAGGCTCTTCCGCACCATTGCCGACCTGGACCATCGTCTGTTCGGCCGGACGTGGGAGATCCAGCCTCCGCTGGTGGGCAACAAATGCATGCGTCACCAGTTCTCCTGCCTGGTGACAGCCCGGGGCGAGGTCCAACCGTGCGTCGGCATCACTCTCTCGTTGGGCAACATCCGTCGCCAGCCCCTGGCCGAGATCCTGGCCGGCAGCCGGGTGCTCCAGGATCTCAAGAACTATCGTCAGACGATCAAAGGCCCTTGCGGCGCCTGCGACCGGGCCCAGGAGTGTTACGGCTGCCGTGGAGCAGCCTTTCAGATCACCGGCGACTATCTGGCCTCCGACCCTCTGTGCTGGCGTAATTACGAGCCAGATCGATCGATCGACCACTGACCCCATTCAGCTGACACCTTTGCGCTGCCACCATGCCTCGATGTTGCCGCGATGAAACCAGACAATGCTGATCGCCGTGAGTAGAACGGCGGCGAGTGCTCGTGGTTCGTGGACCCAGTGCATCCAGCCGAATCCGGTCAGGGTTGCCAGGATAGCAAACGAACCTACAAAAGAAATCCGCGTCAAGGCGAAGACCATCAGGTAGGCCACCAGCGCCAGGCCAGTACCAAGCGGCAGCAAGTATGCGTAAAAACCGAGGTAGCTGGCCACCCCCTTGCCGCCCCGCCAGCTATGGAAGCAGGGGAAGTGGTTGCCCATGATCAGCGCCAAGCCGGCCCAGGGCACCAAAGGGTCGGGCCAGAGACGTCCGGCCAGAAGCGCCACCACCATGGCCCGACCCACATCCAGCGCCAGCACCAGGGCCGCCAGCAGCCATCCGGCCTGGCGATAGACATTGGTCACACCGGCATTGCCGCTGAAGCGCGTCCGAGGATCATGCTTGCCGAGCAGGCGGAACAGGAGGATAGCGAAGTTGACCGACCCGGCCAGGTAGGTGCACAGCAGGCCAAAGAAAAACACCACGGCAGGGGTCATCGCAGGTGCCCTTTGAAGAAATCCCAGATGATGCGTGCGGCGTCGAAATCTCGCATAGGGTTCTGAGCATCCAACTTGGCCGTAAAATAGGGGCCGGGCCACTCATGGCCCCACCCTTCCAGTTTATAGAGGACCACATTGGCCCCCTCGGTGCAACCCTGCCACGTGGTGATGTGCACCTTCCCCTGGCGTTCATCCTGGATGACGGGTGCCGTCAAGCAGCCGTTGCGCCGGGTCCACAGGGCCAACGTGCGCATCACCGGCCAGTATTGCCGCGCATCCCCCCGTGCGGGACTCGTACCACCATCAAACGGAACATAGGCATCGGACAGCCCGTGCATGGCGAGCAGCGGCATGGGGCGCATTGGATCAGGAATTGACCATTCGGGGGCTTGGCCGTCGGGCCGGCCGCCAGCCGTGGCAGCCAGGGGTGCGACGGCTGCCAGCAAATCGCCTCGCTCGGCGGCAAAGCGATGGACCATCATGCCGCCGTTGGAAAAGCCGGTCATGTAAATGCGGCGGCGGTCCACCGCCAGCCGGGCGCACGCATCCTCGATGACCTTGGCCAGGAACCCCACATCATCGACGCCATCCAGGGCCGCCTTGGCGCAGCAGTGCCCGGCATTCCAGTGCTGAAGATACCCCAGAATGCCGATGCCGTTGGGATAGAGGGCAATGAAGTTCTCCTGGTCGGCCAAAGCGCTAAAACCCGTAAAACGTTCCATCCCCTTGGCCGTGTCAAAGGCGCCGTGGACAACCACCACCATGGGCAGGGAACCGGCGGCGTTGTAACCGGGAGGCAGATGCACATGGTAGGTGCGCCTGAACCCATGAAAGCGAACATCTACCTTGACCTCATAGGTCATGGCCATCGGCCCAGGCAACCGTGGCAAAGCGGGCGTGCATGCGCACACGACCACACAGGCCAGCAGGCTCAACATCCGTGCGCCCGCGGCAAGGCGCCATTTGCATGGCTTGCGTTCGACAGAAAATGGTGCGGTGTCGCCAATGTGGCGGCTCATCCCAGTCCCTCCGCTCTTTTGGCCCTCTTCCAGTCCCCTGAGACTGGAACAAAGCGCATGCCCGAATCGCCCTATACCGCATGGACCAACGTAATCAGATGATCTTCCACCGGATGATGGAGGACCGCAACCGTCGGGCCGTCGCTGATCCGGACACAGCTCTGCTCCGCATCAATCGTGAGCACATGGGTGCGCGCCCAGGCATCGGCCAGCGGGATGTTCAACATCTTGGCCACGGCCTCCTTAGTGGTCCACACCCGCACCGCTGCGCCGACCGACCCGAGGCCCGATACTCTGACGGTCTCTTGTTCGCCGGTATCCATGAACAGGTGCAGACTTTTCAAGACCCTCTCATCAAGGGTCTCCACATCCACACCGATGGGTTGTTCACCGGCTACCGCCACGGTAAGGCAGCGGTCGTGGGCAACGGAGCAGTAGTAAAGGCGGCTGTCGGTCACGGGACAGCGTGGCCGCACCCCATCGGCAGCAAGGGTCACCATTTCCTGGGCCGGAGTATGGCTGTCGTTGCCGGAGAGTTGACGTGAGAGCCGCTTACACGCCAGGCGCGCTGATAAATAATCGATGCGGCGCTTGGCACCCATCTGGACCGTTCGCCGGCGTTCGGGTTCGGCCAGACAGCGGTCGCCAAAAGGCATCAGAGTGGCACGATCGATCATGGCCACGGCCGCACAATGACCGACGATAGGCCCCAGCGAACCGGCCGGACCCTGGGACCGGATCCAGGCGGGCGGACGCAACTTGCCGCCGCTTACATCGCGCATGCGCACCCCTTTGAGCCGCTCGCACAACCGACCGTCGGTGTCCAGGATCCAGATATCGAAGGTCAACAGCGCCGAATCGGTCTGCACTGGGAAGATGCGGCTCACATAGATGTCGCCAGGCCGGGTCGGCGCCACGAGCAGACGCTGGTCGATACCCACGGGGAAAGCCGTCACCCCGGCGAAACACTGGGACCACACGCAGGCGGCATGAAAGGCGGCGTCGAGGACGAAGGGAGAGCCCAGGGGCAGGTCCGTCTGCCCGTCGGTCCCTGCGGGTGCCTGGGCTATGGCCAGAGCCCCTTCGGCCGTAAGCCGCAAAGGCTGGCAAATGGTTTGAAAGCCGGGTCCGAAAGGCACCAGCTCTTCATAGATGCGCCGGGGATCAACGCTGAAACATCGGCCTTCCAGGACTGAGGCCAGATCCAGGGCGGCCAGGGGCGGGATGTCGACCGGCGGGCAAAAATCGAGTTGGGCGTGCACCCTGGTGCGGGTCATGCGCGCGGGCCTCGACTGGGTTTTGGTCAACAATGCGGCTCGCAGGCGTCCGTCCGCCGAATCCTGAATTTCACACCAGGCTTCGATGCGCCCGCCCGGCGGCGGCAGTTCCAGAAATTTCTCGAAAGCCGCCTCGCCCATCCAGCGCACCTCGAATCCCGGTCGGAACCGCCGCACCCAGTGAGCCAGCAGTTGCATGGCCTCAACAGCCGGAAGCACGGCGCGCCTCTGGATATGGTGATCAGCCCAATGGGGCGGGACCTCGATGGTCACTGCCGCGCGTTCGCTGGGCTTTAGGTCGGAAAGATCTCCCATAGGTGTACGGTCTTCTCGTCAATGGCCACGGGCGTGCCCTTGGCGTTCACCGCGCAGTGCCGGGTAAAACCGGTGCACACGATATCGCCGCTGGGAACGTGGGTGATCACATAATCGAATTGCAGCTTCACCCGTTCCCGATCTCCGGGACGCGTGTGGATGTACATGGCATCGTCGTAAAGCAGCGGGCGAAAGTAATCGACGGCGGTGGCGATGATGGGATAGATAAAGCCACTCTCTTCGATTTCCCGGTAGGCATAGGCTACATCACGCATGAGCGAGGCCCGGCCGAATTCGAAATAGCGCAGGTAGTTGGCGTGATAGACCACCTGAGAACGGTCCGTATCGGCGTACAAGGTCCTCAGGCTGCAGCGATGCCAAACCAGTCCGCTGGTACGGTCGCGCACATAGGCACTGACGCTGTCACCGTTGAGGATGTGGGGGACAAAAGGTTTGGGTCGCACGCTATACTCCTCTGAAGACAAGGCAGCAATTGGTGCCGCCGAAGCCGAAAGCATTGGAGAGAAAGAATTCGTGAGGGTACCGGCGGGTCTGGTTGGGCACCACATCAATATCGGCAAATTCGGGGTCCGGGAGGTAATTGACCGTGGGCAGCACCAATCCCTGACGCATGGCTTCGATGCCCAGGGCCGCCTCGATGGCCGCTGCCGCACCCAGGCTGTGGCCGATCTGGGATTTGTTCGACGAAATCGGGACCTGGGAGAGGCCCCGCCCGAAAACTGTGCGCAAACAGTCAATTTCGACCTTATCACCCTTGAGTGTCGACGTGCCGTGCGCATTGATCGCCTTGATATCCTGGGGCGCCAGGCTGGCGTCGGCGATGGCGTCACTGATGGCACGGATGATGGTCGGCCCATAGGGCAGGGTAAAGTGATGGGCATCCGAGGTCCAGCCCACCCCCATCACCTCGGCCCTGGGCACCAAACCGAGAGCGGTCACCACCTCATCGGCGGCCAGCACCACCACCCCACCGCCTTCGGCGAGCACAAAGCCTTTACGGTCGATGCTGAAAGGCCGCGAAGCCTGGGTGGGATCGTCATAGGCGCGGTCCCCGGGCTTGACCTTGATGGTGGCCCACATGTTGGCGAACCCCTGGATGATCTCCGGGATGATGCAGGCCTCCACGCCGCCGGCGAGGACGAAATCGCAATCGCCGTCGCGAATCATGCGCGACCCGAGAGCAATGGCATGGTTGCCCGAAGCACAAGCGCCCTGGGGCGAAAAGACCGGCCCGGTAAAGCCGAGCAGCATGCCGGCTTTACCCGCCGGCAGGTTGGCGCACAGGTTGGGCAGCAGATAGGGACTCACCTTGGTCGGCCCCTTCTGGCTGTAGTTTTCAACGGCCACGCGCAGAGCGTCGCTACCGTTCAGGGCCGACCCTACCAGGCAAGCAGTACGTGGCGCCGTTTGGGCATCCATGGTCACGCCGGCGTGGGCCAGGGCCCGCTTGCACAGCGCCATCGTCAGAAAGACAAAGGCTGCGTTCCAGTTGTAAACCCCCTTGGGATCGATGAAGTCCAGATCGTTGGGATCCCAGTCGGGAATTTCGCCCACAATGTTGCTGCGCGAAGTGGTCTGGCAGCGCGTCACCCGGCGAAAACCCGCCTCGCCGCGCACGGCCCGTTGCCAGGTGGTCTCAAAGTTACTTCCCAGTGCGGTCATGGCATCGTAGCCGACGACATAGACCTTACGGTTCAACGGAGCTCTCATCCAAAACGCCTCTCACCATCAAGCACCACAGCAGGGAATCCAGATTGCCTCTCACTTTTACAACAACCGCTCAAACACAATACACGAATTACACCCACCGAAACCAAACGCGTTCTTGAGCACGTAAGTCTGATCCACCGCACGGCACCCTTCGGGTACACAGTCGATGGGAATCTCCGGGTCGGGCTGATAGTTGATGGTGGGCGGCAGCACCCCCGCCAGCATCCCCTGGAAGGTGAAAATCGACTCGATGGCGCTGGAGGCGCCCATGGCATGTCCAATCAGCGATTTGTTAGCCGTCACCGGCGGCAAGTTTGGGCCGAACACCGCTTGCAGGGCATCGTACTCCACCTTGTCCCCTACTCGTGTGGCGGTGGCATGAGCATTGACCGCATCCACGGCATGAGGCGGGAGGCTTGCCTGGTCAAGGCTCTCGGCAATGCAGCGGTGGACCGTTTCGAAATGGGGGGCCACGAAATGGTGGGCATCCGAGGTCATGCTCCAACCGGCGATGGCAATCCGGTGGCCCAGGCCATGCGCCCGGGCAAAGGCTTCAGAAGCCAAAATGACGCAACCAGCGCCCTCGGATACCACAAATCCGCGTCGATGGATAGAAAAGGGCCGGCTAGCCAGCGCCGGGTCCTCTTCGGGCTGTCCCTCTTTGGGTACGTAAGCGCCATTCATCGTGGCAAAGCCAGCCACGATGGGTGCGACCAACGGAAAATCTACAGCACCGCAGAGCACCACATCGGCCCGGTTCTGTTGCAGCAACATGGCGCCTATGATCATGGAGGTGACACCGGTGGCACACGCCGTGATAGTGCTGACAATGGGGCCCGTAGCGCCGGTGAACATGGATACCTTGCCAGAAACCATGTTGATGCAGGAGTTGGGATTGGCGCACGGCAGGGGCATGGCCCCCCGGGCGATCAGCTTGCGGTCGGCATCGAGGACCGCATCCAGCCCGCCTACCGCCGAACTATAGGTGACGGCCACGCGCGGGGCCAAGGCCGGGGTGATCTGCAACCCGCTGCGCGCCATGGCCCGCTGTACGGTGAGCAGGGCATATTTGAAAATGGGCGAGATCCAGCGGGCCTGCTCGCGGGGTTTGAGAAAATCATAGGGCAGATGATCGATCGCCGGCACCTGGCCGGCGATTTTCACGGGAAAGCGTTCGTTGACCGCAAAACGGGTTAAACGGCCCACACCGCTGTGCCCTTGCATGGCCCGTTCCCATTGCTCGTCCAGCTCTATCCCAAGAGGCGAAATAGCGTCGTATCCAATGATGACCGCACGTTTCAGGTTCATCAGGCTCTTCGGTGGACTCTATATTGGCGGCAGCCAATTTTGAACCTGGCCGCTGGTACAGGATCACCAGTAAAATGGATCATCTGAGCTGGCATGCACCCGTTTAAGTCGTTCTCGCCGTGCCTTGCCGAAACACAGGACGGCGAAGCCTCGTCCACCCATGCCACGTGGACCAGGACGAGGCCCCCACCCTGCCTGTTGCTGCTCACTCATTTGACCGCGGTTGATTTCGGCACAACCGAATTAACGTACGCAGCCAGTACCCTGCCCATATCAGTCGGCAGGCTATGGTCGCTGCTCCATCCGACCCATGCCGCCGCCCACGGATTATTGTTGCTGGATAGTTTCTTCTCACGCACCACGGTGTTGGTTGCGGCATCGACAAGCGTGAGATTGATTTCCATGTATGAACTCCCGGCAAAGGCTCCCACCCAAATACGGGCGCCTGTGGACACGATTCGCATATCGGTTATTCTGGCCTTAACCAGCAGGGTCCCGTCACTGTAATTCGCATCGTCTCTGCCGCTTTTAACATCCTGGTAAAACTTATTATCCTCCAGGCCAAGAATGGCGCTGGTCTGGGCCTCCCGGGATGCATTCGGGTAGTCCTTGGCAATTTCGGCAGTGGTTTCAATTCGCGCTACAACAATCGTCCGGTAAGGTTTGGCGAGGGGGGGATCCAGTTGGGCGTCCGCCGCCACCTTCGGTTCAGCAGGACCTGCAGTTTCACTCTCCGATTTGACTTCCTTTCCTGCGCAAGACGTCATCAGAGCCAGCAACATCAACACCAACAAGCAGATGCAATTCCTTCTCCAGACTTGTTTTGAGCACATCACTTCTCCTCCTCCAGATCTGGTTTTGTTCGGCACACCATCATTCGGCACAGCAATCGGTTTCTTCTTACTCCTCCCATTGTCGGACGCATATATAGCATTTTCAAATGCTGATCAAAGACTTTCTCCCTGGTATGTGGCCACTGCCTCCCCTTGCTTCATTGAAAACCTGCAACCGCCATCACCCTGCCAATGAGGCCCTGCATCGTCAGCAAATCGACCCGTCAACGAAGCAGATACTCCCAAAGTGGTCCGGTGCGGCCCCGCCGGTACATGCGATTCAGAATCTGCACCACCCGCTCGCCGCCGGCACCCTGCACCCAGTGGCCCCTTCCCTGGGCATGCACTTCCACCTGCCGGGCCAAGTCGGTCAGGGTTATGGACGAGGGCTGGTAAAAGACCGGTTCCAGGATGCTCTGACCGGCAGATAGCTGTCCCTGCCGTAACGCGATCTCGTACAAGCCGGTGTAGGGGTAGATGCGCATACCGCAAAATATGAACAGCACAGCTTTTTCGAGCCTATCCATATGGGAAAAAGACTCGGCCGTCGTCTGAGCGGTCTCTCCCGGACCGCCGAACAAAAAGTAGTGGGCCACGTGAAGGCCCGCATCTACGGCCGCCTGGTGGGCCGAAAGCACATGGCTCCGGGTAAAGGGTTTGCGGTAGGCGACCAGCACCGCATCGCACAGGGATTCGGTGCCAAACTCCACGTGTTTGAGCCCACACTCGGCCAAAATTGTGAAATAGTCAGCAGGCATGGGCACCGGGGCGAAGAAACCACCCCAGGGGACCGTCAGCCCCTGTTTCATGAAGGCCTGTGCCACGGCCAGGCTGTGGGCGCTGTCGGCATTGAAGGCCGAATCGGTGATGAACAGGTAGCGAGCCCCGGCCTGCTGGAGCTCCACGGCCGTCCGGGCGATCTGTTCGGGCGGCGCACACCTCAGGGTCGCACCCTCGAGGTAGGGATAGCTGCAATAAACACATCGAAAGGGGCAACCACGCTTGGTTTGCAGATTGAGCATGCCGCCGTGGCGCAAGTAAAAGTCGAGATGGGCACCCTGGGGATCGAAGCGGCGCACCACGCCTAGGGGCCAGGGTTCGGGTTGGGGGACAGGCGCCTGGCCCACGATCACCCCCGGCACGCCGGCCGGATCATCTCCCTGTTCCAAGGCTTGCAGCAGCAGCGCCAGGCGTTCTCCTTCGCCGACAATGCCATAGTCGGCCTCCAGCAGCTGCATCATTTCATGGGCAAAGAGGGTGAACCCCGTGCCGCCCAGGACAATGGGGGCAGCGCTGCAGCCTCGCACAGCCTGGATCAGCTGCTGGTAGTGAGTCATGAATCCCTGGGGATGCAGCGCATCGGTGTTGTCGATGTTGCGCAGGGAGATGGCGATCACGTCCGGCCCAAAGGCACGAACTGCGCGCGGCAAGCCATCCTCGTTCACCAGGTTGTTCAGGTCCAGGCAGAGCACCTGATGGGCATTGGCGATAGCGCCGGCCACGTAATCCAATCCCAGCGGGTAAACCGGGTAGGGTTCCCGCAGAGTATTGGCCGAGATGAGCAGCACCTTCATTGTCGGGCCATCCTCACAGCCGAAAGCTGTCCCCGTTGAGGTTCAAAAGTCTGCTTTTGCACTGCGGAAAACACGGCGCCCACAGAGAGAATCCTTGGCATTCCCTGCGATCCCAGTGGACTCTATCACTTTGTACATTTTAAGAGTTTACAGCCTTTTCCATATAGATTACCATCCGCTTGAATTTAATTGCATATACTTATCTTTAAACAGGTTCTCTTTTCAATGATTTTTCACCGGTTGCCAAGAACGGACGCGTTGACCAGCCCCATGAATGTGGCACCTCTCGTCCCCGATCTCGGACTTATCCTGCCAATCTCGGAGATCTCCGCTTTGAGGACAACATGATGAATGCGCGTTCAAATCCACTGGTGGCGCTCGTCACCGGCGGCAGCAAGGGAATCGGCCGGGCCATCTGCGTGGAGATGGCCAAAAGCGGCTATCAAGTGATCGTCAACTATCTTTCCGATGCCGCCGGAGCACGGGAAACCCTGGCCCTGGTCGAGCAGCAGGGCAGCTGCGGCATCTGCCTGCCATTCGACGTGTCCGACGACGCTGCCACCCGACAGGCCATGGAGAAGATCTTCGCCACTTACCCCTCGCTGGACGCCCTGGTCAACAATGCCGGTCGCATTGCCGACGAACTGTTCGTCATGATGACACCGGACAAGTGGCGCAGCGTTATCGACATTACCTTGCAGGGTTTCTACAACGTTACGCGGCCGGTGCTCGAAAGGATGATCGTCCAGAGAAGGGGTGCCGTGGTCTCGATTGCCTCGGTGGCCGGCATCATGGGCAACCGCGGCCAGGCCAATTATGCGGCGGCCAAGGCCGGACTGATTGGCGCCAGCCGCTCGGTAGCCTCCGAAGTGGCGCGCCTGGGCATCCGGGTCAACGTAGTGGCTCCGGGCCTGATCCAGACCGGGATGATCCACGACGCACCGGTCCAGAAAATTAAGGGCATGATCCCCATGGCTCGCTTGGGAACGCCCGAAGAGGTGGCCCGGGTGGTTCGCTTTCTCTGCTCCGAGGACGCCTCCTATCTGACTGGGCAGGTCATCAGCGTCAATGGCGGCATGTTTTGAGTTATTCGCGAAAAGTTGC
>CAZDKX010000001.1:15375-67693 GCA_964505935.1 uncultured Syntrophobacteraceae bacterium
GGGCAGGTCATCAGCGTCAATGGCGGCATGTTTTGAGTTATTCGCGAAAAGTTGCGGGTTGCGCGTTGCGGGTCAACCGCGGTCCTTTTCCCGGGTCTCCGGGGGTGTCCTGAAGAGACCTGTAGAACTGCTTTTGAATGGCCATGATGCGAATCAAAACTGCGAATATTAGGTGGCTCGTGCCGGTGCTGGCCCTGTTGTGCGTCGGCTGGGCCGACAGTTGGGAACAGCTCAAGACATCGTTCGGCACGGTCACCTCGGTCCAGGCCGAGTTTGTCCAGGAGAAGCATTTACCCATTCTGGCCAAGCCCCTGGTCTCCAAAGGCGTCTTTTACTACCAGGCCCCCCGGTCGCTGCGCTGGGAATACCAATGGCCGGTGCAAAGCATTCTGGCCATGCACGACAGCCGCGTACGGCGCTTTGTGGCCACTGGCGCATCGGGTTTCAGTGAAGAGAGCGGCGCTGGCCTCGAGGCCATGCAAGTAGTCCTGGAAGAGATCACCCAGTGGCTGGCCGGGCGCTTCGACGATAATCCCATGTTCCAGGTCCACCTGGAGCCGGGAAAGTGCATCGTTCTCGTCCCGAAGGATGACGCTTTTCGAAAGGTGATCCAGCGCATCGTCCTGAATCTGGCCCAACAGCCGGGGATGATGCAGGGCGTCATGATTTACGAAAGCGAAAAGGCCTTCACCCAATTGACCTTCAACAACACGGTGCTCAACGCCAAAATTGACGAGACGCTGTTTCAAAGAATCCCATGAAAACAGTGCCCCTCATCCTCTTCCTGGTGCTCATGCCGGTGGCCTGCGCTCATCTGCCTGAAATCCACACGGTGGACAACAGCACCGCCGCAGGCCGCACCGCGGGGTGTGCCAATATCTTTCCCCGGGGCCAATGGCAACTGGTCCACGCCGTCGAGATCTTCCCGCCCATAGGATCAAAGCAAACCGTGCTGGGCGTCATCCAAATCTCTTCGGAGCAAAGGACTTTTCACTGGGTGATGATGACCATCGAAGGGCTCGTCCTTTTCGAGGTCGATTTCGACGGCTCGGCTACAATCCAGCGGGCCATACCGCCTTTGGACAAGCCCGGCATGGCCGAGGGCATGATTCAGGACATCTCTCTCCTCTTCTTTGCACCCGAACGGCCCTGCGTTGCCGCGGGCTTTTCGAAAGAGGCGGCGTGGATCTGCCGCTATCCTTCCACCGATCAAGGCCACCAGGATATCATCCTGCAACCCGACGGCCGTTGGGAAATCCGCCGCTACAGCCAAAACCACCGCCTGATGCGCACCATCGCGCCCATGGCCAACGAGAATTTTCGTGCCGACGGATTGCCCTCACGGGTGGCGCTCAAGGCTTACGGCGTTGTGGGTTATGAGCTGAGCATGTGCCTGGTGGACGCGATCTCCTTGAAAAGATGAAAGATATCGTGCGAGCATGCGACTCAAACTGATCTATCCTCGCTGGCCCAAGTTGATGCGCCAGACCGAATTTCACCTGCCGCCCCACGGACCGGTAGTCTTCGCCGCTGCGCTGCCCAAAGGTATCGAGGTGGCTTTTGTCGATGAAAACCTGGAGGAGATCGACTTTGACGACCAGCCGGATGTGGTCGCCATCTCCATGATGCTCACCATCCAGGTCCGACGCGGCTGGCAGATCGCCGACGCTTATCGCCGCATGGGCGTCCCCGTCATCTTCGGCGGCATCGCCGCCATGCTGCACGCCGAAGAGACCGTGGCGCATGCTGATGCCCTCTTTCTGGGCGAAGCTGAAGGTCACATGGAGAAACTCTTCGATGACTTGCGCACGGGGCGTCTGCAAAAGGTGTACGACTATCTGGAAGACCGTCCCCCCATTGCGATGGTCGGCCCGGCCCGCCGCGATCTTCTTCGCCGGGAGCTCTACAATTACAGAGGGGTCCAGATGGTGGATCTGGTGCACGCTTCGCGGGGCTGCCGCTACCACTGCTACCCGTGCGCCGTGGCCTACCTGGGCGGACGCCAGTTCCGGCCGCGCCCCATCGACCGGGCCATCGCCGAAATGGCGGCCATCGACAACAATCGTCTGTTCATCGTGGACAATTCCCTGGCCCAGGATACCGCATGGGAACTGGAGCTTTTCAGGGAGATGATCCCCCTGAAGAAAAAGTGGTGCTGCCACCCCATCGAAGACGACCCCAAAGTGCTCGACCTGGCCGCCCAGGCCGGAGCCTGGTATGTCTATCAGGCGGTCTTCGACACCTCGAACTATATCCGGGACCGCATCAAACGCTATCACGACCACGGCATCGGCGTGGAGGGCACCATCCTGTTCGGCCTGGACGAGCACACCGAAGAGGATATCAAACGCCTGATCGACTTTCTCCTGGAGATTGAGCTGGATCTGGCCGAGTTCACGGTCCTGACTCCCTTTCCCCACACTCGGGCCTATGAGGACCTGCACCGCCAGGGGCGCATCTTCTCCTCCGACTGGAACGACTACTCGGGCGACAAGGTGGTCTTCCATCCCCGGCACATGAGCGCCGATCGGCTTCAGGAGCTATTGGCCCATGCCTGGGACACCTTCTACCACCATGAGTCCCAGGCCATGAAGATGTCCAAGCTTTTCGCCCGGGTGATTCGCAAGGAGATGGACGACCACACCTTCCGACCACGGCAACGCGCGTTGCGGCAGCAGGCGTTCGGGAGAAGCATTCGAGACAGCCAACGCCTCTTCACGGACCCCACGAGGCCATTAGCCCCCTTTAGTCCAGCTCCGCAAAACGATTGACTCCCTTCAGGCGCGCGATCTCTCGCTCGTAGCGCCCGCGCCAGCCGTCCCGCCGGAGGAGGCGGCCAAGGACCACTTTGAGGAACGGTCGGAAAAAATAGAGCCAGATCCCGGTCCACACCGGGCCCTGGGTGCGTACCTGCTGCGAGGGCTCCCACCAGCCCATGATCATTTGGCGGTGATACCAAACCAAATACTGCAAGCTGTCGGCATCCAGATGGTGTGTGCGCACATTGGCCCAGATGCCGTTGTAGGTGGAGAAATCATCCGGATTGGTGACCAGCCCCTGTTCCAACAGATGCTGACGGATACCGGTCTTGGGATAAGGGGTCAGAATCTGACAATAGGAAGTGTCGGCACCGATGGCTTTGAGGAAACGGTAGTTCTCAATGATATCAGCCTCTTCGTCGTCCGGGAACCCAAAGATCATGCCACCCACTACCATGATGTCATACTTGTGGCACAGCTCGATGGCCTTGCGCGAAGCGCTGACGATATCGCCCTTCTGGGCCGTCAGCAAGTTCTTCCTGGAAACATTCTCGATGCCCAGAAAGACGGTTTTGAAACCGGCGGCGGCCATCATGCGCACCATCTCTTCATTGTGGGACATGGTCGCGCAGTCGGCCTGGACCACGAAATGCAAATGGCGATAGTTGCGGGCGACGATGGCCTCACACAGCTCGATGACCCGTGGCGGTGACAACACCATGTTGTCGTCGGAGACAAAGATCCAGCGACACCTTTTGTTGAAGTAGATATCATCGATGTCGGCCAGGATACGCTTGATGGGAAAGGGTCGGAAAGACTGCCCGTACATGTGCCGGATGCTGCAAAAATTACAGGTGCGCGTGCAGCCGCGCGAGGTTTCGATGACCTCCACCGCGCGATCCATGATGTGATAGCCCCAGGTCAGGCGGCGCTTGTCGCGAATGGGCAGTTTCAGGCGCGCCAGGTCCAGCAGCTCACCGCGGGGGTTGTGTGCGAAAGCGCCGTCCCGGCGATAGGAGAGGGAGGGGATCTGCGCGAGGTCGTCCCCGCCGCCGAGGGCGTTGACGAGCCGCCGGAAGGCCTCTTCGCCCTCGCCGCGGATCATGAAGTCGATCTCCCTGGCCTCGGGCGACTGGCCGATTTCTTCGTACATCAGGGTGGCATGGTAGCCGCCTACCACGATGCGCACCCGAGGCAACCATTGTTTGATCAGCCGAGCCAGTTTCAGGCAGGTACCGAACTGCCAGGTCATGGAGGAAAGGCCCACCAGGTCGGGACCGATCCTGCCCAGGGTCCGCTGCAGATAGCCGCGCGCGTTGCGGCGCTTGCGGATCAGATCGATGAGATAGACCTCATGACCTGCATCGATATTGGCGCCCAGGCTGGCGATGCCCAGATTGGGCATATGGAAGGCTGCCTCGTGCATGATAACCGCAGCCACATCCGGCATGGAGATCAATACTATTTTCATCGCACCCCTTTCGGCTCCATGACCGATTGCTGAACGGTACCAGGTCGAGTTTCCGCGCCCGACGGCGAGCCCGCTTCCGCGGGCGCTTCGAGGATCGCCCGTACCTGGCCTGCCAGCTCCTTGAGGGAGAATTGAGCACTGTCATAAGGCGGCTTCATTTGGGCCAACTGTCGAACCGTGATGGTATTGGGCTGGCAGGTATTGAACAGAAACCGCCCCGGAGAAAAGAGCCGGTTGCTGCTATCGATACGGACCACCGCCAGCGGCGCACGGCAGAGTCGAGCAATTTTGAAGGCACCGGCGTTCAAGGCTCCCACAGCGCCGTTGCGGCTGCGGGTGCCTTCCGGGAATACAATCAGGTTGCCGCCGGCAGCCAGAAAGCGGGGCATCTGCTCCAACTGTTCGACCAGACGCTCGGCCAGACGCCCCTGGGATTCCGCCGGCAGATAACCCGACAACCTCAGCATCCAGCCGAAGATCGGGATGCGGAACAACCGATTCTTGACGATGGTCGTGTGCCGGGGAAAGAGCGAAATGAGCAGCAACGGATCGATATAAGAGACGTGATTGCACACGACCACTGCGGAGCGCACGGCGCTCACGGCCGAATCGATGTGCCACTGCTGGCGGGGCATCGTGAGGCGACACAGCCGGAAAAAACCGCGGTAGAAAAGATGGTTGAGCCGCTGAAAGGCCCGTGCCCGATCGGAAGCCAGCATGGCTGCAAGAAGATAAAAGGGCGCAAAAAATACCGCGAAGCCGACGGTAAAATAGCTCCACAGCAGCAGCGTGATCAGCAGGTCGACCAGCATGAAAACCCAGGTCGACGATGAGCGCCTGCCGGTTTGATGGAGGCTTGCCGCGTCACTCATGGATCCATCTTCCCTAAAATCAGACTGGTATTGACGCCGCCGAAGGCAAAATTTTGAACGGCGGCGGTGCGAATCGACGCCTCAGTCAACCGGCGCGTGTGTCGGATCATGGCACAGCGCTCGTCCACCTCGTCCAGATTCAGGGTGGGAGCCACAAAGCCCCCGTGCATCATGTAGAGAGTCAAGATGGTCTCGATGACACCGCACGAAGCCATGGTATGGCCCATGTAGCTTTTCAGGCCTGTGACCCAGGGTGATTGACCGTAGGTTCTGCCGATGGCCTGAGCTTCGATGACGTCGCCCATCTTGGTGGCCGTAGCATGGGCGCTGACCATGTCAATCTGGTCGGCGCTCATTTGGGCGCTCTCCAGACCCAGACGGATGGTTTGCACGATGCCGTCCAGGTTGGGCAGGATCAGGTCACCGCCGTTGTTGTTGCAGGCAAAGCCCAAAACCTCCCCCAAAATCACGGCGCCCCGCCGCCTGGCACTTTCGTGGGTTTCCAGGACCACGGCCCCGGCCCCTTCGCCCACCACCAGGCCGTCGCGCCGCACGTCGAAAGGCCGAGGGGTCAGATGGGGCGTGGCGTTGAAATCGGTGGAACAGGCCAGCAGGTTGTCGAAGACCGCCACGGTGGTGGTATCGTACTCATCGGCCCCGCCGCACAGCATGGCATCCTGCATGCCGAATTTGACTGCCTCGTAACCGAATCCGATGGACTGGCTGCTGGTGGTGCAGGCGGTGGACGACGATATCACCCGGCCCGTGATACCGAACATCTTGGCGATGTTCACGGCCGTGGTGTGGACCATGGATTTGAGATAGTCCACGGCGCCGATACTGCTCAATTTAGCCTCGCTGTCGCCGAAAAACGTGCGATAGATCTGGCGCTGCACCGTAGGGCTGCCATGCGTCGAGCCAAAGGCCACCCCCAGGCGGCCTGAGGTGATGAATGCTTCGCTCAGCCCGGCGCCCGCCAAAGCCTCTTTGGCCACCTGGCAGGCGTAGTAGGAAACCGGCCCCATGGTCTTCCGGTGTTGGCGTGAAAAATGATAGTCGATCGGGTAATCCACCGTACCGAAAACGCCCGACTGGATGTGCTGGGTGAGCAGACCGTCGCTGCGCATGGCTTTGACCCCCGAGCAGCCTTCGGTCAAGTGCCGGATGATCCCCTCCCTGGTATTGCCGATGGGCGTGATCGCGGCACAGCCGGTGATGACAACTCTGCGACTCATGATGGGACGCCTGTTCTAGCGTGAAAATCGAGGGCCTTCAGGCGGCGGTCCGGGTTGCGGCAAGCGCCGCCACATAATCGACAATTTGGTCGATCGTGCGAATATCCATGGCCGCTTTCTTCTCGTTGCGGGTTAGCACAGTTCCGAGCATCAATTCGATTTCCCGGAGCAGCTCGACGGCATCGATGCTGTCGAATTCATAGGCCTCGCGCAAATCTTCATCCAGGCCGGGATGGTCGATCTCGAACCGGTTATGGAAGACTTTCAAGATGTTTGTGCGGATTTCGTCTCGCGTCATATCCTATTCTCACCCCTGGCCATTCGTTCACGCGGTTCTACTATAAAACCAGGCCGATTCAAAGCGATTTAAATTTTAAGGAACACGACGACCCTGACTCGAGGGAGGAACCTTCCGGACCAGCTACCGGCCCCAGAAAAGGCCCAAAATGGTACCACTCCAGAGGATTGCGCCGGACCTGGGCCTCGAGGAGGTCGGCATAGGCCTGGGCAGCCCGCTGCATGGCCGGCTGACGCTGAGCACGAGTTTCGGCGACGACAACCATCGGCTCGGAAATGGAAAAATGGTACTGGCCCCGCCCCCGGAGCGAGGCAAAGAAAACATACAGGGGCGCGCCCGACAACAGCGCCAGCATGAACGGCGCCTCGGGCAACCGCACGGCATGCCCCGAGAAGCGCGCTGCCACCACCCGCTGATCGGGCTGCCACACCCTATCTCCGGCCATGACGACAAATCCGCCGGTTTTCAGAAAGCCAACCCCTTCGACCAGGGCGAAGGGCGAGCCGGCATCTTGGTCACCCGCCAAGATGCGGATGCCGCTGGCGGTCAGATCTTCTTTCTGCAGCCGTTCGATCTGCTCTTCGGCACGCCGGCCCATGAAGATCATCAGCCGCACTTGCGGGATGTTCCGACGCAGCAAGCGGGCCGCCACCTCCCAATTGCCCAGGTGGGACATGAGCAGGATGCCGCCGCGGCCCTGCCTCGCACCCTGGATCAGGTGCTCCCGTCCCTGGGAGGTATAGGTGATGGCGCCGCTGTCGTGCAACAGGTAGCGGTCCAGGAAAACCGTGGTAAAGTGCTGATACTGACGCCAGGCACACCACCAACCGTAAAGTCGAGGCCGGTCGGCGAACAGGATACGGTAAAAACGGGCGCTGGCGGCCGCCCGCCGGGGGCAGAGAAAGAAATAGCCAGCCGCGATCCCCCGGGCGGCGATCACGAACAACCAGACGCCGAAGATCTTGGACAGTGCGATCAGGATGGCATAAAAACGTTCACGCATGGCGATGCCAGTCTTTGCATCAAATGACGAAAGGCCCTTTCAGCGGCTTGCGCCTGCCGCCGCCCTTTTGCCTGCCCGCGGCCGTCCGAGCAACACCCGGCGTGTGATCAGACGCGCAAAGGTGGTCGCGTTGCGCCAGAAGTCGACAAAGGGTCGAAAGTGAGACACGCGTTCCGCCTTGGGCGGATAGCTGACGCCGATGGGTGCTTCAAGCACTTCCATGGCGTACCAGGCAGCTCTAACCAGCACCTCAATCTCGAACTGATAGCGTTGCGCACGGACGCCCAGGTGCAGCACTTCGGGCAGGGGATAAATGCGAAACCCGCTTTGGCTGTCGGCAACCCGCGGTCCGCCGGCCATCCGTACCCAGAAGTTGGAGAATCCCCTGCCGAACCGACTGATCCAGGGCACCGCCTCGGCCGACATCTGCAGCCGGCAGCCCAACATAATCGGCCGTTGGCCCGGGGGAATGGCGTCCATCAACTTATGGGCGTCCTCTGGAAAATGCTGGCCGTCGGCATCCAGGGTAATGGCCCAGTCAGCCCGTTCGGCAGCCGCCCGAAACCCGGTCACCAAGGCGGCCCCTTTCCCGCGGTTAACGCGGTGGCGCAGCAGGCATACGTTGACCGTGGATGCAAGGCTCGGATCACCCCCGTCGGTGGAGCCGTCGTCCACTACATAGACCGGCCATCCCAGGGCCGAGGCCGCTGTGGCTACAGCCTTTACTGTACGGCCGTGGTTGTACAATGGAATGACAACGGCAAAACGATCTTTGACCCCACCAAGGTTCAATTCAGAGGCCATCACTCACCATGGAGGATGGTCTTGACGGTCGTCCTGACCCCCAGAATGCTGAAATGCTGCTGGTCAGCAAAGTTGAGGGTCTGCATGCCGTGCTGCCGGGCGATGTCGCCGATAGCACTGGAGCCCACGCGGGCATATAGGCCATAGCCGCAACCTGAAAACGTTTCATGAATAACTCCTATTGGTCGAAGCTACCGGGCAAAAAGGCTACGGCCCAGGCGCCGGGCCCCATGTGGGCCCCGGAGGTTAGAGACAGAGGGCGGAAGAGGATCCTGGCTGCCGGAAGCAGCGATCGAAGTTGGCCAGCGGCGACCTGCTCGACCCAGCCTCGATTATCGGAATATTGCATCAAGAGCAAAGGAGCTTCCCCTGGGTCAAAACAGCTTTCCAGGCGTGTGAGAGCAAATGCCAGTTGACCCTCCCGGGTATGGGCGACTCCCACCCTGGCTGCCCCGTGGGCTGTAGGCGTGATGATCGGCTTCATGTGCAGGAGATCGCCAACAAACCCTCGGGCCTTGGATATCCGGCCACCAGCCGCCAGATACTTGAGCTGGTCGAGGAATACCAGTTCCTGACTATGGGCCACCGCCTCCTGGGCAAAGCGCATCACGGCTTCGGGGTCCTGGCTCTTTTGGGAAAAGCGTGCCGTGGTCAATGCCACAATCCCCAGGCGACCCGAGGCCGCCCCCGTATCAATGGCCGTGAGGCGCCGGCGGGAATCGTGAATTGCCTGCCAGGCCCTGGCCGTCTCGAAATTTCCCGTATACGCCGATCCGACACAAAGGTACAGCACCCGTTCAAAGCGACTGACGGCGCTCAGATAGGATTCATACCGCTGAAAAACCGACGCCTGCGCGGTGGAGACTTTTTGCCCACCGGCCATGGCGGCGTAGAGGGCGGCCGGTGAATACAAGGTCTCAGGATAAGACTCGTCGCCAACCACGAGGTAGCTGTCGAGCAGGGTCATCCCCAGGGTCCGGGCATCTTCCCGGGTCACCGAACCGGCGGCATCAGTCATAATATGTACGGACCAGGCGTTGTCGTTGGCAGGTGATGGCACCGAAGCGATCTTTTCTTCGGACCAATCCGCCACCTTGCCGATTTTCTTCAATCCTGACCGTAGCGCTGCGCGATCATCCGTGTGCACATGCACTTTCAATAGGTCGGCTGCTTCATTGACTACCAGACTCGTGCCCCAGCCCGCCAGACGGCGCCGCACCTCCGCCTGGTCCGCTTCGGGTTGAATCACGACGTTGACGCAATAGTGTTCCTGTCGCTCGCAGGGCTGCCAATCGTCGCCAATCCTGAGCTTGCCGCTGAACCAGTCGGTCACCGAACGGCTGTCATGCACGCGCTCCGTAAGCCCACCGAAAAAAGCTTCCAGGAATATGAACATACCCAGGGCCCCGGCATCCACGACCCCGGCCTCCCGGAGCTCGGGCAACATGTCGCTGGTATCGCTCACGCACTCACCCAGCCGGCCGATGATCATTTCCAGGTCCCACTCTGAAGGGCACTTCCCGCCCGCCGGGACTGCCCGTGACAAGACTTCGAAGACGGTGAGCATGGTACCGGGCTTTGGATCGGCCACTGCCCGGCAAGCCTGTCGCACCCCCAGGTGAATGGCATCGGCCAGCGCTGCACCCCCATCGACCCTCAGCAGCTCATGGAAAAAGGCGGCGGCAATATTGCCGGCGTTACCGGTGGCAGCCTTGAGAATTTGGTGGGGTACTCCCGCGGGCCGCTCATTCAGTCGGCGCAGCGGGGCAAGGCTGATCTTCAGGTTGCGTCCCGTATCGGCATCGGCTACCGGGAAAACATTGATCTGGTCCAACAGGTCCGACCAGGCCACCATGCGCTCGTAACCGAGGATCAAGGCACTGCAATAGGCGCGATCCATGATCAGAGCCACTGCAAAGCCTGCCTGATATCCTCCGGAATGGTAAACTCCATCTCCATCTCCGGAAAGCGCACAGCCAATTGCTCGCTCTTGCCGCGAGCGCAAAGGAGACCACTGTCCATCTTGCGGATTTCAAAAGACATCCCAATTTTGTATTCAGCCTCGGTCACGGTAGCCCGGCAGATGAATTCATCAAAGGCCCGTAATGGTGCAATATGTTTGAGCGAGGTGCGCGTCACCGGGAAAGCGATGTGTTTTTCCGTAAGATAGGCATACAAATCAATGCCGCGGGCGGCGAACAGGCCGAAACGAGCCACGTCGAAATACTTCAAATAGTTGCCATGCCACACTACCTGCAACGGGTCCACGTCGTGGAAGGCAACCTTCATCTGGATGTCGAAGTCAACGCTCATCGGAGTCGTTCCTTTGTGAGATAATCGCTTCTTGAGAATTCTTGCGTAGCATCTTTGGTGAATGGTTTCAAGGGCCTTTACGTGCCGACCCGCAACGATTTGGGCTCGCTTCAACAATACTAGAATTAGAAAATTGCCTGCCGCGAAGGTTCTGTGATACTACATGTCGCCTGCTGTGAGACAGGGAAGAGCCGGTCAGCCATAGCAAAAGACGGAAGGAATGCTCGGGGTGAAGACGAAGCGCTACGGAAGCGGAGACCATTTCAAACGCATCTACCTGGTTTCCCCCGGTCATCCGGATAACTTCTGGTCCCTGCAGGGGACGGTCGAACTTCTGGGAGCCAAGACCCTCATGCCTAACGCCGCCCTGGCCACCCTTATGGCCCTGACCACGCCCGGTGTCGACGTGGAGTATGTCCTGTGTGATGAGAACGTCTCCGCGCTGGACTGGAACATGCCCTGCGATCTCGTGGCCGTGACGGGCGCCACCCTGCATGCAGAAAGAATACAGGAGATATGCAAGGGATTCCGCGAGCGGGGTGTTCCGGTCGCCCTCGGCGGCACCTACGCCAGCATCAACCATGACCAATGCGGCCAGCTTGCGGATTATCATTTCATCGGTGAGGCCGAATATACCTGGCCCGTGTTTCTCAAAGAATGGATCAGTGACCGGGCAAAACCGGTTTATCATCAGCAGACCTATATCAATTTAACAGACAGCCCGACGCCGGACTGGTCCCTCATTGACGCCGACGATTACCTTCACATCAATGTCCAGACCAGTCGCGGCTGCCCTCACCATTGCGAGTTCTGCGATGTGATCCAGTACGTCGGCAGAAAGCCGCGGACCAAATCCGTCTCCCAGGTCATGGCGGAAGTGCGGCAGGCCCATGCCATCGGCGCCCGCACCGTCTTCTTCTCCGACGACAATTTCCTGGCTGATAGGACCTTCACCAAAAAGCTGCTGGCCGCCATCATCGCCTGGAATGCCGCCCAGTCCCGTCCCCTTTCCTTTTCCACCCAGATCACCGTGGAGATCGCCGACGACGACAACCTGCTCCGAATGTGTGCCGACGCCCGCTTTTCCGCGCTCTTTCTCGGCGTGGAGTCGATTCGCCGAGAAAGCCTGGAGGAAGTGAAGAAATTCCACAATCTCAAACATGACATTTTCGAGCGCATCAACCGGATTTCCCGTTACGGCATCATGCCCTTCCTCGGCATGATCGTCGGATTTGACCATGACGATGAAAGGGTCTTTGGCGAACTTGATGATTTTCTCACCCGGACCCATAGCCCGATTGCGGGCATCAGCCTGCTGAACGCACCCCGGCATACGCCGCTCTATCAACGACTGCAGAAAGAGAATCGTCTCCTTGGGGAAGATTTTTCCGGAGAATGGCAGCTGTATACCAACATTATCCCAAAAAAGATGAGCCGCGAAGAGCTTCTAGCCCGATACTGCGTCCTCTTCAAGAAGCTCTACGATCCAGCAGGATTCTACGCAAGGTTGATGGACTGGCTGCGGCAGGTAGCGTACTTCAGCCCCCTGTATGTCCACAAGAGATTTGACCCGAAGCAGTTTTTCCACGGGGTCCGGATGGTCTCCTTTTTCCTGACCCTGGCGCCGCCGTCGGTGCGGGCATTGTTCGTCAGAAGCCTGATCGAGACCTGGAAGATCAATCCGAAGCTCATGCGGCGAACCTTCAGCCTTTTGGCCCTGTTTCATCATTTCCATGAATTTGTGGAAAGAAAGCTGCCCAGCCGAATTTGAATTCTAGAATCCGAGCAAACCGTCTAAAGGCCTTTTTGGTCGACCTCATGAATTCTAGACGATATGACCTTGACACCCTGCGAGACATCCAGTTATTAAAAAGGCCGCTTGCCGCCGGGGCTCAAAGTAACATCAATTCTTAGAATCGATTTACCTCTTCCATCTGAACGTGTCGTGACCGTGAATCGGTTATCGGCGCGGATCGATTTCGGCCGGAGGCTTATGGATCAGAACCGGGTCGTGGTCACCGGACTTGGGACCGTCAACGCCATCGCCGGGAATGTGCCCGAGTTTTCCCGCGCCTTGCAGGCGGGCCAGTGCGGCATCGGCCCGGTGAACGTCTTTGATACCACCGAACACCGAACCCACAGCGGCGCTCAAATCCCAGACTTCACCCCCCGCAAGCTGATTCCGCGCTGCTTTTCCCTCAAGCGCATGTCTCGCGCGGACTGCATGGCCATGGCGGCGACCCTGGAGGCCTTGACCGACGCCGGCCTTTTCTCGGTGCCGGATGGACTGCGGGGCGAAATGGGCGTCGTGATTGGGGGCGGGGCCGGCGGGATGCTCGAGTGCGAGGCCGTTTACCGGGACTATCTCCTGGGCGCGGGTCAGGGAGCGGCCTATTCCCGGTTTGCTTCCTTCTGCTGCGCCTCCTCGGCGGACCAGATTGCCTCCCAGCTGCAGCTCATGGGGCCGAAGACCACCTTCATGACCGCCTGCTCATCAGGGGCCACCGCGATCGGTTACGCCCGAGACCTGATTCAGGCAAAGATGGCGCCGGTCGTCATCTGCGGCGGCACCGAACCATTGTGCCAGGTCACCTATGCGGCCTTCAACGCTTTGCAGGCTGTGGACCCGGAGTACTGCAAACCGTTTGATAAAAACCGCCAGGGGCTCTCTCTGGGCGAAGGTTCCGGCATCCTGATTCTGGAGGCGTTGTCCCACGCCCGGCAACGGGGCGCCCATATTTATGGTGAGATCCTGGGTTACGGAGTCAGCTGTGATGCCCACCACATGACCGCTCCGGACCCCGAAGGGGCCGGGGCTGCGCTGGCCATGCGGCGCGCCCTCGAAGATGCCGGGGTCTCGACGGAGGCGGTGGATTACATCAATGCCCATGGCACGGCCACACCGGCCAACGATTTGATGGAAACCAAAGGAATCAAGGCCGTTTTTGGCCGACGCGCCTGCCAAATACCAGTCAGCTCAACCAAGTCCATGATCGGCCATACCCTCGGGGCCGCCGGCGCCATCGAAGGGGTGACGGCGCTGCTGGCGATCCATTACCACTTCATTCCGCCGACGATCCATCTCCAGACGCCCGACCCCCAGTGCGACCTTGATTTCGTCACGGACGGCGCCCGCGCGTCGGACATCAACATCGTGCTCTCCAACTCCTTTGCCTTCGGAGGCAACAATACCGTGGTGGTTTTCGGCAAATTCACCGATGCAGGAATTTCCCGTGCATAGGCGGGTAGTGGTGACCGGTGTCGGTCTGGTCACGCCGCTCGGCGTGGGAAAGGAGGTTTTCACCCGGCAGCTCTTCGCCGGCCTTTCCGGCATTCGACCCATCACCCTTTTCGACACCGCCCGCTTTGATGCCAAATTGGGAGCTCAGGTCCGGGATTTCACCGCGCAGGATTTCATCCGTCCCGGAACCCTGCGGCGCATGGATCGCTTGTCGCAAATGGCCACCGCAGCGGCGCGCATGGCGATCGACGACGCCGGTCTTCAAATCGGTCCGCACAACCGGGATCGGGTGGGTGTGGTGCTGGGGACCTGCTTCGGCGGTACGGATGTCGCCGCTCAATTCGCAAAGGTGCTCTTCACCGACAGCCCCAGGCGGGCCAACCCCATCCTTGTGCCCAACATTGTGATGAACGCGCCGGCGGGGCATGCGGCCATCGAGTTGGGCGTCCGGGGCGTCAACACCACCGTCAACCACCGCGAGGTGTCGGCAGAGACGGCAATGGCCTATGCCGCAGCCGAGATCGGGCGGGGGCGCGCTGATGTCATGCTCACGGGTGGCGGCGATGTCATTTCCGAATTCTATTTCAACGTGCTGACCCACTTCCGTACCCTTTCTCCCCAGAAAGGGGGGCCGGAGGGACTGCGACCCTTTGATGCCCGGCGCAACGGCATCATCGTCGGCGAGGGCGCGGGGGTTGTCTGCCTCGAATCCCTGGAAAGCGCCGAAGCCCGAGGGGTCATCCCCTACTGCGAAATCGTTGGCTGGGGTCTGAGCGGCGCGCCTGCCGGCCCCAACGATTGGCCCGCCGACCCGGCCGGGCCGTCCCTGGCAATGACGCGGGCCCTGGCGACCGCTCAGATCGGTCCCGACGACATCGATTATGTCAGCGCATCCGCTAACGGCGGACTTCGGTCGGATCGACTCGAGGCCGAGGCCCTGGGCACGGTTTTCGCCCACCCGGAACGTCAACCCCGCATCAGCGCCCTCAAGGGCTCACTGGGCGAAAGCTTTTCGTCCGGCGGGATACGTGCGGCAGCCATGGCGTTGTCCCTCCAAAAGCAAACCCTGCCCCCTACCCTGGGGCTTTCCCAGCCGATATCGTCACTGAACTTCGTCGTTAAGGCCGAAACCCAGGTCCCCATCCGTTACGGCCTCATCGACGGCATCGCGTCCGGCGGCACTTTTATCGCGGTCATCATGAAGAGAATCGCCTAGCAAAAGGAGGAAAAACGCATGGAGAGCAGCATCTCGGTTGTGGCCGTGAATGGCTCACCGCACACCGGCGCTGGCAACACCGCGCTGATGCTGGCGATGATCGGGGACTCCCTGAACCGGCTCGGGCTAAAACTGGATGTCATCCATCTCGCCGACTACCAAGTTGAATATTGTGTGGGATGCGGCTATTGCTTGGAAAACGGCAAATGCTGGGTGCCCGACGATCATCCGGCCATCCTCGACCGACTGCTCGCCGCCGACGCCGTCATTCTTGCATCCCCGGTTTATTTTTTTCATGTCACCGCCCAGATGAAGACCTTCCTGGATCGCAGCCTGGCCCTGGGTCATCGGCCTCGTCCCACGTGGAAACCGGGGCTGGCCGTGTCGGTATCGGCCGGGTCCGGAGAAACCCAGGTCGTGGCTTATCTGGCCGGCATGCTCCGCGTCTACGGGGCGTTCTCCGTGGGGTCTCTGACCGCCATGGCTACCGCTCCCGGAGGCTTCGTCGGCAGAGACGCGGTAGAAGCTCGTGCCGCAGACCTTGCAAGCGACCTGGCGCGGGCGATCCGCGAAAAGCGTCGCTATCCGGCAACCGATATCGACCTTCGGTATTATCACTTCATGTCCGCCCTGATCCGCGAAAACCGCCATTCTGTGATGAAGGGCGATTTCGACTATTGGGAAAAGACCGGATTGAACCAGGGGTTCGAAAGCTTTATCCAGCAGCAGAGGGAAACGACGCCCCCTTACGACCCGAATGTCCGCACGGCATGGATGAAGGAGTTGACGGCGGAGTACGCCAGGAAGCGCACCCTCACGGGACCCCCCAAGATAAAGCCACCCTCTGAAGGGGCTTCGTCTCCCAAAACCTGCCGTGAGCTCTTGCAGAACATGCCCTCCATCCTTGATCCGACAGCGGCGAAGGGGTTGAATGCCGTCTATGAATTCCAGGTATCGGGTGAAGAAGTATTCACCGCCCATTTAAGAATCGAAAATGGGGCCTGTACTTTTGTTGAAGGGCCGGCGGACAACCCCGGCGTGGTCATCAAAACCCCGGCAAGCGTATGGTTGGCGATAGCAAGAGGGGGACTCAACGGCCAGACCGCTTTCTTGAAACGCAGATTCACCGCCGAGGGAGACCTGACGCTGCTTTTCAAGATGAAAACGCTGTTCCGGTGACAAGCATCCGGGGTAAAATGAGTGTATGGGATTCAAAAAGAAATAATTGTATGTTAGCTTGCTTTGGTTGGCATGGGCAAGCAGACCTTGTTTCAAGCCGAACCGGAAAGCAGGCGAGGGCGATTGTGTCATGGAGGGGCCGCTTCCCAAGGCAGCCGCTTCTTGCAGGAGAAGCAGCGGGTGTTCATGAAACGGTCCTGCAACATGAGTGGGCGTCATTGGAGAACAGAGCATGCAGGCAAGAGATGTGCCCCAGGACCAAGGATTGAACCGGGGGATGCGGGAGATCGCCTATGCTATCGATGAAAACGGCCGCTACGTCGGCGTTCCGAGCCTGGGGTGGGAAGCCAAGAATATCGCCAATGCCCAGGCATGGGAAGTGATCTCTGAAGAGATCAAGCATCAGGCCCGTCTGGTCAAGGATGGCACACGTAGCCCCCTAGCCTATCATATGGCCAGGCATCTCATGACGGTCGGCCTGGTTGCCAGTTATGTTCGCTTGCCCCGCTGGCGGGTGAAGCGCCATCTCAAACCCTCGGTTTTCAACCGACTCAAACCGGAAATCATGCAGCGATACGCGGATCTATTCGGACTTACCCTCTCCGAATTCCAGCAAATCCCCGAAGCAGAAGTTGCTTTTCTGGACCAGGAATAGCTCTGATATGGAAATACCTTTCAACCACCGTCAATCGGCTCACTGCGAAACCGGTGTCCTTACGAATTTGCTCGGCCATTATGGGTTGAACATCAGCGAGTCAATGGTTTTCGGCATCGGTTCCGGCCTCTTCTTCGGTTATTTCCCGTTTATCCGCATCAATCACCTGCCCCTTACGGCCTTCAGGGTCCGCACGGGCGGCATCATGAAACGGGCCGTGAAACGCCTGGGCGTTTCGCTCGCCTGGGAAAAATTCAGAACCCCCGAAAAAGCGATGGCGGTCCTGGACCGGAAACTGGTGGACGCGGTCCCCGTCGGTTGCCGCACCGGCGCCTACTGGCTGAGTTACTTCCCCCGACGGTACCGGTTCCACTTCAATATGCACAACCTGGTGGTATTCGGCAAACAGAACGGCAACTACCTCGTCAGTGATCCGGTTTTCCCCGAACCCGTGCTCTGCCCGCGTGAGGACTTGATGAAGGCCCGGTTTGCCCGCGGCTCGATGGCGCCCAAGGGCCGCATGTATTATGTAACGCATGTGCCTTCGCAGCCGGACCTCGCCAAAGCGGTCCGACAGGGGATCAAAGAGGTCTGCCGCACCATGCTGAAGGCCCCGGGACCGTTTCTGGGAGTAAAGGGCATTCGTTATCTGGCAAGAAATGTTGAAAAATGGTCGCGTAAAATGGCGGCGCGCGAGGCCGCGCTCCGCCTGGGGCAGGTCATCCGGATGCAGGAGGAGATCGGCACGGGCGGCGGCGGGTTTCGCTTCATCTACGCCGCCTTCTTGCAGGAGGCGGCCGTGCTGCTGAACGATGATCATCTTCAGCGGCTGTCTGACCGCATGACTGAGGCGGGGGACCTGTGGCGCGAGTTTGCCCTCATCGGGTCGCGGATTTGCAAGCAGCGCGCCGGGGAAACGGAGACCTATGCGGCGTTGGCGACGATCCTCCGGCAGTGTGCGGACCAGGAAGCTCATCTATATCAGGACCTCCAGGCTCGCATAAACCAGGTGGCGGCATGACCAGCGGCCCGCCCCTGAAAGATCAGATCAAGAAGCTCATCATCGAGGACCTGAACCTCGACCAGGTCCTTCCAGGAGATATCGATGACGACGAACCGTTGTTTGGCGACCGATACGGGCTGGACTCCATCGATGCCGTCGAACTGGTCTTCCAGCTCAAGAAGCATTTTGGAGTCATCATCAAAAACCAGAGTGAGGGCCGCTCGATTCTTCAAAGTGTGAACACCATTTGCGCGTTCATTGAAAAGAGGCAGGGGGCATGAAGCAGCAACAGCCTGTCTCCGTCAGCGGCATAGGTTGTATCTGCGCCGCCGGCAGGAACCTGCCCGACTGCATGAAGGCCCTTTTTTCCCAGGCCCCGACACCCGCTCCCCCACGCTCGCTTCCCGGGGCGCAGCATCCGGTTTTCGAAGTGCCCGACCGATTTCTACCGGCTGCCGATTCCCCCAATCTCTCCATGGTGCGAGCCGTTCGCCTCGCCCTGACGGCAACGAATGAAGCGCTCACCGATGCAGGCTTGACCCCTGCGGCGCTGCGGACAAAGCGGGTCGGCGTCGTGATCGGCACCAATGTCGGCAGCGGCGTGAGCAACCGCGCCCTCCAGAAAGACTTGATCGCTGTCAATTGCAGCCGTTTGTCGCCGGCCGAGCGTTTCCTGATCATCAACCCGGCCCAATGGCTCGCACGGCATTTCGATTTCTCGGGACCGCATGTGACGATCGTCAACGCCTGCTCCGCCGGCAGCGATGCCATTGGCCTGGCCGGGACATGGATTCGTTCGGGACGCTGCGATGTGGTGATCGCCGGAGGAGCGGATGCCCTCTACGAAGTGACGTATTACGGTTTCATTGCGCTGTTGAACAGCGACACCACCGCCTGCAAACCGTTCGATCTTCATCGCAACGGTTTGAACCTGGGTGAAGGGGCCGCGATGTTCATCCTTGAATCAGAGGCCCTGCTGGCGAAGCGGGGCAGAAAGGCCCGGGCTTTGCTCTCGGGCTACGGATCGGCAGCCGATGCCCATCACCTCACCGCGCCGCATCCGGAAGGCACCGGATTGCGCGTTGCCGTGCGGGATGCCCTCACCTCGGCCGGGTGCTCCCCTTCGGGCATCGCTTTCATCAATGCGCACGGGACAGGCACCCGCGAAAACGACCGGGTCGAATCCTTTTTCTTCCACCAGACGTTTCCGGGGGTACCGTTCGGATCGACCAAGGGCTATACCGGCCATACGCTCGGGGCCGCAGGCGCTATCGAAGCAGCTTTTACCATCGCCTCTCTCGAACACCAAAAACTGCCGGCAAACCATGGGTTTGACACTCCCGACCCCGAATTGCCGGTTCATCCTGTCACGGAAGCCACGGAAATCCGCGGCACCACGGCGCTTTCCCAGACCCTGGCCTTCGGGGGTAACAACAGTGTCTTGATTCTCACCACGGAAAGTGGCTCATGAAAACCCTCATCCGGGGAGTCGGCGTCGTCGGAGGCTTCGGCTGCAGGTTGTCAAGCCTGGAAGAAGCCATTCGCAAACACTCCGCCCCTGAATCGGAGCACGCGGCCTCAGGTCCGAGCGCAGAAGGGTCTGTCGTCCCGGCGTTCACGGCGAAAACCGACCTGCTGGATCAATTGATGCCGCCTCGGACCCTGCGCAGAGTGGACCACTATGCCCGAATGGCGATCCTGGCCAGCCATCTTGCCGTTGAAGATGCGGGGATGGGTAACGGGTTACCGGACAACACCGGTCTGATCGTCGCCACCGGCATGGGGCCGACGGCAAACACCCTGGACCTGCAGGCCGCAGACGTGGCGGCGACCGACCTCGCGCTCTCTCCCATTTTGTTTTCGAATTCGGTGCAGAATGCTGCCGCGGCATACATTTCGATGCTGCTGAAGATCCGGGGGCCCAGCCTCTCAATCAACCAGTATGAGATGTCGGTGCCGCTGGCTTTTCAAACGGCCCTCGACTGGCTCGAAGAGGATCGCACCGAAACGGTGCTGGTCGGCAGCGTCGACTGCTTTTCCAAAGCCCTTCATGAAGCCTCCCTGAACCGCCGGGACGTGAAGTATGGGGACCAGGGCCAAAGGGCGGTTCCAGTCGGCGAAGGAAGCACGTTTTTTGTTCTGACCCGATTGGAGGCGCCAGGCATCCGCTGCCCCTTTGTGGAACATATCCATACGGGGAGAACGCGCCGAGAAGTCGCAGCGCTCATCCCGGCCATCCCGATCCTGCTTGACGGCCACTGCCGGAGCGCCGACTTCACCGGTCAGATGCGCGTGCATGTGAATTTTGCCAATGCCTACGGGGCCTTCCCTACCAGCATGGGCATGGACGTTGCCGCAGCGATGCTTCTGCTGAGAACGGAGCAGCTGCTGAGGGTGTCATTGCCGCAATTCGACGGCGGACGCGCGTTCCACGAAAACCCCCGGATCGGTTGCCTGAAACAGGGGGAAACCGGTGACTGGGGCATGGTCGTCATCGGCAGATAGCCGGGGCGGCCATTTGCCGCTGCTAGGCTTCGACGGTGAGCCAGACGAACCCGTGGGAAAACCGCCCGCTTTCGGGGATGAAGCAAAGCAGGTTCTGGCCGGGCTGGAGCTTGTCGGAGTGAAACAACTCCTCGAGGATGATATAGATGGCGGCACTTCCGGTATTACCCTTTTCCGAAAGATTCGAAACCCATTTGCTTTCGGGCACTTCAAAGCCGATCCGTTTCATTTCATCGTAAAATTTCGGGCGAAAATAGGCCGATGAATAGTGGGGCAGGAACCAGTCCACCCGATCGGGATGCAGACCGTGCTTCTGAACGACTTGCGACAGCGCTTCCCCCATGGTTCGCACAATTTCGGCATCGAGGAGCTTGATATCCTGCCGAACTGAAAACCGATGAGGCATCGCTGCCGGTTCGAACGCCTCGGTCTGCCGCCAGCCGACCATGCTGCCGTCCGCCTGCTTCATCCCGCCACCGTACATGCACGTCTCAAGAACGCCGGCGAAAGAGATCACCTCAACCCATGAGACCCTCAGGGAAAGCCCGTCTTTCCTCTTGCCTGAGGAGAAAAACACCGCACCGGCCCCGTCCGAAAGCATCCACCTCAAGAAATCGGCGTCAAAAGCGCGCACCGGCCGGGCCTCGAGGTCGGCAACCTCATCGTAAAAAGGGGTCAGGAATTGCGCCCGCATGAAAGAAGAGGACAGTTCGGAGCCGGTGGCCACCGCCTTCGATGCCAGGCCGGCGGCGACCTGCATGCATGCATATTTAAACGCCGTAATGCCGGCGAGACAAATACCGGCGGTCGTCACCGCCTCGCAGGCAGGGATTCCCAGTTCCCCCTGCACCATGAGGGCGTGGCCGGGGAACAGCAAGTCCGGACTGGTGGTGCCACAACACAGGCATTGAATGTCCGCCGGGTCATACCCTTCATAGGGCTGCAGCCTTCGCACCGCCTCCGCCGTGAGCTGCGCGTTGGTGTGGGTCAGGCGACCCGATTCAGGGTCCAGGGCGTAATACCGCCGGGTGATTTGATTGCCTTTGAGCACCAGGCGTTTGGCTTTGGAGGATACCCCCCGCACTTTTCCGAGCACCTCCTCGAGGATGTCGTTGGTCACCGGGTTGTTGGGAAGAAATGCCGATACATCGTTGATAAATACGTCCATAATGCTCTCTCTTAACCGTGGCATAGGTGCTTTAGAAAACGCTTCAGCATCGCGGCATACGTCTCGTAAAAGAGCTTGGGCTCCATGCGAGTGGCGCAGACGGCATTCGTAAACGTGTAGTAGTCAAGGTCCTGGATGGTGATTTTGGGTCTCATTTCCCGGTGTAACGGCGTCCCGGGCAACGGTGTCAGAATCGACGGCAAGGGCAGATCGATGGCATGCAACACCACAAAGCGCTCCAAAGCCTCAAAATCGGCTTCGGTGTATTCCGGCGCCACGATGAAATCGCCGATGACCCGTATGCCCAGGTCCTTGATGATGCCGATAGCCTCGAGGTTGTCGGCGACCGAGCTTCTCTTGTTCAACCGCGCCAGTCCAGGGTCCGTGATCTCCTCGAAGCCGATGACGACCGCCGCCAGCCCGGCCTGTTTCCACAATTCAAACAAATCAGGATGCCGGGTCACGGTCTCGGCCCGGACATCGGCGACAATCGCTTTTTTCAGGCCTGACTCAATAATCGCCTGGCCCAGGCAGCGGGCATGCTCCGGGTCACCAAAGGTGTTGGCATCCACCAGGCGAACGACCGGGACTTCCCCGAGCAGCTTCATGTCGCGCAGGACCGCTGCCGGGCGGTGGGTAAGGTAGCGCCCACCGGTCAGCTTCGGGATGGAACAGAAAAGGCATCGGTGCGTACAGCCATGGGCCGAGGCGACAAAACCGACCTTTCCGCCGACTCCGCTCATCACATACTGGTCTCTATGCGCAGCGACGAGGTCGTAGCGAGGGGGACGATCGTCGGCAAGATCCTCATGGGAATAGGCCCGCTCGAGATACTTCAGAGTCCCGCCCGGATTAGTCTTGGCGACCCCTGCGACCCCGGAGTTGACCGTCCGGTTGGCAATGGCGTCGATCAACTCCCTGAAGCTGCGCTTGCCCAGGCCCATGACAACGTAATCGATGGCGGCGTGGTTGAAGAACGTCGGATCGCACGAGGCGTGATGCCCGCCCACCACGACCAGGGCTTCACTGTTGTGCTTGACCTCTGCTGCCAAGCGCAACACCGTGTTGGCTTCACAGGCAACACCGGTGAAGCCGACCAAGTCTGGTTCAAAATGCTCGAGGGTCTTTTCGAGAACATTCGGAGTCACTTTCAAGTCGGCGATGGCGACGGCATGCCCCTCGAGATTACCGGCAAGGACTTCGAGTGCCAGGGGCTCGCCCCTGAAGATCATCTTGATCGTGTCGATCCCGTATTCCTCTTCGGGGATGCTTTTCCCGCAATTGGGAGGGTTCACCAGGAGAATCTTCATACCTCTTCCCACGTCCGCATACTATTCATCCGGCAACGGCAATTCCCCATGTCCAAGGGTTCAAAGCATCTTCGAGGATAGGCGGCACGATCTTCGGTCTCCCCCACAGGACCACGGCCATCAGCCCGCAGCATCTTCTTCTCTCGTAATCCCGAACCCGCGCGACCTGAGCACTCACCTCAGATCAACACCAAAAGCCAACGCAAGGTTGACTCGCAGAGGCTTTGCGGGTACGAATAGAAACCCGACTGCCAAGCTACCACCAACTGGTTAATTAACACTTATATCGGCATTACCGGGATATTGCAAAATGAATTTAGTTCGTAGAAGCTCGCCCAGCCTGCCTGCCACAGGCGACAAGAGAGTAGCTTGCATGCGTTGCCGGCGACCGGACCATCATTTGAGGAAGCAGGCATGACGCATCAGGAGCCACCTCCCCGCACGATCCTCATTTGCGCCGAGAGACTCACCAAGACGTATCCCCATTCGCGAACTCCCGCTCTCGTATCCTTCAGTTTGTCCATGGAAGCCGGGGAAATCGTGGGTCTGCTGGGACCCAACGGTGCGGGAAAGACCACGGCCATCTCCCTGTTGACCGGGCTTTTGGCCCCGGATTCCGGCAGCGTGCACATTTGCGGCGCCGATCTTGCCAAACACCCCAGGAAAGCACGGCAATGCTTCGGGTTGGTTCCTCAGCACATCGCCTTGTATCCAAGCCTGACGGCTGCTGAAAACCTGTCGTATTTTGCCAGAATGTATCAAATCAGCGGGCGCGAATTGAAGGAGCGCGTCCGTACCTGCCTGGAAATGGTGGGCCTCACCAACAGCGCTCATGGCCGAATTGACACGTTTTCTGGAGGCATGAAACGACGGGCCAATCTGGCCGTCGCCCTGCTGCATCAACCCCGTCTGCTTTTCCTGGACGAACCGACGGCGGGAGTCGACCCTCAATCACGCAACATGATCTTGGATCGACTTTCTGAAATGAGCCGGTCCGGAATCAGCATGCTCTATAGCACGCACTATCTCGAAGAGGCCGAAAAGATCTGCACTCGCATCGCTGTTATCGACGAAGGCCGCACCATCGCTCGAGGCAGCCCCAGGCAACTGGCGGAAGCACATCCAGACTGCAAGGACCTCGGCCAGCTGTTTCTCCGGTTGACCGGAAAAGAGCTGCGGGATTGAGCATGCAACCCCTCCTTGCCACCCTGTTCAAGGAATTGCGCCTGCTCTACCGCGACCGCGCCGGGCTGCTCGTTCTCTTTCTCATGCCCGCCGTGCTGGTCCTGGTGGTTTCGCTGGTCCAGGAAAATGTGCTGAAAGCAACGGGCGCCCCCCACCTGGACATCCTCTTCGTCGATCAGGATCGGCAGGCTTTCGGCAAGCTTATCCGGGAACAGCTGGAAACCCTTGACACCGTGACCCTGCTTACGTCACTGGGCGGGCAGGCGATCGGCGCCGACCAGGCCAGGGCCCTGGTCGACAAGGGCCGCTACCAGGTCTGTATGGTCGTTCCGGCAGGGATCACGGAAGCGGTTCGCGTCCGAGCGGTTGAACAAATCTCCGACGCCTTTTCTGGCCGATCCGGAGAGGATGCCGCCCCCCTGCCACGCGTGGCGGTCTATTTTGATCCCCTGGTTCAGGGCGCCTTTCGCTCTTCCCTCTTGAATGCTCTGAAGCAGATGCTCCTGGCCATGGAAATCGAAATAAAAGCCAGGACCCTGGCGGAATCCTTGTCGGCCCGGTTCGAACAGACGCTGAATGCCCTGGCCGGCGGGATACCGATGGACCTGGCGGCCATCCCCAAAATACAATTGCATCCGAGTTGGGGAAGGCGACGATTGATGGATGTCGCAGCCGCTCAAAGCGGATTGCGGAAATTGCCGACCTCGGTACAGCAAAACGTTTCAGCATGGTCGGTATTCGGCATCTTTTTCATCGTCCTGCCCCTGGGAGGAGCCATCATCCGGGAACGCAAGGACGGCACCCTCGCACGGCTGAGAACGCTGCCGGTTCCCTACCTCACCCTGCTGGCGGGAAAGCTGGGCGCCTACCTTATCGTCTGCTGGGTGCAATTCCTGTTCATCGTCCTGATGGGAAAAGTCGTTCTGCCGCTGCTGGGGACACCCGTGCTCAGCCTTGGCCCCGACACCGTTGCCTTACTCGTTACCGTGACGATGGTCGCTCTGGCTGCCTGCGGCTACGGCCTGATGCTCGGCACCCTCGCCCGCACCCGGGAGCAGGCAACCATGTTCGGGGCGGTTTCGGTGGTCTGCGCGGCTGCGCTCGGCGGCATCATGGTCCCGGTCTACGTCATGCCGCCGGTGATGCAGACCATCAGCCTGTTCTCGCCTCTGGCCTGGGGACTCAATGCCCTGGTGGAGATTGCGGTGCGCGAGGGCACTCTGGGTTCAGTCCGGCACGAACTGCTCTGCCTGACCGGTTTTTTTGGGGTGACCATGGCCATCGCCTGGACCCGCTTCGGCCGGTTCGACCGCCAGGTGGAAACGTAGAGCTGGTAGGCTTGTTTCTCGGAAGATCGGTGATGGAGGCAGGTGTTATCGGCGGCTTTCGGCCGTCAGAAGGTCCCTGATCTGCAGCAGCACCTGCTTGTTAAAGAGAATGGAGCCGTGGTCCTCGTCGTAGCCGAAAATCCGTTCAGCTTCTCCCTGCGCCCGCCAGTCCAGTTCGCTTGAAAGCTCCACCGTGCCGTCATTATTGGCCAAAAACAAGCTGCAGTCCCCCTTGTAGCTGAACAGGAGATAATGGTGAAGTGAAGGGGGAAATTTTCGCTTGTACAGGGTTTGGATAAATTCGCTGTCGGGGACCATGTCGTACCAGCTGGGAATGGCCGAGGGGGCTCTTTCCACCCCCTTTGCGGTCAGCTTGTGGCCGTTCCAGGGGGTGGATATGGAGATGAAGCTTTTGATGAAAGTCTGACGGCTGTCATGGACATTCTGAAGGATGAAGGACCGCGCGACCAGGCCTCCCATGCTTTGAGCGACGACATGCATCTCCTTGAAGCCGTAGCGTTCATGCAGGACCATCACGATGCTGTTCAGTGCTTTCCCGAGTTTATTGAGGGACAGACCGGAGGGATAATAGTAAAACCATGGCTGGAAGCGTTTCCGGTCAAGATGCTCGACGGTTTCCTTCCAACCCAGGGGGGTCCCCACGGCGCCGTGAATGAACAACACCGGGATCTTTTTCCGGTCGTATGGTTCCTGGAAAAGCACGCAGAACCCTATTTCCCGGATAAAGGCCAATGGCTCCCAATATCCTTTGACTCCGCAGTCATGGTCGAGGAGGGGACTGTCAAAGGAGACGACCTGTCCGATTTTTACAAACGACTTGCTCAGGGTATCCTGGGAAAGCACGATCTTGCCGACAGCCGCGTTATAATCGATCGATTTTTTCTCAAACGAAATATCCATCGTCGTGAGCGACGTTGGGGTAGATGGCGTAATGCTGAATCTGGTGGGGGCTCCGTACACCCCGAACGGCTCGTCTCTATCGTATGCCAGATTTCCGTTGAGGTCTTCAAAGGCGATCAGATAATAGCTGCCGAGTCCAATTTCGATGGCGTATTTCCATTCACCGGGGGCCAAGATGATAGCTTTGGCGATCCTTCGGCCCTGGGCGGCATCTTCAATCGCCAGTACCAATAGATTTTTGTCAGGGTTGGGTCGCTCCAAGATACTCCCGGCCACGATTTTGACCTGCTCGAGTTCCTTTACCTCCTTGGAAAGGCGGAGAAAGGTGCAGCCATTGACGCAAACGGCCACGATACAAAGGAATGCCATGAACACATACCGATATTGACCTGTGCCGGTCATCGTGTCACCTCCTTGTGCATGTCAGGACCCGTAGTGAAACGATGTTCACCGTTCGGATCGCGATGAATTTCCTCGTGACCCCCAGTAGCGATCATCACCGGCCGCCCGATCAAATCCGCAAGCGGGAGGATTTCCAGACCTTTCTCCGGGATTCCCTTCAAAATAAGCTCCACCTCGCCGGCCCAGCGGTAAAATAGAGAAGGCTGGGCCAAGTTGTCGTGCAGGAGCAAAATGTCATTGGCCCGCACCCGTTTCAAGATTCTTTGCGACAGCTTATTTATCCGCCGATTTCCGCCATCCCAGGCCCGGCAGCTGAAATTAACCACGAACATCCCTTGCTTTTGCATGACCCGACGCAATTGCGGGGACGTGATGCCCATGGGCGGCCGGTAGGCCAGGGTGACGATACCGAGGTCCGCCAGGGCCCGCTGGGTGGCCTCAATTTCGTGCTCCATCGTGCGACCGGTGCGAAAGGCGCTCAGCATGTCGTGATGAAAAGAATGATTGGCCAGGCTATGCCCTTGGGCAATGATTGCTCTGGTCAGTTGAGGATAGCGGACGACCCGGTGCCCGGTCACAAAGAACGTTGCGGTAATCCGATACTGTTTTAAAAGCCTCAGCAGTTCCGGTGTGGTCAGCGGATCGGGGCCGTCGTCGAAAGTAAGGGCGACGGCCTTTCGGTCGCATGTTCCGCGGCTGATCACCGGCAGAAAAAAGCTGGAAGACGGGAGGAACGGGGCAACCGTGCACAGCACCATGAACACCCCCAGCGGGATCACCGCCAGGCGGAGATCCACCCATGCCATGAGAGCGGCCGCAAGCAGGGCAACATATCCGGAGCACCCCACCGGCATCTGCGGCAGGTATTTCGCCAAAGCGTTGCTGATGCAACACAGCATGTTCTCTTCGCTACCAGGCATCACGCTTTCCTGGCAACCAACCAGACGAGCTCTTCATTGCGCCCGGAGGCGAGCGCATGTTCCACCTGAAACCCCGCCTCCCCGACCATCCTCTCCAACTGGAGTACAGGCCGATAATAAGCAGGAGTTCGGGACCACCGCAGCACCAGGTTCTGGAACCACCACGACCAGGGCAGGCGCCGCTTCGGCAACAACGAGGCCCGGATAATCAACCTCCCCCCATCTCTCGTCCGGTTCCGTAAGCGATCGAGTGTTTCCGTGAAATCCTCGTCAGTCAGGAAATGAACCATGTCGATCATCATCGTCAAGTCCACATGATCGCCGTCCTGGGGGATCGCCGGAGCCCGGCCCTGGACAACAAGGCCGCTCTCGCCTACCGCCATGGCGGCGACCCTGACCCGTTCCAACGACGGTTCAATCCCGTACAGGCGCGCCCCTGGAAACTTTTCCAGAAGCCAGCAGGCGGGCACGCCGTAACCTGTACCGATGTCTCGCATCGCCTTGACGCCGTCGGCAGACCGGAACATCTGCTCCATTTCAGGGAACATCGGATCCAGGCGCATCTTGAACCGGGCAAAGAACCTGGGATAGGCCTCCATGTATCGGTATCGGTTCAATACCCGCTCCTCAATAGTGCTGCCGCTGATGACCCGTTCCTGCCGATGCTTTTGGATATGCCCCAGCACGGGCGGCAGGATGAAGAACGCCCCGATCATCGAATATCCGATGCCCAGAAACGCGGTGATGCCGGTGCTTTGAAGGACAGAATGATCGGCCCCCCACATGGCCCCGAAGCCGAACAGGGTGGTTACCGCAGAAAGCAGGATGGCCATTCGGATCTGGCTGAAGGAGGGATGCTCCAGGGCGCCGTAGCGCTGAAAGGACCGCACGTAAAAGATCGAGTAGTCGATCCCGAGCCCAAAGACGATGATCGAGAGCATCAAGCCGGGGATGTCCAACGGCCGTCCCATGATGTTCAACGTACCAAGGGTGCCGATCATCGCAAAAATCGAAGGCAGCATGCACGCCAACGTGAGTGACCAATCCAGCAGAAAGAAAGCAACGAGACCAACAGAGCAGATGACATTGATCAGGAAAAATCTGGCGGCGGTGCTGAACAGAAGCTCCCCAATGCTTTTGGAAAAGAATAGGGGATCGAACACCTTGGCGGAGGATCGGTACCCTTCGTAAAACCGCCTGGCATCATAACTCGGCCCGGTGGTCAAGGTGGACACCAGGATCCATTTTGACCCATCCGACTTCCTGGAAATTCCCAGGAAGCCGGGAAACTGCTCGAGGAGTCGAACATTTTCGGCGGGCGCGGATGTTTCGCTCAACAGGTCATAAAAGGCGTCGAAGGCATCGTCCGCAAATCCCATCGAACTGGCCGGGTTCACGATGGTACGTTTCAGCCCTTCAATGCGTTCAGGGCTCCAGAACCCTCGCCAGGCGTCGAAATTTTTCTGCCGGAGTTCCGCTCCCGGAACGATCATGGAGGGCGTAAAACCTGCTGATAACACTCCCGAGCGCAGGTCCGCATTGATCTTTTCGGTAAGGACATCACCCTGATGCTGGAGTTCCTCGAGCGATGGCCCCTCCGCCAGCAGGTAGACTTTGTCAAACAGGCCGCCCCATACGTCGGTGAGCAGTTTTTCCGCGGCGATGGTTTCGGTCCCGACGGTGTTCATGGCCTGCAAGCTCACATTGAAAACCGGCTTGGCGAAAAAAGCCATAGCGACTGCAAAAGCGGTCGCGCTCCACAGCCCTTTCCTACCCGTACCGCCGAGTACATCCGCGACCTTTTGCAGGTGAAGCGAACGTTCGCCGCCCGGCGGCAACACCGGAAAGATCCTTTGGAAAACCACATGAACGATGAGAAAGCACAAGCCCAGGCCCGTCATCGTGAACTGCCCCAATTGGACAAACACCGGAAACTCGCTGAAACACAGCACGCCAAAGGCGGCAACGGTGGTCAGCACCGCCAGCAGGCTCATGTCCCATACCTCGTGGGACGCGGCTTTTCCATACGTAGGGTGGGGCCGGTCCAGGAAGAGGAGATAGGCGATCCCCTGATCGACGGTAAAAGAGATGATCGCCCCCCCGAAACCGAGAACCAGAATCGATATGGACTGGTGAAAAAGGGAAAAGATGAAATACGCGAGCATGGTTCCGGCCATCGCGGGCAACAGGGAGAAAAGCCCGATCAAGGGTCGACAGAACGAGAAAAAGAGCAGGACGGCAATGGCAACGGTGGACAACGCTACGGCGAAGCCGATGTCTTTCTTGATGATCCGCTGATTATCCAAGGCGGCCCGATAGGCCCCGGCCGAGGTCAGCGTGACCGCCTGGCCCGACTGGCCATAGGCTTGGTTGACCTCATCCGCAATCCGGTTCATGCGCTCCATGATCAAATCGGCAAATTCGGTTGCCGTGCTCGATGCCATTGGGCTGGCAATGACCAGCAGGTGCCGGCTGTCGGCTGACAACAGGTTTCCCCGGTAGATGCGGGCGCCGGTGGTGGGAAGCAGGTGCGACAACCGCCTTAAAACCAGCCCGCTCAGGTTCAGAGGGTCTCTCGAAATCATGGCTTGCCGGCCGATACTTTCGAAGCCGAGCAAACCTGAATGAATCTGTTCCAATCGCCTCTGAACTGCCTCCGGTCCCAGCAGCGGCAGCACCTGGTCCTGCAACTCCTCGGCTGAAAAGAGAACCGGCAGATGTGCCGACAGGTGGTCGAGCATGTCCGGCATGAGCGCCTGAGCGTCTTCCATGCCGACACTCTTAAACAATCCGCTCTCCTTCAACCGGGCTGCGACCAGCTCGCCGCAGGCGATCAGGGTGTCCAGGTCGGCCTTTTTCAGGGAGACGTCGACCACGACCTGGTTTTGCATGGGATGATGCAACAATAGATAGGTGGCATCAGCGATGACAGGATCCGTTTGGGGAAGTGCGCCGATGATATCGGTATCGACTTCGAGTCGGTACAGACCCCAGCCGAACAGACCGACCGTGACCAGGAGCGTCAGCACCAGGAAGCGCCAGTTTAAAGGCAACCATTTCATAACGGGGAATGACTTTCCGTCAATTGCCGGGAAGCAGCATCAGCAGCATCAATAACACCATGACCAGCAAGACGTGAGCCCCTATCACCATCCACTTGTGCCGGTGATAGAATTCATCCATCTTCTGGATTCTTAGAAGCCCTCCGCAGAACCTCCGCCATCGGTCCATTCTCAGGAGGCGCATGTTGTCCGTGCGGGCGTTGCTCTGAAACGCGAACGACGGGTAGGCCGCGAAATACTCCTCGGCCAGGCCGCTCAGCAGCACATCGTAGGGCACCTGCCGCCAGGGCAGGGTGAGTAGGGTTTCGGCAAAACCGCGTTGAACCACATAGGCGTGGCAAAGGCTGCGGTAGCGCACCTTCAGCACGGAAGCGTTGGCAGTTCTTTGGCTGCCGGATGTCAGGCATCCGAAAAAAAGCATCTTCCAATCGCCATGGGTGGACAGAAAATGGACGCAATCCGCCAGCACCCTGGCGCTGAATCGGTCAAAAATGATATCGTCCTCGAAGATGAGCATGGTCCGGGCATCCGCCCGGGTCCCCCTGCGGAGGCATTCCAGGTGCGACTCATAGATCCCTTGCTCATTGTCAACAGGATGTTTCTTCACGATGACAAATTCGACCCGGTCCGCCAAGCCGACGGCGCGGAACTGCCTTCGCGCCTCCTGCCGGCGGTCTTCTCGTTCATCCACCGAAATGCAATAGGTCTTGTCAAAAAAGGCCCAGAGGGCAGATGACGATGAAGCTTCCATTGTCTGTCCCACAGCGAACCCATCCCTGTTCAGTTTGCCACCAAGTCAGGAAAGGTGAGTTCCGGGTCGATGGCCCGGAGTCAACTCCTGAACCTTTGCCTGCCCTCGGTGTCGGAAAACGCATTGGCTTCGCGCCGGAATTGCTGTATAGCATATTATCAAGGCGCATGGCACAGGAATGCGGGCCGGGCAAGGCCGCTTTGATCACAACGATTCAGATTATCATCGAAAGCCGGGCGCTGGAAATGAATAGTGCAAGATGCTAGCAAGATTCACCAACAGGCTCGCGAACACCCCCTACGTGCGGAAGGCTATCGAGGAAAAGGCCGACCTGAGCGCTTTCAAGCGAAAGCCGACGGTCCGCATCCTCCTGGGGGTGTTCCTGATCGGTTTCAGCTACATCCTCGGCTGGCCGGCCATCAGCGCCTTGGCTGGCCTGGCGATTTATCTTCAAGAGCCTTTAGTGGGGGTCGTCGGCGGGGTGTTGACCTACGGTCTGTCCCATTTGGTTTTCATGGCGGGGATGTATCTGTCCGGGGCTAAATATTCAGCCATTTTCCTGCGCTGGGCAACGCGGGTCTCCGTTGAAAAATTGCTGAAGAACCGACGTGATCTGGATATCGAAGAGGGCAACAGCCGCTACCACGGTATGAATTGATAAAGCTTGGCAAACATCTCGTAGACTTCGATCCAGTTCTGCAGATCCCGAGGGGTACCGAGGTGCGCACGCTTGTTCACCATCACCCAGCTCATGTGGGCGGCGCCGTCTTTGCAGGTGCTGCAGTCCCGAGTTTCCGAAGTGCAGCATCGGTGCATGGTGCGGAGGTCCGACGCCCAACGGATGAACTCGATCAGTCGCCTGGGGGCCGGGCGGCGCTGGTCAAGGGGCTGGGTAACCGAGGGACACTCGCTCCAGCCGAAGCTTCGGCCTTGCATTTTACCGGTGGTGATGATTTCGTGGTAGTACTTGGAGGAGATCACGGTTTCCGGATATCGGTCCAGCATCTCATCCATTTCGATGCGAATCGCTTCGAGCTGCTGCGGCGTCCAGGAAAAACCGTTGACACCTTCGTCGTTGGAAAGCAGTTGCATGTGGACCTTCAAGCCTGCCTCTCTGATCTTGAGGACGATCCGCTCCGTCTTGCCGAGCTGTCGCGGGGTAATCGTGTAGAGATAGTAGGCATGCGGATCGCCCGCGTAATTCCGGCTCGAAATGCTGAAGGTGTCCTTGCCGCGCAAAATCTTTTCGTCCTGCTCGTCACCCCACAGCGAGATCCCCACCATCAGGTCCGGGAATCGGTCCCGAGGGACCTTGATCAGGCCGTTGGTCGCACAGAAGGTGGATAGGCGCTTGTAGAAGGCCTCGACCCGGTCCAGACACAGGGTGGGTTCTCCACCGATCAAAATGGCCAGGTTCACCCCCCGCAGCTTTTCCCGGTCGATGAACGCCTCCCATTTGCAGAGATCCATTTCCTCGGCAGCAGCCTTGTCCTCGTCCGAGGAAAAGAAAAAACAGCCCCTGCAGCGCAGGTTACACCGGCTGGTGACATCGTAGATGGAGCTGCGAATGTTGAGCTTCGATATCCTTTTATAGCGCTCATACCATTCGGGGTTCAGCAGAGAACTGACGGTCTGCATCCAAACACTCCTTGGAAATACTCCAGGTGCGCCCCAGCGGACACTTGTCAGGAAAGCCCGTGCCCAGGCGGAGCGATCAGGGAATCAAACAGGTTGGGTCCTTTTTCATACCCCATGACCCAAACAGCAAGGTAAGTGTCAACATAGTCGAGCCACGCCTTGAAGGTTTCCGGATCGGCAGCGTGGCGAAACAGACGCGCCGTAACCACCGCACTCCCCGAGGCATAATGCCGGCAGTCCCGGCAATCGGTGTCCGGCACGCAGCAGGCCGCCCCCCGATCCCAGGACAGGTCTGCCCGGTACTGCCGGAACGACCTCCCGAGGCCGATGGCGGTCGACGGGTTCATACGCGGGTAGGAGCAGCCGAACAGGTCGTGCAAACCCAGGGTGTGCGTGTGGGCAACAGCGCTGTAGGGAGAGAAAAGAACGTTGTGCGGAAATTCCTCCAAAAGGTCCATCATGACCTTTCGACACTCCCTGAGCGAAGCGGCCGTGTGGCGCAGGCTGCCTTCATATCCCACCGGCGCGGAAAACGTGTTGAAGGTCAACCGACACCCTTCGGCGACCAGCATCCGCGCGACCTGCTCGGCCTGGTCGATATTCTCCCGCGTGAAGGTGTAGACAAAAACGGCCCGGGGGTCGCCCCGGTAGTTTTCAATCTGGCGCTCAAGCATGTTCCTGGCCTTGCGGATCGCCAGACTGGTCTCATCCGCCCCCCACACGGAAATGTGAATTTTGTACTGGATGGATCCCGGCATGGGGATCAGGCCGTTGGTGGCGATGGCCCCCAGAGGCATTTCCTGATGGCAGACCTCGCAGAGCTCGGGGACCAGCGACGGTTCGGCGCCCGCCAACACCACATAGGTGATGCCCCGCGCCTTTTCCGTCCGCATCAACCGGCGCCAGGCTTCGGGGTCCCTGTTTTCCCGCGCAAACTGCTTATCGCCTTCATAATAGTAGCAGCCGTCGCACCGGATGTTGCAGCGGTTGGTCATGTCATAAGTGGATTCACGCAGGAAGAACCATTTCTTGACTTTCTGCCAGCGCTCCGAAATGCGAGGGTCCGCCAGGATGTCTGAAAACTTCATCCCTTTTTCAGGCACCTCGCCGCCCTCCCCACCGTATGTTGCAGACATCTTCGCCATAGGTCTCTCCGGGACTAGGCCGCGGCCTCCCTGACGGCTTTTTCCTTCAACTTCTTTTCAATATGCTCCGAGATCAGCTTAATCGTGGTCAATTTCGGATAATCATCCTCATCAATCCGAATGGCATATTGGTCCCGAATCACCAGCGCCACCGTGGCCAGGTCCATACTGTCGACACCCACTTCATCCACCAGGTCGATCTCGGGGTCAAAGGTCTCGGGCGTAACATCTGTCAGTTTCAACTCTTGAATGAGAATTTCGGCAACACGGAGAATGATCTTGTCGAGGCTAGTTGTTCCGGTCATTATGTCCCACTCCTTGCGTTAGATTTAAACCCCGCCTGGATCGGCAGGACCGGTGCGTTTTTCCAGTGCCATGGTGCCCGTGCACGCCAGGTCGTCACCGACCACGATGCGGAAGGCATACAGACCGGGCAGATTCTTCTTGGACAGAACGGTGATTCTCAGGCAATCCCCCGGTCGGATGATCTTCTTGAATTTGATCCGGCTGAAGCCAACCACCCTGGATGGTTCGTCCAGCCCTTTGCACGCGGCTTCGTAAACCATCGCGAGTTGAGCGATCCCCGGAAGGATTGGATCTCCGGGGAAATGACCGGGAAACCACGAGGATTCCAGAGGCAACGGCACTTCGGTGTACCAGTCGCCCGTATCGAGCGTTTCAACCGTCTTAAGGTCATGCCACATGCTATTATGCCATTCATGCCATGCGGTATTGGAAACCCGCTTCGATTATCGTATCAGATGTTCTCACAGTAGATCGATCCGCTGCGACCATGATCACTTTGCCGAACTCCACCGTTACGCAGCCTCCTAATCGGGAACTGGGCTGCAGCGAATGCAAACACCCGCTCGCTGATCAATTCTTCAGTCTGGGGGAGTTCTCGAAAATGAAAGCAGCCAAGGTCGATAGACTCGCAAAGACCTTTTCGCCGAGTTCGCGGTTGTCGATCCGGAGACCATAATCCTTTTCAACCATGATGACCATTTCGAGCACATCGATGGAATCCAGTCCGAGACTGCCACCCACGAGGGGGCCATCGACATCCAGGTGGGTTGATGGCAGATTGGCCAGATCCAGAATATTAATTATTTTCACCTTGAGGTCTTCGATCAGCTGTTCCATTCAATTTCCCGTAACCAAAAGTGATCACCGTGAGCCAGGGTCATTGGCCGCAGCAACATATCCTTTAAGCCCCGGCACGGCTGAAGGCTCCGGAGGCGCACCCCCATGCTTTCTTTACAATCCCTGGAATCTATTGTATCATTCCTTTCTCTGCCATCAAGATACCTTGCACCGCATCGTTGGAGGCGTTCTCGTGGTTAAAGGGCAGAAGTGATTTTTTGGAAGATGATTGAAATTCCATTGATTTCAACCAGATACAAATCCATGCCGCCCGTTATCGCAGCGAGAATTTATATTGAATTTCGAATTTCTTTTCAATCCTTTTTATTTGCATGCAGGGCCACGTGAAGCCGACAGATGTGAGACCCGATAGCATCCTCCCCCACCGGGGGCCGATGTTGCTGATCGAAGAGATCCTTGTGCTGAACGACAGCTGCGCCGTAACGCGATCCGTGGCCGCTGATAAATGGCCCCTCTGCGATGGTCAGAAGGTAAACGCCATTGTTTTGATCGAGCTCGTGGCCCAAACCTCCGGGATTCACAATGGATTTATCAGGGAGAAGCGGGAAGGAGCCGGCGCGGGCACGCTGGGGTGGATTGTTGGGATTCGGCAGGCGCGTTTCTGGGTGGACACCCTGCCAGTGGGCACCCAACTCGTCACCAGGACTGAAAACCAGATGGAATTCGAGGGGTTTCGCGATATCTTCGGCACGGTCGAAATTGACGGACAGATGGTTGCTGAAATCGCCCTGCAGCTTCTGCGAGCCGACCCCGTGGCCTGACAACCAGCCGCAGGATTCAAGGTCATTGGCAATCTGACTCTTTTAAGGGACCCAGCCATGCAGAAAAAGCTCATCTTCGTGCTGCTTGTGATTGCTTTGCTGTCGGTATCAGCCGGTTGTACGGCCAACCGTGCTACCGCAAACGTGGCAGCCGGCATAGAGTTAGGCAAGTTGAAGAACTTCTACGTCATGCCATGGCAAGATGACATGGAAACATGCGACCTGATCAAGAACAATCTCTTTAATAGAGGTTATATTCTCACAAGCGGACCCCAGAATCCACCGCCTTATCAGGCAGACGCAGTGGTTACCTATGAAAGCAGATGGACCTGGGATATCACTATGTACATGCTCGAACTCACTATCTACTTTAGAGACCCCATCAACAATTTCGCCATGGCAGCCGGCAATTCGCTGCATGGTTCTCTGACCAGAAAATCTCCCAAGGAAATGGTAGATGAAGTATTGACAAGCATATTCAGTACTGAGTGAGGTCGTACGGGTTGGTGGCACTTCAAGGAGACAATGCTTCATGGGAGGAATGACAAGCCTGCGGTTTTGCGGTCAACGAGTAACCGTGGACGAGCTGGAACTGATCAAGGAAACCGTCCGGGATTGCAGCGGCCTCAGCCGCACGGAACTGGCCTTCACCATCTGCGAACTATTGGCCTGGCAACGGCCCAATGGAGGTCTCAAGGGACGTGAATGCCTAGATTTCCTTGAACAACTGGAAGAAGAAGGCCTGCTCAAGCTGCCCGGATTCAGGGGAACCGTCCGCTCCCACAAAGAAAAACCCAAACCCGCGGGTGAAGACCCTTTCAGGCAGGACGAGCCGCTCGCCATGGCCCTGCACGACGTCGGGCCGGTAACGCTCGAGGTGGTGGAGACCCCGGAATCCCGCCGTCAGTGGCGTGACTGGGTTGATCGCTATCACTATCTCGGCTGCAAGGTGCCATTCGGGGCACACCTGCGGTATTTTGTCCGGGTAAGTCGTCCCCAGCCACAGCGGGTCGGCTGTGTTCAGTTTTCCAGCCCGGCGTGGATGATGGCGGCACGCGATGAATGGATCGGCTGGGACCACGCCCAGCGGACTCGCCGCCTGCAACGGATTGTTCAGAACAGCCGGTTTCTGATTGTGCCCTGGGTGCGCGTTCCCTACCTGGCGAGCGCCGCCCTGGCCCGCATGGCCAGGAGGATCCCCGCCGACTGGGAGGCCCGCTATGCCATCCGGCCGGTGCTCATGGAAACCCTCGTTGATTTGAGCCGTTTTCGCGGCACCTGCTATCGAGCCGCTAACTGGATCAGTCTCGGCCAGACAACAGGAAGGGGCCGCATGGACCGACATCACAACAAGAAGGACCTCATTCCCAAGGAGGTCCTGGTCTACCCCCTCTGCCGCAAATTCCGCGAGAAACTACTCCAACCACCTTGCTCTTTCCCCGAATAGAACGAAATTACTTTGTAGAAAGTGCCGCATATGTTATTAACCATCACAAGTTTAGTAGGTAAACCTCTGGTTCGACCAGTGAGAGTTGAAAGGCCGGTCTAAAACGGCTTGGTCCGATTTCTCCTGGCTTGAAGGGTGAAAGGGGCGTCAGCCTTCGAGGCGGGCCCGACCCGTCAACCCGCCGCTCTGGGCGGAGGCTGGTTGTCCATCAGCAGTCTCTGACATCTATCGTTCGCCAGTCCAGGTGGACGGAAGAGGACGAGCACTTCGGGAACCCTCTCATTTCTTTGCTGTCATCACCCTGGCATATCCACCTGCGCTGCGTCCATCTCCTGGCATTGACTGACCGATCAGGTCATCCGCTGAGGAGTCATTGGCCATGGCATCGTCACGCATCTTCATCAGTTACAGCCACAACGACCGAGAATGGCTCTCGCGGCTTCTTGTGCATCTGGGTGTGCTCCAGCAGGAAGGCCTGGTAAAGGCGTGGAGCGACCAGCATTTGAAGCCGGGGGACGAATGGCCGCGGGAAATCCGCGAGGCTCTTGACAGCGCCGAGATCGCCGTATTGCTGGTATCCGCAGACTTCTTGAACTCGCAGTTCATCAGAGATAAGGAAATCCCGGTGCTGCTTGAACGAATGGAGGCAGGCACTCTGAAGGTCCTCCCCCTGCTTGTGAGACCGTGTAGCTACGAGCTCAGTCGTTTGAAGCACATTGAAGCCCGGCCCAAGCACCGAGACTCCGTAGCGGGTGGCAGTCCGGCTGAGCAGGAGCGAGACTTCCGCGACCTTACCGCCGAGATCGCAAATCTCCTTGTGACGGGGCCCAGGCCTTCCAATCGCCGGAAGAAGATCGGCGAAGGGGAACCGCCCGGAACCATACGAGCGCCCTCCTCCCCTCAAAGCACCTACGCGGTTCTTGATATCAGGCTGAGCCATCGGGAGTGGGATCGCTACTGCGTAGAACTGGGCTTCACTCACTCGGGCGACTCCCGAGATCATCTCCCCTTGACTCACTTCGTCTCATTCGATCTGCCGAAACTGGTTCAGATTCAGGACAACGCCCACTACGCGAAACAACTCCGTGATCTCCTCTTTCCCGAGCCGTCGCACGAGAAGTTCCTACGAGCAGCACAAGATGCTGCCAACGAACTCCAAGTGCCGTTGCATCTCCGCATCTCAATCTCCGCCGACGCCCGCGAATTACACTGGCTTCGGTGGGAGCTGCTGATCCTGGGAGGGAAGACAGAAAACGACCTGAGCTATGAATTCACCAGCCTGGTCCGTTATGCCGCCGCGGATGCCCGGAACTGGCGCGACATTCAACACCGGCCCAAAAGGCAGCGCCTGAACGCTCTGCTGGTCGCGGGGCTGACGGATTGGTTCGATGCTTCGGTCCCTCCCGTGGGCACCAGAGATATGGCACTTGAGAGGTGTGACCGAGCCAGAGAGATCCTGGAAGCTTCCGGATTGGCGACACCCCAGGTACGGGGTTACCTGAACAGCGAGGCGTTCCGGAACGAACTCAGGGCAACCGTTCCCGACATCCTCTACCTGGGCGTCGACGTTCTTGAAGTGGGTGAATTGCCTAAATCGGGAAACGTTGGTGTGGAGTGGTGGTCATCGCGGCTGGTGAACTTACCCGTTGCCGAAGCCTTCCGGGGTATCGAAATGCCTCCAAGGCTGGTGATTCTCTTTCCGGTTGTCCGTGGCGAACGCTCCAGAGGGCTCGACTCGCATTCGGCATGGCTCTCGATCCTGCGCGAAGCCTACGAACTGGCTCAAGTCGGAGTTCTCGGTGTTCTCACTCTTCAAGCGAACCTCGACATCTCGAGGTGGGATACCTTCTTCAGGGTCTTTCTTGACAACCTGCCTTCGGACGGGCGCATGGACCACGCCCTTCACACGGCTCGTACGGCCATCATCGCATCCGGACGGCAGTGGGCTCCGGTGCTGATCTCGTGCCTGCGTACCGCACGGATATGGTATGAGCCGCGGTTTACCGAGGAAGCGAAAGCGAAGCCAACCTGGGAGACCCTCCTTCGCAGAATTAAAAAGATGGAATGCACCCCCATCATCGGTCCGGGGCTCAACAGCACCATTGCCAGGCTCCGTTCGGAGATTGCCCTCTCCTGGGCCGAGAATTACCAATACCCTATGGCTTTTCATGAACGCATCAGCCTGCCCCAGGTTGCCCAGTATATCGCCAGCGTCTACGGGGATGACTTCACCTATGAACATTACGAGGAGAAGATCAGGGAGATCATGCTGCACCGCTATGGTGAGAAGATCAGCACTGAACAGCGCAGACTCCCCCTGGATGACTTTTTGACGGAGGCAGGAAAGACCTTCCTGGGGCAGGCTTCTGACGAGCCCCACAAAATCCTTGCCGAACTACCTTTTCGCCTCTATGTCACGGCGAGTCTCAACTCTTTTTTGAGTGATGCCTTGCGCCGTTCACAGAAAGTCCCCCGGGAAGTGATACTTGGTCTTGCGGAATCATCCGGAGCACAGCCCAGCTTCGAGCCATCCCCGGAACAGCCTCTTGTCTACCACTTGTTCGGACACTTCAGTGATCTTCGCAACAGCGTGCTCACAGAGGACGACTACTTCGACTTCCTCATCCACTTTTGGAAAGAAAAGGAAGCCATTCCAAGCATGGTTCGTGCGGCCCTGATTAACACCAGTCTGCTCTTTCTTGGCTTCAGGATGCACCATTGGGATTTTCGAGTGCTCTTTCGGAGCCTCCTCGCCCAGGAAGGCGCGAAACGCCGTGCCAAGCACACACACGTGGCCGTCCAGATCGACCCGGATGATGACCAGGTTGTCGACCCCGAGCGGGCGCGGGACTACCTGGAGAACTACTTTTCGGATTTTGCCGACGCAGACATCAACGTCTACTGGGGATCTGCCGAGGATTTTCTGAAGGAGCTCAAGGGGCACTGGGACAGATTCGAGAAGGAGCATTCCCATGAAAACGTCTAGCCCTTATGTGGGACCTCGGGCTTACCGCTATGGCGAGGAGCTGTTTGGGCGTGACAAGGAGGCACGCCACATCCTCAGGCTGCTTCTTGCCGAACGCATCGTGCTGCTTTATTCGCCGTCAGGGGCGGGGAAGACTTCCCTGTTGCTGGCTAAACTGATGCCCGCTCTCGAGGCGGAGGATTTCCAGGTCCTGAATCCCGCAAGGGTTTCAGGTGCGCCCCCTCAAGAGCTGGCGGACGAAAATGTCAATCATTATGTCGCAAGCCTCATCCACTATTGGGAAGATAGGCGTCCCAAGGATACCCCTCGGCTCGATCACCTAAGCGGAATCGACCTTCCCAGCTTTCTGACACAGCGAATCTGGATACGCAACGACCCCCGCCCAAAGGCCCTCATCCTTGACCAGTTCGAAGAGATCATCACCCGAAACCCCATGGAGTTGAGTGCTAAGGAGGATTTTTTCCAACAGCTGGGGCTATCGTTACAGAATCGCAACCGATGGGCCATTATCGCCATGCGGGAAGAACATATTGCTGGTCTTGACCCCTATCTGGATCATCTTCCAACCCGCCTTGCGGCACGTTATCGCTTGGACCTCTTGAACCGCGAAGCGGCCCGTCAAGCTATTGCGGGACCTGCGGAGCGCATCGGCGTCAGTTATCACCCCGATACTCTCGACAGGCTCGTGAACGAGCTCACCGCCGTGCGCGAGCCGGGCGTTGAAGTCTATCACACGGCTTATGTGGAACCCCTGCACCTTCAGGTGGTCTGTGACCGCTTATGGCAACGCTTGCCCGACGGCACAACCATGGTCCGCCCAAAACTCATCGATACGGTGGGTACGGTGGGAGAAGCTCTTGAGAGCTATTACCGGGGCGCCGTCCATGCGGTCGCCCAGGAAGATATTGCGAGAGAAAAAGAATGCGATGAAAAACGAATCCGGGATTGGTTCGAGCAGGAGTTGATTTCGCCCGCTGGATTGCGGGATCAACTACAGAAAGGCAATAACTTGACAGGAAGTTTGCCCAACCCTGTCGTTGAAGCCCTGGAAGGGCACTATTTGGTTCGTTCCGAACTGCGGAGAGGAACAGTCTGGTTCGAAATATCCCATGACAGATTGGTGGAAGCCATCAAGTCCGAGAATTTGCGCTGGTACGGGGAGCAGGATGAAGCTCTGCGCCTCCTCAGGAACAGTGCCGAAAAACACAAGGCCCTGCTGGAGGCCGGGCAGTCCGCCCATGCCGAAGCGGAGCTCCTGAAAGCTGACGAGCTTGCTCAGGTGGAAAATTGGGCGGCCGGCAATCCCAAGTCGCTTTTGCCTGTGGAGAAAAGCTATCTTGAAGCCTGCCGGAACCACGCAAGGAAGGAGCGACAGTCAAGACGGCTTCGGCTCTTCCTTAAAATTGCCGCGGCGGCCATGTCAGTGGTTCTATTGGTAGCTGCAGTGGTATTCTACATCATGCTTCAGCATGAAGAGGTTGCCAAGACCGAGGCACGCATTCACAGACTGCTTGCCGATGCCCCTCTGGCGCGGTGGCGAAACCAGGACCATGAGCTTTCCGTCCTTTTGACTCTTCAGGCCAAGAGATTCTCCGACGAAATAACACCTTCGGCCGGCTTGGAATCGCGCATCATGGATTACCTGCGAAGTACCCTTCAGCTGGAACCTTTCACACTCAGTCCACAACTGTCAGCGTTGCGCCGGGACTCCTGGGATGTTGGCAAGCTGTGCTTCTCTCCAGACGGGCAGTTTATCGCCGTGGGATCGGGGGAAAGAGCAATCGACCTGGTCCCGCTGAGAGGCGATCTCAGAGACCCCTCATGGTCCGTGCTTCGCCTCGGCGATGACCTGAGGGCCGTGGATTTCAGCCCGGCAGGGCGTTACCTGGTGGCCGTGACGAAAGCGGGGGTCGAGTTGTTCCCGGTGAAAGAGCTCCTCAGCGGGCAGAAATCAGGCCCATCGATACGAGTCGGCATGCCTTCTCCGTTGTCGTCGGCTGTTCCAAGCGGACCGTTCTGCATGACCGCCGATGACTCCCTGCTGTTCATCGCCACTGCGGACGGGGGTGTCTTTTCCTGGCGGAGTGGCATGCCCCGCTTTGAGGAGTTACAGGGGGAGCATGACAGAGTTCTCAATGCCACTGATCGGAGCATCTCCGCCATGGCCTGTGACGCTGAAGGCCGGTGGGTTGCCACGGGCCATGGCAAGGGCGCAATTACCATCCTGACGGTGCAGGCGGGGGCACTCCTGCATCCGGTGACTCTGGTCAACAAATTTGACGACTGGCCCAAGGAGGCCAAAGAGCAGCTGCGGCCCCTCAAGGACTATCTCGATTACGAGGTCGGCGCCTTAATGCCTGGGCCGGAAGGAAATCAGCTAGTCGCCGTGTTTCGTCATGGGCCGGTTGGGGTTATACTGTTGCCGGATCAGCCGAATGGCAAACCACAGATGGTCTATCTCCACCCCACCCGTGCGAGCGAAGCAGTCCTGAAGGCCGGTGCTGAGCAGGGGAGGTCCAGTATGGCCCATAAACGGATCCCCAAGCTCGTCAAGGCTGCGCTTGACCAAACCCATGGCCGTTTGGTCGTCGGCAGCGAGAAATTCGTTGGAGAATGGGATCTGCGCTCGCTTTATGCAGATCCCTATGAAATCAACAGCACGGAACTGCAGGACACCCCTGGGCATCAGCACCTTTACGCCCCCTATCGCGAGATCAGACCATGCCGTGCCCCCATCAAGGCGTTGGGGGTTTTGGAGGGGGGAAACATGCTCGCTGAGCTTGATGAGGACCTCAACACCCGTCTGTGGCTGAAGAAGGGTCTGGGAGCCACCGGCTATTTCACTGCTCCTCTCCGCCTTAATAACGAGGAAGTGCCGGCCGGGTCGATTTGGACGCTTGGGTTCCTTCCCGACGGGCACACCCTCGCAGTGGGAGGCTCCGACTATCTCAGTTTTCCGGAGGTTGAGCCTGATACCCTGGGCATATCGGACGCAGCCCAACGCCTATGCTTCATGGGCAGCTTTCGCCGGATGTCACTGAGCCCCGACGCACACCGTTTGGCGATCGTTAGCAAGAATTACAGGAAAAGCATGACAGGCTGCCAACCTTTGCCTGCCGAGAGCACCAACTCGGTCTTACTGATGGATGTCACCCGGAAGACTGGTGCGAGCAGCCTGGAAGAGCCCTTCGCCATGGAAGTGGGCGCATCGGAAGGCTTGTGGAGTGTCTCATGGGCGAAAGGGGACTGGCTGAAGGGCCGTGAACTGCTTGTGGGCGGAGACTACAATGGCAATGTATGGGCCTGGCTGCTGGATGCGGGCAAAGTCATGCCGATCGACCGCAAGCCCCAGACCCTGTCGGGGTCGCGCGCCAAGAATCCCGTGCGCGGTGTTGCGTTGCACCCGACCGCTCCCTTCCTGGCTCTCGGTGCCGAAGACGGTTCACTGGAGATCTACCACCTTGACCTCAACGATACCGGGCGGATCGATGCCAGACTATTGAAAAACTCAAAGTGGAATGCGCAAGGACCTTTGTGGGCTCTGGCCTGGAGCCCGGAAGGCGACATGCTCGTCTTCGGCACTGATAGCGGGCACGTGGGAGTCGTATTGACCTCGGACCTCTCAGATGATTCCTGGTCGGTCTTTCAAATGAAGCCTGCCCACACCATGGGAGTAACGGCTATTGCTTTTTGCAGCGACTCCAGATTGGGAACGATGCAGGGCAAACGTCAGGAGGTCTGCGATCAGAACTTGTTTGCCAGCGTCGGCAATGACGGCAGGTTAAGATTGTGGCAGATTCAGCGGGGGAGGACGAAACCGCAAGTCTCCCTAAAACCTTACCGCGTCTTGGAGGGGCCGAAAGGAGAGCTTTTGTCTGTCGCATTCAGTCCCGATGGGAAGATTGTGGCAGCAGGCGACACCAAGGGGCAAGTACACTTGTGGCGTGTCGAGGAAAAATGCATTGTGCGTGACGCCTGCGCTACTCTGCGCCGCAATTTGTCCTGCCGGGAATGGCTGAATTACGTTGGGTCCAACGTAGATTATAAGTGCACATGCCCTGAAATCCCTCCCGGGCCGGATGCTTCTCCCGGTTCACCTTGCCGGGAAGCTGCTGCCGATCCCCATTAGGGATCTTCCACCAAGGATCCGTTCTGTCATCCCAGATAAAACGCTTCCCTCTTGCCTTCGGGCTGGTCTTGTGCCACTGTTACGACCTTGGCAGTATGAATGAACCCGAGAGGTTATGCTGCTTAAGGTCTGGATATTTCATTCCTCGTTGAAGGTCAGAGATTCGAAGGTTGGGATGGGCAGCAACGAAAGCCGACGGGCCGGGCGTGATTGAAATGAAGAGCCCGGACGTCGCTGAGGATCTCTCTGTGAATCTTTCCAGTGGCTTCCACAAAACAAGGAGGGTTGAGTGAGGAAATCTCGCTTCCGCATTTTCCTGGCAGCTTGGGTGCTCTTTCCGGCGGGTCTCATCCTCTGTTCTGGACCGGCCGTTGCCGCAGCAGCGGCAAATTCATCCGCAAAGCCGGAACCCAACGTTGTGAAGAAGGTGGAGTGGGAGCTTCGCACCCTTGCCAGGAAAATGGCCGAACTGGAAAGTATAGACAAAGAAACCGTCTTCGCCATGTTGGCCAATTATCTCTGGAAGAACCCCGAGATCTTTGGCGCTGCATTTGCTTTTGTGCCCGTAGTCAAGGACGGGCAAGAAATCAAAAGTGCTCCTTATATCCATCGAAGTGGTGATCAGCTCATTCAAAAAGATCTCAGCAACCGTTACGATTACACGGCACCTGAGCAGAAGTGGTATGCTCGACCGGTCAAGAATGGAAAGCCGGCATGGAGCGAGCCTTACTTTGACAAAGGCGGGGGGGAAGCATGGATGACCACCTATTCCATTCCCGTCTTCACCGGAGGAAAAGAGCGCCGTCTGGTAGGCGTCATCACCAGTGACGTCCTTCTTCCTGCACCGCAGTGATCGAGGGAAAGTTGCATGCCTGACCACGATTCGAGACGAGACCCTCGTGACAATCTCGTTAGTGAGCAAAAGCAAACACTCATGCTCCGATTGATGCTGACTATCGTGGCTGTCTTTGCCCTCATGTCGGGTTATCAGTGGGCAAAGGGGGCCCTCTTCCCCCAGCTCACCCTGCTGCAGTCCGAGCTTCTCACCATCCTTATCACCATTCTGGTGACGGCTCTCGCTGTCTGCCTTGGCTCTCGCCGGTTTGAATCGAATCAGCAGCGTAATCTGCAACGGGCACTCGAGCTCGAAGCGGCCCAGGAGGCCGAAAAAACGATCAAGGAGCAATTCCTGTTCCTCCAGAATCTGCTCGATACCATTCCCAGCCCGGTCTTTTACAAAGACACGCAGATGCGGTATCAGCAATGCAACAAGGCCCTGGAAAGCTTCTATGGCTACCGGCGGGAGGAGATCATCGGCAGGTCCATCCATGACCTGACCCTCAGGGACCTTGCCGAGATCCACTCAGAGAAGGATGCGGAACTGCTGCGCCAACCGGGGATCAATAAGTATGAAACGCAGTTCAAGACGGCCGACGGCGGTATGCAAAGCGCTGTCTGCTACAAGGCTTCGGTGGTGAATGCAGAGGGGAAAATTGTCGGGCTGGTAGGGGTTATTCTTGATATCACCGAACGCAAACAGCTTGAGGAGACCCTGCAGGAGTCGGAGCAGTCACTGAGAGCCATCCTGGACGCAGTTCATACCGGCATTTTGATTATCGATCCGGCCAATCATGCCATCGTGCAAGCAAATCCCGCCATCCTCGAGATGATCGGGAAACCGGAAGGGGAGATCCTGGGCAGAGTGTGCCACCGCTTCGTCTGTCCGGCGGAACAAGGGCGCTGTCCGATTACGGACCTCGGGCAGCAAGTGGACAACACGGAACGCATCCTCCTGAACTCCAGGGGCGAAAAGATCCCCGTCTTGAAATCGGTCTCCAAAATCATGCTGTCGGGTTGTGAATATCTGCTGGAAAACATCGTGGACATTTCCCGCCTCAAGTCTGCCCAGCAGGTCGCCATGCAGGAAACCGCCAAGCTTTCTGCCATGCTTTCCGGAATGGAGGAAGGGGTCGTCTTTGCCGACGCCAATGATGTGGTGGTGGAAGTCAACGACTGGTTTGCCAGACTGGTGGGGCAGAAGAGGGAACAGCTGATCGGGAAAACCATAGCGGAATTGCATCAGGGCAAGGCCCTTGAAGGCATCCATCGGCTGATCCATGACTTCCACGAGAAATCGGCGTCGGCACCTGTTTTCATCCAGCGGGCCATCGGGGACATGGAGGCCATCTTGCGGGTGCAGCCGATCTATCAGGACAGCAACTATCAGGGGGTGCTTCTGAACGTGGTCAACGTAACGGACCTGGTGCAGGCGCGCCGCCGCGCGGAAGCCGCGGACATCGCCAAGAGCGAATTCCTGGCCAACATGAGCCATGAAATCCGCACGCCCATGAACGCGATCATCGGCATGACCGATCTCGTGCTGGACACGACCTTAACGGAGGAGCAAAGAGAATTTGTCGACGTGATCAGAAGCTCGGCTTACGGCCTCCTGACCTTAATCAACGATATTCTGGACCTGTCCAAGATCGAATCGGCAAAGCTGACTCTTGATCTGATCCCCTTCAGCCTGCCCAACACCCTCGACGATACGCTCAAGAGCCTCGCCGTGGGAGCTCATGGGAAGGGGCTGGAACTGGCCTATCAGATCGACCCGAGCATCCCGGAGATGCTCATCGGCGATCCGGGACGGCTGCGACAGGTCATGACTAATCTGGTCGGCAATGCGATCAAGTTCACTGAATGTGGTGAAGTCGTGGTAACGGTAACCCGGGAAGAGGAAACCGAAGAGTCGGCAAGGTTGCGGTTCAAAGTCGCGGATACGGGAATCGGTATCCCTCCGGACAAACTCGAGGTGGTTTTCGAACCGTTCCGGCAGGTTGACAGTGCCACCACCCGCAAGTATGGCGGCACGGGCCTGGGGTTGAGTATCACCAGGCATCTGGTGACGTTGATGGGAGGCGGACGGATTCAAGTGGAAAGCACTCTGGGAAAGGGCAGTGTTTTTCAATTTTCAGCCAGTTTCAAGCGCCTGACGGACCCCTCGCACCCCAAGCCGGTCAATCTCGATCCTGTGGCCTTGCAGGGCCTGCCGGTCCTGGTGGTCGATGACAACGCCGCCAACCGTCATATCCTTGAGGACATGCTTGCCAACTGGCGCATGAAACCCACCGCCGTCAATGACGGGCGAGCCGCCCTCGAACACATTGAACGAGCGAGCGCAGCCGGCAATCCCTATGCCCTGATCATTCTGGATTTTCTCATGCCGGAGATGGATGGCCTGACCTTGGCCGACACCATCATGCAATCTTCCCACAAGGAAAACACCCGGATTATTATGCTGACTTCCGCCGGGCAGCGGGGTGATGCGGCTCGGTGTCGTGAGCTTGGAATCTCGGCCTACCTGACCAAACCCATCAAGCAGTCGGACCTTCTGGATGCCATCACCAATGTGCTGGCGGCAAAACCGGAGCACCTCACCCCACCTCATCTCGTCACCCGCCATTCGCTGCGCGAGCTGCCTCCCCCCCCGGGCGTCGTCATGATGCGACCACTCCGTATTCTCGTCGCTGAAGACAACCTGGTCAATCAGACCGTCGCCGTCCGAATCCTCGAAAAAGGTGGTCATAGCGTAGTGGTGGCCAACAACGGCAAGGAGGCCCTCACGACTCTGGGCAGGGTTCAGTTCGATCTGATCCTCATGGATGTTCAAATGCCTCTGCTTGACGGGCTGGAAACCACACGCATGATCCGCCACCAGGAACGGGAAACGGGTCGGCACATCCCGATCATTGCGATGACCGCCCATGCCATGAAGGGTGACCGGGAACAATGCCTTGCGGCAGGGATGGACGACTACCTGGCCAAACCCATCAACACGGCTGAGCTCTATGCACTGCTTCAAAAGCACTCGGCAACTGTCGGAAGCAACGCTCGTGAGGCCGCACCGAAGGAGCAACCCCTCGAACCATCACCCGAGACCGAGGTGTTCGACGTCGCGGCGGCTTTGGCGAAAGTGGGGGATGACCGGGAATTTCTCGTGGAAATCGCGCAACTGCTACTGGATGCGTGGCCCGAGCACCAGACCCGGATTCGTGAGGCGGTGGAAGCTCACGACGCCTATGCGCTGGAACGCGCCGCTCACAGCCTGAAGGGGGCGGTGGGCAACTTTGGGACCGGCGGAGCGTTCGCCGCGGCCTATCACCTCGAACGTCTCGCCCACGACGGGAAGCTGGCTGAGACAGCCGGTGCCTTTCTGGACCTGGAGAGGGAATTCGAGCGGTTGCGGGCGGCAATGAAGGCTGCCCTGCCGGAGCTGTAGCATGGAAATCCTGATCGTCGAAGACGAACCCATCTCGAGGCGCCTGCTGCAATACACGCTGACCCGATGGGGCTACAAGGTCACTGCCGCCGCGGATGGCAGGGAGGCTTGGGAAATGCTGCAGAGCCCAGACCCGCCGAGCCTGGTCATTTCCGACTGGATGATGCCCGGGATGGACGGTCTCGAGCTGTGCAGCCGTATCCGCGGCCGGGATCGACCGGGCTACACCTACCTCATCATCCTCACGGCACGAGACAAGAAAGAAGATGTGATCAAAGGCCTGGAAGCCGGCGCAGACGACTATCTGATCAAACCCTTTGACCAGGAAGAATTGCGGTGCCGCATCAATATCGGGGAGCGGATCATCAATCTCGAACGCCGGATCCTGCAGCTGGCAAATACCGACCCCCTCACCGGGATTCTCAATCGCCGGGCGTTCATGGAAAGGATGGAAGCCGAACTACACCGAGCCGGCCGGGAGGGCGGGGAGATCTCGCTCATCATTACCGATCTCGACCATTTCAAGAGTATCAACGACCGGTTCGGCCATGTGATGGGTGATCTGGTGCTGCAGAAATTCGTGGAAACCTTATCGACCATTATCAGGCCCTACGATTTCATGGGCCGTTATGGCGGCGAGGAATTCGCCATCGGGTTGCCGGGAGTGGATGGTCGACAGGCCGGCGAGGTGGCGGAAAGGATACGCCGGGGCGTTGAATCGCTGGACCTTACTGCCCCGGGCTTGTCCGCCGGGGTCCGTATAACCGCCAGTTTTGGCGCCGCTTCCCTGTGCCGGGAAGGTCGTGAAAACCTCTCCTCTCTCATCACGCGCGCTGATGATGCCCTGTTCCGGGCCAAGCGAGAGGGGCGCAACCACGTCTGCGTCGCCCAGGAACCATGTCAGGGCGTAATTGAATAGGGTAAAGCGACAGCAGGAGGCGTCTATGAAAGAGCTGGTTGTTTTACTGTTCGGCACCTTGCTTTTGGCCGGCTGCGCCGTGGTAACGCCCTATGGCACCAGTCTCTATGTACCCGACCCCGAAATCACCATTTTGCCTTTTCCTTATTCGTATCCCTACTATCCCTACGGTTACTACCCCTATGCCAGCTACCCCTATTACTCCCCCTGGTATGCCTGGTGGCGTCCAGGCTGGAACTCCTGGGGGTTTTCCTATTACCTCGATGGTCACGGTGGGCCTCCCCGGCATTATGGAGGTCACGGCGGCCCCCCCCGGCACCACGGAGGTTACGGCGGCCATCGCGGCCCCTCTCGGCATTGAACCCCTCGACAACGGTGGCATCCAACGTATCCGGGCCCATCGCTGGAGCAGCAGCTCCCAGGATTGTCCGGGAGGATTTCCCTAATCGGCCCTTTTTGTTCCTGAACCTGAGTACTTTTCATGGATGGCAAAGCCAACCGCTCAAACCCAGGAGAAGAATCCATGACACGACACCCCCTGGCGGGCAAACCCGCCCCCAAGTCCATGCTTGTCAACATTCCCCGGCTTGTTACCGCTTACTACAGCCGGCGTCCGGATCCATCCGAAAAGGCTCAGCAGGTGGCCTTCGGGACTTCTGGACACCGTGGCTCATCGCTGGAAAGGAGTTTCAACGAGCCCCATATCCTGGCCACCACTCAGGCCATTTGCGAGTACCGGACGGCCAACAAGATTTCCGGCCCCCTTTTTCTCGGCATGGACACGCACGCGCTGTCGGAGCCAAGCTTCGTGACCGCCCTCGAGGTGCTTGCCGCCAACGGCGTTGAAGTCATGCGGCAGGATGGTTTCGGGTACACCCCGACCCCGGTCATCTCCCACGCGATTCTGGTTTACAATCGGCAGCGTCCCGCCGGGCTTGCGGACGGCATTGTCATCACTCCTTCTCATAATCCCCCCGAAGACGGCGGCTTCAAATACAATCCTCCCCACGGCGGCCCGGCCGACACCGACACCACGCGCTGGATTGAAAACCGGGCGAACGAGCTGCTGGCTGCCGACAACAAGGCCGTGAGGCGGTTGCCGTACGAACGGGCGCTAAGAGCCCCCACCACCCATCCCCATGATTATGTGACACCCTACGTGCAAGATCTCGAACAGGTGATCGACATGGCAAATATTGCCGCCGCCGGGATCAGGCTTGGCGTGGACCCCCTGGGGGGCGCCTCGGTGGCGTTTTGGAAGCCCCTCGCCGAACGTTATGGCATCAATCTCGAGGTGGTCAACCCCACGGTCGATCCCACCTTTGGCTTCATGACCGTTGACCGTGACGGAAAAATCAGGATGGATTGTTCTTCCCCTTACGCCATGGCCAATCTCATTCAACTGAAGGATCGCTACGATCTGGCCTTCGGCAATGACCCCGACTCTGACCGGCACGGGATCATAACGCCGAGCGCAGGCCTGATGAACCCCAATCATTACCTCGCGGTCGCCATCTGGTACCTCTTTCAGCACCGCCCGGGATGGCGCGCCGACGCCGCTGTGGGCAAGACCCTGGTGAGCAGCAGCATGATCGATCGCGTGGCTCATCACCTCGGCCGAAGGGTTTCCGAGGTCCCCGTCGGCTTCAAATGGTTCGTGGACTGCCTCATCGGCGGTTCGTGCGGCTTCGGCGGTGAAGAAAGCGCCGGAGCGTCCTTCCTGCGCAAAGATGGCAGCGTCTGGACCACCGATAAAGATGGCATAATCATGGACCTGCTGGCCGCGGAAATCACTGCCGTCACCGGGCACGATCCCGGGGAGCATTACCAGACGCTCACCGAGCATTTCGGTTCTCCCCTCTACGAAAGGATTGATGCCCCCGCTACCCGCGACCAAAAGGCCCTTCTGGGAAAACTCTCCCCCGATCAGATCACAGCTTCGACCCTCGCCGGAGAACCGATTCAGGCCAGCCTGACCCATGCGCCGGGAAATGGAGCCGCGATCGGCGGTTTAAAGGTCATAACCGAAAACGGCTGGTTCGCCGCCCGGCCCTCCGGCACTGAAGATGTGTACAAGATCTACACCGAGAGCTTCAAGGGCCCGGACCACCTCAGGCAAATTCAGGAGGAAGCCAGGAGCATTGTCGATGCGGTTTTCCGGCAGGCGGGAGGAAAGTGAAAAGCGAACCGCAGAATAGCGAACACGGAAAAGCGAACCGCAGAATATCCAACAAGAAATGTCCAATGAC
>CAZDKX010000001.1:67793-83250 GCA_964505935.1 uncultured Syntrophobacteraceae bacterium
CGGAAAAGCGAACCGCAGAATATCCAACAAGAAATGTCCAATGACGAAGTGATGAAAGGCCAATCAGAACATAGCGAACACGGAAAAGCGAACCGCAGAATATCCAACAAGAAATGTCCAATGACGAAGTGATGAGAGGCCAATCTGGAGAATATTGAACAAAGAATGAACAACAGTGAAAGAAGCCTTTGGAGCAAATCAGCCATGTCTCATATGGGGCTTACCTCGAGTTGGGCAATCTGATCCCAGAGGCTTCTTCCTTCATCATTCTGCGGTTTCTTGTTCGATATTCTGCGGTTCGCTTTTCATCTGGTTCGCTTTTCATCTGGTTCGCTTTTCATCTGGTTCGCTTTTTAATCGCGATATGCTCCTTCAAATGAGGTGACAACAAATGGGAGAGGCTCTCGTTAACCAGCTTTGGGCCGAGTTCTATTCACTGCAGGCGGTGGATTTGCTGACCATTGCCACCCTTGCTATCCTCGAAGGCATCCTTTCCGTCGACAATGCGCTGGTTTTGGCCATTCTCGTTCGTACGCTTCCCAAGCATCAGCAACAGCGGGCCCTGGCCTATGGCATCCTGGGAGCCTTCGGCTTCAGGTTTCTCGCTTTGATCTTTGCCGCCTACCTGATGCGCCTCTGGGTCTTCAAGCTCATCGGCGGAGCTTATCTGCTCTACCTGGCCATGAAGCACATGTTTTTCTTTCAGAAGGAAGACGCCCACCAGCCGAGCGCCTCGGTGGTCGGCAACTTCTGGAAAACCGTCTTCCTCGTCGAGCTTACGGATATCGCTTTTTCCATCGACAGCATCACGACCGCGGTGGCCATGAGCGACAAGCTGCTGATCGTCTGGCTGGGCGGCATCCTCGGGATTGTCTCGCTGCGTTTGGCTTCAGGCGTCTTCATTCGCCTCCTCGAAAAACTCCCCAAACTTGAAGACCTGGCCTATCAGCTCATCTTCTTTATCGGCACCAAGCTGACTCTGGAAGCTTTTCACGTGGAAATCGAAATCGAGATCTTCTGGCTGATCATGGGCGTAATCGCCATCCTCGGTGGTGCCTTGGTCTATCGCGACTATCACCAGCGCAGGACCCGCACCAAATTCCACAATCTCCTGCTGAAACGCCTGGACGAGGGCGACATCACCCTGGAGGAAGTGCTCGAGCTCGACTATCTGCCCCGCGAAGTCATTCATTACCTTCGTCAGAAGAACTGTCTAAGGATTCAGCTGCCCGAAGGTAACAGCGATTCTTGTGAGCCGTTCGCCGAAGGGCCGGGGCCGGCATAAGGGTGGGGATGGTGAGATGAAGGAGAGAGCTGTGACCAAGCGATGGCGGTTTCCGCTCGCACTCTTTCTGGTGTTGATGGCTGCTCTTCCTCAGCCCGTTCAAGGGCTGCCTCCGGTCCAACTCACCCTGCTCCATATCAACGACTTCCACGGGCATCTTTTGCCTGAGCTCGACAAATCCATCAGTGACACCACGCCCGTGGGAGGCGCCGGCCGCCTGGCGCAATTGATTGCCGCCGAACGGGCGAAGAATCCCGACGGTGTAGTGCTGCTGTCGGCCGGGGATATGTTCCAGGGGACTCCTGTTTCCAACGTCTTTCGCGGCCAGCCGGTCATCGAGGTCATGAACTACCTGAAATTCGATGCCATGGCGCTCGGCAACCATGAATTCGACTGGGGGCTCAACGGTTTGCGTCAGCTTGCAGCAGCGGCCGCCTTCCCCTTCCTGGCAGCTAACATTCGGGATGACCAGGGTTCCGGACTTGCCCTCACCAGACCTTATATCATCCTGGAAAGAAAAGGCTTCAAGCTGGCCGTGATCGGTATCACCACCCCCGATACCGCCTTCACCACCAAACCGGAACATGTGGCGAGGCTCACCTTTCAGCAACCGGTGGAGGTGCTGCCGCAACAGGTGCAAGAAATTCGAAACCGCGGCGCCGATTTGATCGTGCTCCTCTCCCATTCGGGTCTGGATGCCGACCTGGTAATCGCCCAGGAGGTCCCCGGGATTGACGTCATTGTCGGCGGCCATAGCCACACCGTCGTGACCCATCCGCTGCGCGTCAACGACACCCTCATCGTCCAGGCCGGCAGCTACGGTGCCTGGCTGGGAGTGCTCGAACTGGAGGTGGATATCGCGACACGCAAGGTCCTGAGCTACAATCGGGAAAACGAGCTCAGGCCGGTGCTGAACCGACCCGGCGACGCCGTGGACGAAAACGCCACGGCGATCGTCGATCGCTTCAACGATCAGATCAAAACGGTCTTCGCCTGCGTGGTGGGTGAAACCACCGTTGACTTGAAGCGAAACCGCCGAGAAGAATCCAATGTCGGCAACCTCATCGCCGATGCGCTGCGGGAAGCTTCCAGAGCAGACCTTGCCTTTCAGAACGGGGGCGGCATCAGAACCGATATCCCCCGAGGCCAGATCACCCTCGAGCAGCTCTACACCCTGCTGCCCTTTGACAATCTCCTGGTAGCCATGGATTTGACCGGTGAGCAAGTGCGGGGCATTCTCGAACAGAGTGCCGGCTCACCCCATCAATTGCTCCAGGTATCGGGCCTCTCGGTGCATTTCGCGTTAGGTCGGCCGCCAGGTTCTCAGGTGACCAAGATTATGGTGGGTCATGAGCCTCTGGCCCCCGACAAGATTTACCGAGTGGCAACGAACGATTTCCTGGCCGCCGGAGGTGATGAGATCACCCTCTTCAGAGAAGGGCGGAACGTCGTTTATGGGGATTCGCTCCGGGACGTGGTCATCGCCTACCTGGAGAAACACTCCCCAGTCCATCCGCTGACGCAAAACCGCATCGAGATGACCAAACCATGACCACACCCATTACCGTCTTTGTGAACGACCAGCCGGTCAAAATCTTTCAAGGCATGCAGGTCAAGCACGCCCTCATCGCCTGCAATGAAGCACTTTACCGGGCCGCCCAGGCCGGCAACCTCCAGGTCCTCGACCGCCACGGCTTCCAGGTCGGCCTCGATGGGGCACTCCAGGAAGGGGCGCACATCTTCACCAGGGCCAAGTCTGGGTAGCTGTGGAAAAGCGAACCGCAGAATATCGAACAAGAAACCGCAGAATGATGAAGGAGAAAACCTTGCGGATTAGATTGCCCAATTCGATGTAAACCCCATTACAGACCGGGCTGATTTACTCCGAAGCCTTCTTTGACTCTTTCTCATTGTTTTTTCGATATGCTCTGATTCGCTTCTCAGCACTTCATCATTGGACATTTCTTGTTCGATATTCTGCGGTTCGCTTTCGCGCGTTCGATATTCTGCGATTCGCTTTTCGCCAGTCTGCTATTCGCCACGCCTCAAATATGCCGTCGCCTGGCCGTGGATGGTGGGGTTGAGGCTTGCCGGCACCTGCTGCACAATTTCTTCCAGGGCCGGCTGCACCTTCTCCCGCAGGGCTGCTTTCAGTCTCTGAACATGCTGGAAGGTGTTCAGTAGGCGGCTCGCGGTCGTGGCATTGATCGGCGCCAGGGCGATCACCGTCTCGGCCACCCACTGGATTCCCCGGTCGGTCCATACCATCTTGTTGTTGACCGCCATGGGTAAAAAGAGCGCCCGGCACCAGGTGGGCTGGGTGATATCGAAGGTGGGGCGCTGCTGTTCCGCCGCGATCATGGCAAAAACATCCTCGCGCGTCCCGCTCGCCACCACCCTCAGGTAGTTGGCATAGCCGCTGAGATGGCTGTGCCAGGCGGCATAGACCCCCTCGAGAAGGGCGCGCCGTCGCGGCGAGGCGCTGCGGTTGAGCGCAAGGAGCGCCGCCACGCGATCATTGGCGGTCGTTGCCCGATTGAAATGATCGAGGATCAAATGATGGCTCTCTTCTCCATCATCGATCACGATCAAGTCCAGCAGTACCTGTTTGAGCAGGCGAGCCTCGATGCCATATTTGGGGGAGCGCTCCCGAGGCAGGGTATAGGTGTCAAGCTCCTCGAACCGGGAAACGAGCTCACGGCGGTAGCGGCGATTCACCGCGCTCATCAGCTTTTCGCGCGCCTGAACCAATTCCTGGAACCAGGTACAATACTCCCGCGCCAGGGGCTGTTCCTCGATGCGCAGCAAGTAGGCCTTCAGGGCAATCGGCAAACTCGGGTCCCCAAGCAGTTCCCCGTAGAGGGCCAGCCACTCGTTGTCGACCTGCATCCGAGGGTCCTTCAGCAGTTGGATGCGCTGGCAGTCCGTAAGCTGCCGCATGGCTTCAACCCGGCTGTAGGCATTAGGGTCCAGACGAACCTGCCGGACCAGATCATCCTGAGACCCGTTCTGCCAGTGAAAGGTGCCGTAGAAGGAATAATCGCGATTCATGGAGGCAAAGGCGGGAGATTCCGACAGGTTTTCATAAACCACCTCCCCGCTGGCCTCTTTCAGTTGAAACACTCTGGCGCTGCCGGCCACTTCGGTGCCATTCCGTGCCACCAGCGCCAGCTCGATGGGCACATGAAAGGCAGGCTGCTGGGGAGGGAGGAGCTGTTGGAAGCGAATCCGAAAGCGACCTGCTGCCGGCTCCCAGCTGGTTTCGGCGCGCACCTGGGGATAGCCGAGCTGATAGAGCCATCCCCGTTTGAACTGTTCAAGGGATACCTCGGACACCTCCTCAAAGCAGGCAAAGAACTGATCAGTATTGGCATTGCCGTGGTGATAGCGGGTAAAATAGCGCGTCTTACCCGCCAGGAAGGCCTCCTCACCCACCACCAGTCGGAGCATGCGAATGACCTCGGCCGCTTTGACATAGGTCACGCTGTCAATGAGCTCATCCGGGTGATTGAACCCCTCGCGCACAATGCGCCCCACGTGGCCTGCATCTTCGAGGGCGAGAGGTCCGAGCAGCGGGTTGCGGATGCCGTCCACCTGATGCAGGCGGATGAAGGAACGGTCAAACAGGTCCGCTACAAACTGCCGCTCCACATCTACCGTATAAGCCTCGTTCAGCCAGACATCGAACGGCGTTTCCATGGTGGTTTCGCTGCCGCACTGGTTGTGTTCGAATTCATGGACAATCACCGCATGGGCATAGAGCAGGGACAGGTCCAGCGAGTGTTCGGTGACCAGCGCCGCATCGGTGACGATCGTGGTATTTCCCACGTTCTCCATGCCCCCGAAATTCGATTTGGTCATGCAGATGGTCCGGTAGGTGTCGCCCGTGTGTTCGTAGCCCTGAGTCCGGCCAATCCAGAGCACCGCCTCTTTGAGGATCGCCATGGGGATGCGGGCGCCCTCGACCGTTCCCGGCGGCACCAGGTATTCCAGGCGCACTGTCACGCCGGAGTCGTAAGTGACTTCATCCACGAGTGCATCCCAGGTGCCCACACAGACCAGGAAGAGATAGGGAGCCATCGGCACGGGGTTCTCGTAGGTAATGACCTGCCGCGAAGGGTTTTCAGGCTTCAGGACGGGCCTGCCGTTCGGATTCGCCGTACGACTGATATTGCCGTTGCTGATGAGGTGCGTGTAGGCAGCATCGGCCTCGATGGTGGTCGTCATGGTGCATTTGGCGCGGCAGTCATCGAAAATCGGCATGATCCGCTGGAAGCCCCACTGCTGACACTGGGACATGTACTGCTGGGGTGCCCCCGGCGGGGTGGCATCTTTATAGATCCCTTCGAGCAGGTGATCCGAAGGAAAGCAGCGGGTCACCGTCCTGACCCGGATCGTTTCGCCCTGGGTCAGCGTTCGCGGAAACCTCAAGATCAGCTTCTTCCGGTCATGCTGATAATCATAGGTCAAAGGCTGCAGGTTTGCCTCCGCGACGAGTGCCGGAGGCCCTGAAGCCCATGCTACGGCTTCTATCTCCAGCTCGTCCGCATCCAGCTCCAAGGTCGGCCCCTCGTTCACCACGGTCATTTCGAGCAGATTGCTGGCCTCGACCCGGTCCTCACGAAAATTCAGGTAGATGGTTAGATGGTTCAAGACGGCGGGAAGATCGCCAAAATCCTCGCGCATGTATTTAAAACGTGGCCCCTCAGCCATGTTGCACTCCTTGTGATCGATCCAGAAAAGAAAGTGACCATTGCCCAGAGCGTCATTCCCACGCAGGCGGGAATCCAGAGAGCTGGCCTGGCCCCCCGCCTGCGCAGAGGTGACGGGTCGGGACCGGACAGCTATTGGTGTGGCGCTGTCTTATTCCTCGCCACAGTAATGATCTCACGATTCCCCGCTATTTTTTCTTCATGGGTGCAGCTATCCGGGACTGTTGCAGGTCGGCTTCCGGCACACCAACTGGGCGATGGCGCGCAGAGGGTCTTTCTCGATGCCTTCAAAGTAGTGAATGATCTCCCAGTCTTCGAACCATTGCCGCAGTTCACCCTCCTGCAGCAGGTGCGCCGGGTTGTGCGGTCGCCCGAACTGGGCCTGGGCAGCGGTGAAGGTTTCATAGAACAACAGCCCACCAGGCCGCAGGGCCTTCCGGATCTCAGGAATCAGGGGCCGATGGAGGTATCGGAAGACCAGGATGGCGCCATATCGGTCTTCAGGGAGCGGCTGTTCACCGGGAAGCTCGAGATCGAGCTCCCAGAGCGTGACCCGGACCCCAACCGCCTGCGCCATCTTCGCAGCCTCAGCCAGCCGTTCGGCCGCCCGATCACAGCAGATCACCTCCGCCCCCGTCGAGGCCACATAGATGCCGTTATGGCATTCACCGCATGCCAGATCCAGTACCGGACCGGAGAGATCGCTGCGCAGCAGGTCCCTAAATTTCACGAGGAGCGCCGAGGGTTCCAGTTGATGTTTCATTCCCGCACCGGGGGGCGTCAGCAGAGCTCCTCTTCCCTTCGAGGTCCTGCGGTTTCTTGTTCGATATTCTGCGGTTCGCTTTTCACCCTTATCAGCACTATCACCGACGCTCCCAAAAACAGGGCCTCACTCCGGATGGTCAATCGGCTCGTCGATCCCTTTGCCGGCGAGGACCATGGGCAAGACATTCTCCTCGCGGGGCACCAGGCAGTTGATGAGCACCGGCCCAGGGGCCGACAGCGCCTCCGGCAACAGCTTGACGACCTCCTCTTCCGTCGCGAGGGTGTAGCCGGTCATCCCATAGGCCTTCGCCAGCAGCTCGAAATCGGGGTGAAAGGTGAAATCTACCCCCATGTAGCGCCCCTCACAGTAGAATTCCTGCAGCTGGCGTACCATCCCCAGGCAGAAATTGTTCAGCATAAGGATTTTCAGGGGCAGGCCCTGTTCCCTCATCGTGCCCAGCTCCTGCATGGTCATCTGCAGGCTCCCGTCACCCGTCACCAGGACTACGGGCTCCCCGGGACGCCCCATCGAGGCGCCGATTGCCGCCGGCAGCCCAAACCCCATGGCGCCCAGACCGCCCGAGGAAATCAGGGTTCGGGGCTGCCGGAAATGATAATATTGGGCCACCCACATCTGATGCTGGCCCACATCGGTGGCGATGATCGTGTTGTCCCGGGTGCAGCGGCTGAGCTGTTCGATCACAAACTGCGGCTTCAACCCTCCTTCCCTGCTGTAGGTCAGGGGATATTGGGTTTTCAGCTCCTGAATGCGCGCCAGCCAGGGAGAGCGGTCAATCCTTTCCAAATCCTGCAGCAGCGCTTTGAGGATGAGCTTCACGTCACCCACGAGCGGGACATGGGTGATAACGTTCTTGCCGATTTCCGCGGGGTCAATATCGATGTGAATGACGGTCGCTTCCGGCGCGAAGGACTTGAGGTGCATCGTCACGCGATCGTCGAAGCGCGCCCCGAGGGCGATGAGCATGTCACATTCGGTTACGGCGAGATTGGCATAGCGGGTGCCGTGCATGCCGAGCATGCCAAGAAAGAGCGGGTGGTCGCCCGGGAAGCTGGCAAGGCCCATGAAGGTGTTGGTCACCGGGGCTGAAATGAGCTCCGCCAGTTGCGACAGTTCAGCTGCGGCGTTGGCGCTGAGGATGCCGCCACCGGCGTAGATCACCGGCCGGCGGGACTGCTTGATCAGACCCGCAATTTCGTGGATGCGCGTGGGATGGCCGCGATAGGTCGGCTTGTAGCCGGGCAGGCGTACACTGGCGGGATATTTGAACTCGATCATGGCCTGGGTCACGTCTCGGGGCAAGTCGATCAAAACCGGGCCGGGACGACCCGTGGCAGCAATGTGAAAGGCGCTCTTCACGATAGCCGGCAGTTTCCTGGGGTCTTTCACCAGGTAATTGTGTTTGGTGATCGGCAGGGTGATCCCGGTGATATCCACTTCCTGAAAAGCATCCGTACCGACCTGGGAGGTAGAGACCTGCCCGGTGAAGGCCACCAGAGGGATGGAATCCATGTAGGCATTGGCGATGCCGGTGACGAGATTGGTTGCTCCCGGCCCCGAGGTGGCCAGGCACACGCCAACCTTGCCGGTGACCCGGGCATAACCGTCCGCGGCGTGCACCGCGCCCTGTTCGTGGCGCACCAGGACGTGTTTAATCCGCGTCGAACGGTAAAGGGCATCATAGACCGGCAGGCTCGCACCCCCTGGAAACCCAAAAATGATGTCAACGTTTTCCTTTTCCAGACAACGGATCAAAGCGTCAGCTGCTGTGATCTCCAAGCTCAGTCCTCCCTTCTCCTACACTTCACTCCCATCCCGGAATCACCACGGTTCCCGGATTTGGGTCATTCGTCCTCGCTGCCATTTCTGCTGCCACTGCTGACCCCGGCAAACTTGCTGCCGCGCAGCATGGCAACTTTGCCCGTCCGCACGAGCTCTTTGATCCCATAGGGCCGCAGCGACTCTTCGAAGGCGTTGATCTTGCCCTCGTTGCCCGTACATTCGAGGGTCATGGTCTTGCGTCCGAGGTCCACCACCCGCGCGCGGAAGATTCCCGCCATCTGCATGATCTCGACCCGCTGGCTCGGTTCAGCGGCCACCTTGATCATGACCAGATCGCGATCCACGTACTCTTCCCGGCTGATATCGCTGATCTTGATCACATCGATGAGCTTATGGAGCTGCTTGGTGACCTGCTCGATCAACCGATCATCACCATCCACCTCAATGGTCATGCGCGACACGTCAGGGTTTTCCGTGCGGCCGACGGTCAGACTTTCGATATTGAAGCCACGGCGACTGAACAGCCCGGCCACCCTGACCAGCACTCCCGGCCGGTTTTCCACCAACACAGCAAGAGTGTGTTTCATCCGTCCCCAACCTCCCTCATCAACCGCTTTTCAAACAGCCTCATATTCTTTCCGGATGAAAGATCTCGCGGCGGTTGTCACGATGATCCACGATATAGAGCATTTTGGCCTTGTGCTGCAGCTCCGCCTGCAGCGCCGGCAGATCTTCCCGCGGGATGTCATAGATTCTGATATAGACGTTGCGGAACCCCGCCGGAACTTCCTCATAACTACTGAGAATACTGGCAATTTTTCCATTATGGTCACGAATGACATCGGTGAGCACTTTGATCGTTCCGGCTTGGTCTTCGATCTGAAAGGCAAACTGGATACCGTGTTTGCCAAGCCCACTCAAGGAAATCAACACCTGGAACAAGTCGTCCCGGGTGATCACGCCGACGACCCTGCCGCCTTCCTCAACCACCGGCACCCCGGAAACCTTGTGCTCCATGAGGAGCTCCGCAGTCTCTTCCACCGTGCAGTCCGGAGCAACGGTAAGCGGGTCTTTGGTCATGATGTCCCTGACTTTGATTTTGGAGATCAGGTAGAGCATTTCGTGGACATCGAGCATGGTCGCATCGGAAGCCGAGGCTTTCTTGAGATCGCCATCAGAGACCACGCCGACCAGTTTTCCTCGCTTCAAAACGGGAAGCATGCGGATGTTGTGCTCCTTCATCAGACTTATGGCCCGCTGCATCGAATCCTTTGCTTCAATGGTGACCACCTTCTTGCTCATCCAGTTCCTGACCAGCATCGCTATCCTCCTTGTTCATGCATTGCACCTTCCGGTTCGGGAGGCCATTGGAATTTTAAAGTATACTCTTTCCTCAGAAAATCTATAAGAAATTTGGGGTCGTTGCAGGCCGGATTCTCCAGCACCTGCTGGTGGAGCGCCTGCAGCAGTCGGCCGACGAGGGGGCCAGGGGAAAGCCCGAAAGCCTTCAGGACATCTCGGCCGGTGACTGCCAAATCCTGCAAGCGCAGGGGTGGGTTGCGTTTCAGCTCTTCAACGATACGCTGCTGCAGCCCTTCGAGCGCCCTCAGTTCACGCTGCCCGTCCCGGCGTGCCCGGCGATCCGCACCGGCCAGAGCCATGACATCATCGCGTTGATCCGGACCCACCCAGGCCAGAAACCGCCTGATGTCCCCATCGCTCCACGCTTCGACTCCTTCAGGCACCTGCCGCGCCACCAGCGTCACCACCTCCCGTATCAGGCGCTGCGCGGCCCGCCAGCGCTCCAGAATCCTCTCTGCCATCCGAGCGCTTTCGAGGTCCTGCGCCGGCCCGTCGCGCCCTTCCTGGTGCAACTCCTGTCCTTCTGCCGCCGAGAGATGATGGAAGAGTGCAGCCAGACGCACCTGGAGGCGGAACGGACTGAAGTGCACCGTATTGACGGCATGCTCGACTGCTGCCGCATTCCCGGCAGCAGTCCGCTCACCATCGCGCGTCACTGCAAGTTCCGGAAGAATCTCCGGCACAACCTGTCCCCGAAACATCACCGCCAGTGCCTCGCGGAAATACTTCCCCAACAGCATCTTGAAGAATTCTTCGCGAAGGCGCTCACAAGCCACCTTCCGCAAGCCGGGGGCAGCTTCTGCAAGAGCGGCAAAGGTTTGCGGTTCCAGTTCGAAGCCGTAGACACTGACAAAACGGCCAGCCCTGAGCGTCCGCAAGGGATCTTCACGAAAGCGGGCACCGGCATCTTCCACCGCCCTCAACCTCCCGGCGCGGAGGTCCTCCCGTCCCCCGAACAAGTCCAACAACTCTCCGTCGGGATAGGAAAGGGCAAGGGCATTGACCGTGAAGTCGCGCCGTCGAAGATCGGCAAGGATGCCCTCGCGCCCCCCGCCCGGACAGGAGGTGACCTCAAGGCTTCTCAGCCGCGTGTGGACCTGCACCGTGCCATGGCGGATGCCGAGGGGGACCACCCGTGGAAAGAGGCGCATGACGTCAGCTGGTGAGGCATTCGTCGCCACATCCCAATCCTTGGGCACCAGCCCCAGAAGGCTGTCGCGAAGCGCCCCCCCCACCAGCCAGACCTCAAAACCGCCGGCCCCAAACCGCTGGAGCACCTCGCCCACGTCTTCAGGAACAAGCTCCAGAGCAATCTCCGCCACCGCACCTCCTCACGCTCAGAGCCACCACGACCCCCTGCTCATTTCCCAGTTCCTTGAGCCTCAGGCAAAAGTCCCTCAAGGCATCCTTCCGGCAGGGTTTTTGGGCCGGAATCCAGGCTTTAAAGTCCCTGGACCCCGGCCAGAAGCATGCCGAGGTGACGGAATTTGAGACTTTTGCAAGAGGCTACCATTTTTCCAGTTTCCGGTTACCCTCACATTGTCTCTTGATCTTTCCATTCTGACCAATATAATGGAGTGCGAGATAGATGCCGACACAAAAAGTTGCTTCGGAGATCTCAATTTCTGAGTAAGGATAGAGACGTGCAGCGAACGACCATGATGCTTTTCCTCCTCCTATCGCTATTGCTAGGGTCCCTAGACCCGGTCGGGGAAGCTCATGCCGTTCTGCTGCGAGCGCCATAAGGGCTTGAAGTCGAGCGTTATCAAAGGCCATGGGTTTCCCCCATGGCCTTTTTGCTTTTTTGGAGGTTGGTCTTTGAAGATGTTCGGGAACCAGTTGACTGCCATCAGATTAGCCGCAAATGAGGAAAGGGAGGAGCCATGAGCCGCAAGATTCACATTTTTGATACCACCCTGAGAGACGGCGAGCAGGTGCCGGGGGCAAAGTTGAACAAGAAACAGAAAATCGAGATTGCTGAGCAACTGGCGCGATTGGGAGTCGATATCATCGAAGCAGGCTTCCCATGTTCTTCCCCGGAAGACCTGCAAGCCGTGAAAGCAATTTCGGAAGTGGTGAAGGGCCCGGTGATTGCCGGCCTGGCAAGGGCCGTCAAGGAAGACATTGATATTGCGTGGGAAGCGGTGCGGCAGGCGGAGCGACCGCGCATCCATGCCTTCCTCGGGTCTTCGGACATTCATCTGCAGAAAAAGCTGCGCCGCGACCGGGAGGCGGCGCTCGAGATGGCCGTAGAAGCGGTGCGCCATGCCAAGCGGTATTGTGAAGACGTGGAATATTCGACGGAAGACGCCTCGCGCACCGACTTCGATTATTTGTGCCGGGTTATTGAAGCGGCCATCAAAGCGGGGGCGACGGTCATCAATGTCCCAGATACCGTGGGATATGCCATTCCCAACGAATTCGGCGACCTCATCCACCGGCTCAAGGAACGGGTGCCCGCACTCGACCATGTGATCTTGAGCGTGCACTGTCATGACGATCTAGGGCTTGCCGTGCCCAACAGTCTCGCCGCGATCAACAACGGCGCCAATCAGGTGGAATGCACCGTCAACGGCGTGGGGGAAAGGGCGGGCAACGCTTCCCTGGAGGAAATCGTCATGATCCTGAAAACACGCCATGCTTCCCTTCAGGCCCACACCACGATCAACGTCCAGGAGATCTACCGCACCAGCCGTCTCGTCAGCCGCGTCATGAACATCCCGGTGCAACCCAATAAGGCGATCGTAGGCTCCAATGCTTTCGCCCATTCCTCGGGCATCCACCAGGACGGCATCCTCAAGGACCGAACCACCTACGAAATCATCAAACCGGAAGACCTGGGAATTCGCGAACACAAGATTGTCCTGACGGCGCGGTCGGGGCGGGCGGCTTTGCGCCACCGTCTCACGGCCCTGGGTTATGATCTCGAAGGGGAAAAATTCGAGAGGGTTTACAAACGGTTCCTCAATGTGGCCGACCGCAAAAAGGAGATCTCCAGCCGCGACCTGGCCTCGATTGTCGAAATCGAATTGACCAAGGTACCGGAGACCTTTACCTTTCATGATTTCCAGATCATGAGCGGCAGTTCGATGACCCCGCTCGCTTCGGTCACGCTCCTCAAGGAAGGGGTCAAACTCACCGACGCCGCCACCGGGAACGGTCCGGTCGATGCGGTCTTCAACGGGATCGAGCGCATAGTCGCCCAGCAGGGCATCCTGCGCGACTACGATTTGAAGGCCGTCACCATGGGCAAGGACGCTCTCGGTGAAGCCATGGTGCGCGTGGAAATCGCCGGGACGGTCTACTCGGGGATCGGCACCAGCCCGGACGTGATCGAAGCGAGTGCCCGCGCTTATTTGAACGCATTCAACCGCTTTTTTGCCAATTCTCATTAGAGTGCAGCTGCTGGAACTTGTGCTTGACAGCGGGTGTCCATGAGGTATGATATTGTTAAAATTCACAAAAGGAAAATAATCGGGAGATTTTTTCGAGGCGATGGCTATGGATCTTGGGAAGAAGAGCCTGATTCTGAGCCAAATCTCGTTGTTTGCCTCACTTCCGGCAAACGGCATCAAGTTCCTTGCCAAATCCCTCCAGCAGCGGGATTTTCCTCCGAACACCCTGCTGCTGCGGGAAGGGGATGAAGGGGACCGCTTCTACATCGTTTTGGAAGGTCACCTGGAGATCATCAAGGGGTTGGGCACGGACGAGGAGAAATTGATCTATGTGCGGGGCCCCGGCGACTTCATTGGGGAGATGAGTTTTTTCCTTTCGAGCGGCCGGCGCACTGCCAGCGTGCGCACCCGAACGCATGTGCAATTGTTGGAGGTCACCCGCGAGGTCTTCGACGACCTGCTGCGCCGCTTTCCCGGTATCGCCGTCGAGATGGCTCGCACTTTGAGCCGCCGCCTGCGTGATTCCGACAACGCCAGGATTCAGGAAATGCGCAAGCGCCGACGCCAGGCGTCCAGGGTCCTCTCCGAGCTCCAGTCATCCTTGAGCCACCTTACCGAAAATGGGGCCGAACCCCAGGTCAAGCGAAACGGGAGCATCCGGCTCCTCTCGGAGTTTGCCAGGTTTCAGAAGGAACTGGCGAGTGAAGACGTCGTTTCGGATGCCCAGAAGAAGGTACTTGAGGTCAAGCAGGCCATCCACCGTTCCGGCGTCCCGAGGCTTCTCATCAAGACCCTTGGGGGCTTTCAGATTTTTCGCGACGACGCTCTCATGGAAGAAAGCTCATGGGAAGCCATTCAGCCCAAATCGCTCCTGAAAGCGATCATTGCCCACCGCTCTCATGGGGTCCCAAAAGATGTCCTGATCGAAGCGCTCTGGCCTGAAGTGTCGCCGGTTTCGGGCGAAAGAAACTTCAAAGTCATCCTCCATCGCCTCCGCAAGACCCTGGAACCGGAAATGTCAAAAGACTTCGGTTCCTCCTACATCCACCTCAAGGCCAACCTGGTTTCCCTCGATGAGGAGCTCTGCCGTATCGACCTTGATGACTTTCTGTCCCTCTGTCGCAGAGGCTCGCAGAAGCAGGAAGAGGGCGACATCAAGAGTGCCATCGCCCTTTTTAAGCAGGCCCTCGATCTCTACAGCGGGGACTTTCTCGCTGAAGATCTCTATGCGCCATGGGCCGAGGCGAGACGGAACGATCTCCGGGAGCGATACCTGAACCTCCTCTTTCGGACCGCCGAACTCCTGGAAAAACAGGGGAACCTCAAAAGCGCCAGCGACTATTATCGGAAAGTCGTCCAAATGGATTCCACCCTGGAGCCCGCTTACCAGCGGCTGATGATCAACTATGTCAGCCGCGGCATGCGCAATGCCGCCCTCCAAACCTATGCCGATTGTGTTCGCGTTCTTCGTGAGGAACTGGACACAGAACCCGACAGCCTGACCACATCGCTTTACCGAAAGGTATTGGAGACGACCTGAGCAAATTCAGGGGCCGTTCCACCGCACCCCTCCCCCACTTTGCCCCCGCTTTCCCTTAACCTTTCTACAACCGACGCCATGATACCAAAGCACTGAATCAAGGAAGGCGCCTGACCAAAGGCGCGGAAGAGGAGGTGTAACCATGTATCTCGAAACCATCGATTCTGTGAAGAAGCCCATGGGTCTGCTTGCCACTGGTGACGATGGCGGCGAAGTGCTGAGCATCGATAACTTCCGGGATCTCTTCCGGGACGAGGCAAGCATCAGGAAAATAAAAGAACCTCTATACGGCAACGGTCGCCTTCGGTGTGATCCCGTCATGCAGCATGCCCTGATCGAGCTGGCCTGGTTCCACGATCCCTCCCGCATTGAAGAGACGCCCTGCTGGGACCGCTACGCTCTCGAGAAAATGCGCAAACCCGTGGTCGGGTTCAGCCACTATCGAGTGACCCCGACCACCATGCCGATCCTCTTCGACTTTGCCTGGTTTCACGACGGGCTGCTGGACGGCAACTCGGCAGCATGAAGGATGAGCCATCGGAAAGAAGCATGCGAAGGCCGCAAAGATCACGAAATGACCTCTTCGTGCGCCTTCGT
>CAZDKX010000002.1:0-72194 GCA_964505935.1 uncultured Syntrophobacteraceae bacterium
GCTTGTTGATCCCTTTGTCAGCTTCGTTGCTCCCGCGGAAGCACCGCCAACGAAGCTCATGGTGACTGATGAAGATTTCGAGCCCCCGCCTCGGCCGCAGCGACCCCTCACCCCGCTTCAGAAGATGAACCTCGGGGAACTCGAAAAGGGCCTGAAAGCGATTGTGTGGGGGGAATTCGGCCGGCGAGCCATGGTTGAGGATGCTGCCGGAAAAGGCTACATCGTGGGCGTCGGCACCCCCGTCGGCGAGAAAGAAGGGGTCATCACCGACATTTTCAACGACAGCATGGTGATCCAGCAGCAGGTCTGGGACAGCAAAACCAAACGGATGATCCCTCAGAATTCGGTGGTGAAACTGAAGAAGCAACCACCGCCCAAGTAGCGTCACTTCCCTCGCAGCAAGGAAACCACCAGCATGAGGGCCCCGGCCGTTATGGCGCTGTCCGCCACATTGAAAGCCGGCCAGTGGTAGGCCCCAACATAGCAGTCCAGAAAGTCAATCACTTCCCCAAAACGCAGGCGATCGATCACATTCCCCAGGGCGCCGCCGGTAATGAGGACGTAAGCAGTCCGCGTCCAGCGGTCTTCCGGCCGCACTTTGCCATAGGCAAACAGGATGATCACGACGATAAAAAGCGTCAAGCCCGTGAAAAGCGTCTGACGCCAGGCGGAATTGGCACCCGCAAAGATACTGAAGGCCCCGCCGGGGTTTCTGACGTGCACCAGATTGAAAAGACCCGGTACGACTTCGATGACCGAATGGAGGGGCAGATAGTGAAGAATCAGCAGCTTGGTCACTTGATCCAGAACGATGATTCCCCCTCCAACGAGAAGCAGATACATCATGGTTGCACCTCTGATGACCGGAACAGGAAACGATATACCGAGATCGACTCTGAATCGAGACCGACCGCCCTTCCAGACCGACTCGGTTTTCAAAACCGAGTCGGTCTTATTCTGTCGGGCTTACCCGGAAATGATGGCTACCCTGCCACCACGCCGTGACAGCGATCACAGAGGGTGGGGTGGTCGGCAAACTGCCCGACCTTTTCCGATCGCACCCAGCAGCGTTCACACTTCTCTCCCGAGGCCGGCCCAATCTGCACCCGCAGGCCGGGAAGCTCGATGCCCTCAACCGCATTCACCAGACTGGCGGCGGGTGAGAATACCACTTGCGAAACGATGAAAACCGACCGGAACAGCTCTTCCTGGCCGGAAAAAGCGGCCCCGAGCTCCTCGGGAAAGGCCAGCCTGACTACGGCATCCAGGGGGTGCCCAATCGCTTTGGCCTGGCGAGCCCCTTCCAGGGCCCGAGTAACGTCACTGCGAATCGCCAGAATGGTTTGCCAGCGCTGATTCAGCCCATCATCCTGAAGAGTGGGGTCAATTTCCGGAAAACTTTCCAGGTGGATCGTCTCGCTGGCTCTCTGGGGCAGATGCCACCAGGCTTCTTCGGCGGTAAAGGAAAGTACCGGCGCCATCAGCTTCAACACTGCGGTCAAAATCCGGTGGAGGGCCGTCTGGGCGGAACGCCGAGCCTTGCCGCGGGTGGCCGAGACGTACAGGCGATCTTTGATGATATCGAGATAAAAGGAGCTCAAGTCCACCACGCAATAATTGTGCAGGGCATGATACACCCGGTGGAACTCGAAACGGTCATAGGCCTGGCGCACTCTCCTGATCAAATCCTGGAGCTGAATGAGGGCGAACCGATCCAATTCGTCCATCTCGCCGTAGGGCACGGCATCGGTGGCCGGGTTGAAGTCTCCGAGGTTACCCAGGAGAAACCGGCAGGTGTTGCGAATGCGCCGATAGGCTTCGCTGAGACGCTTCAGAATGTCGGGAGAAATTCGAATATCATCCCGATAGTCCTCCGCCGACACCCACAGGCGAAGGACCTCGGCGCCGTATTGCCTGATGATTTCTTCCGGGGCGATGACATTCCCGAGGGACTTGGACATCTTGTAGCCCTGGCCGTCGACGACGAAGCCGTGGGTGAGCACGCTCCGGTAGGGCGCCATATCCCGCGTCCCCACGGCGGTCAGCAGAGAGGAATGAAACCAGCCCCGATGTTGATCGCTCCCTTCCAGATAGAGGTCGGCCGGAGCTCCGAGGCCGTCGCGTTGCTCCAGCACCGCCGCCCAGGAGACCCCGGAATCGAACCAGACATCCAGGATATCCATCTCCTTGCGGAAGTCTTCGCCGCGGCACTCCGGGCAGACCGTTCCGGCGGGGAGCAGCGCCTTGACGTCCCGGTCAAACCAGCAGTCCGCGCCTTCCTTTTCAAAAAGGGCCGTAACGTGCCGGAATACCTCCGGGGTGGCGAGCAGCTTCCCGCAATTTGAACAGGTAAAAACCGTGATGGGGACCCCCCACGACCGCTGTCGGGAAATGCACCAGTCCGGACGATTCTGGATCATGCTGTAGATCCGCTCCTTGCCCCAGTTGGGGATCCATTCCACCCGCTCGATCCAGGCAAGGGCCTGGTTGCGCAGCTCATTCTGGTCCATGGCGATAAACCATTGTTCGGTGGCACGGAAGATCACGGGCTTCTTGCAGCGCCAACAGTGCGGGTAGCTGTGCTCAATATCCGCTTCCAGCAGGAGGCGCCCCACTTCGCTCAGCTTGGCATTGACGGCCTTGTTGGCATCGAACACAAACTGTCCCGCAAAAAACGGCACATCCTTCGTAAACCGGCCGTCATCATCAAGGGGAGAATAGACCTCCAGGCCATATTCGAGCGCCATGTCATAATCTTCACGGCCGTGTCCCGGCGCCGTGTGAACACAGCCGGTACCGGCTTCGAGCGTCACGTGGCTTCCCAGGATAAGGGTGCTCTCACGGTCCAGAAAGGGGTGCCGGCAGGCCAGGCCGCGCAGGTCAGCGGCACGGAAGGCCCGCAGGATTTCGTAATGTTGAACACCCAGCAGGCGCATGCAGTCATCCAGCAGTCCCGCGGCAAGGACCCAGATCTCGTCGGCCACGGATACGGCCACGTAGTCAAAATCGGGATGCAGCGTGATGGCCAGATTGGCCGGAATGGTCCAGGGGGTGGTGGTCCAGATGAGCACAAAGACGGGCTTTCCGGAGAATTCCGGGAATTGCGCCCGGCTCTTTTCGGTCAGCGGGAACTTGACATAGATGGAAGGTGAGACATGGGCATGGTATTCGACTTCAGCCTCAGCCAGGGCCGTGCGGCAACTGGCACACCAGTAGATCGGCTTCTTGCTGCGGATGACACTGCCGCGTTCGAAGAACCGCCCCAGTTCCCGAGCGATGGTCGCCTCGTAAGCGTAGGCCATGGTCAGGTAAGGGTTCTCCCATTCCCCGAGCACGCCGAGCCGCTTGAATTCATTGCGTTGAATGTCGATGAAGCGTTCCGCGTAAGCCCGGCAATGCCGCCGGATCTCCACCTGCGTCATGGAAGCCTTCCGCGGTCCCAATTCCCGATCGACCTGATGTTCGATGGGCAAACCATGACAGTCCCAACCCGGCACATAGACGGCATCAAAGCCGCTCATCTGCCGGCTCTTGACAATCATGTCCTTGAGGATCTTGTTAAGGGCCGTACCCAGATGAATATTCCCGTTCGCATAGGGAGGACCATCATGGAGGATATACCGGGGGCGGCCTTTACCCTGCTCTCGCAGCAAGTGGTAAAGCCCCATCCCCTCCCATCTGGCCAGGATCTCAGGTTCACGCCTGGATAGATTGGCCTTCATGGGAAAATCCGTTTGAGGAAGGTTCAAACTCTCCTTATAGTCCATCTTCACATCTCCCTATGGATAAGATTCCGGCGCCTTCAGCACTCCTGTTCATGCAGGGCGAATTCCATGTGTCCGCAACAGGAACGGTATGACGCAGCCGCCACTCCGAACCAAAGAAAGTGATTTTAACAGCACCCTACGGCTGCCTGTCAAGCGCTTAAGCGCATGGCTGTCGACTCCCGGCGAAGGCGTATTGCCGGCGGGAAACACCAGAAACAAGAAGCCCCCTTTCCGGCGCGCTGCCTGGAAAGGGGGCTCACTTGCTGTCAGCCAGTCCCGTGTTGGTCACCACAATCGGAGCAGCGATGCCGCCCGTGAACCACAAGCCGAGAGCGGCCCCTGCCTGCCCTTGCCAATGGACGCCTCAACAGGTACCGACCTCTCGCCACTCATCACTGACCGCTGACCACTATTCGCTCTTCACTTTTCACTTTTCACTTTTTAGTACATCCCGCCGCCGGGAGGCATGCCGCCGGGCATGGCCGGTTCTTTTTCCTTGGGGATCTCGGAAACCATGCATTCCGTGGTGAGCATCAAGGCCGAGACGCTCGACGCGTTCTGCAGGGCCGTACGGGCCACCTTGGTCGGATCAATGACGCCAACTTCGTAAAGGTCCACGTAGGCACCCGTCTCAGCGTTGAAGCCGAAGGCGCCTTCAGCACCCTTGAGCTTCTGCACCACGACTGAACCTTCCTCCCCGGAGTTGATCGCGATCTGGCGCGCGGGTTCTTCAAGCGCACGTTTCACAATGTTCAGGCCCAGCTTTTCATCACCTTCGAGGCTGAGCTTCTCCAGGGCCGGGAGGCAACGCAGGTAAGCCACACCGCCACCGGGAATGATGCCTTCCTCCACCGCTGCACGCGTCGCATTCAGCGCATCCTCCACGCGCGCCTTCTTCTCTTTCATTTCCGTTTCGGTAGCGGCCCCAACACTGATCACCGCGACTCCCCCGATCAGCTTGGCCAAGCGCTCCTGGAGCTTTTCGCGGTCGTAGTCGCTGGTCGTTTCTTCAATTTGGGTCCGGATCTGGCGCACCCGCCCCTCCAGGGCCTTGCGATCCCCGGCACCGTCGACGATGGTGGAATTGTCCTTATCGATGCGAATGGTCTTGGCTCGACCCAGATCACTCAGGGTCACGCTTTCGAGTTTGATACCCTTTTCTTCACTGATCACCTGGCCACCCGTCAGAATGGCGATGTCGTCCAGCATGGCCTTGCGGCGGTCCCCAAAGCCCGGGGCCTTGACCGCGCAAACCTGAAGGGTCCCCCGCAGCTTGTTGACCACCAGGGTGGCAAGCGCCTCCCCTTCCACATCCTCGGCAATGATGAGGAGCGGTCTGCCCATTTTGGCAATCTGTTCGAGGACCGGCAAAAGGTCCTTCATGTTGCTGATTTTCTTCTCATTAATGAGGATCAACGGCTCGTTCAGGAGCACTTCCATCTTTTCAGGGTCAGTGACGAAGTAGGGCGAGATGTAGCCACGATCAAACTGCATGCCCTCGACGACCTCCAGGGTGGTCTCCATACCCTTGGCTTCCTCGACGGTAATGACCCCTTCCTTGCCCACTTTATTCATCGCTTCGGCAATGATATTGCCGATGGTCGCATCGTTGTTGGCGGAAATTGTTCCCACCTGGGCGATTTCCTTCTGGTCCTTGGTCGGCTTGCTGATCTTTTTCAACTCATCGACCACTACCTGAACTGTTTTTTCGATGCCCCGCTTGAGGGCCATCGGGTTGGCTCCGGCCGCCACCAGTTTGGAGCCCTCGAAATAGACCGACTGCGCCAGAATTGTCGCGGTGGTGGTCCCGTCGCCGGCTACATCACTGGTCTTGCTGGCGACTTCCTTGACCATCTGTGCGCCCATGTTCTCGAACTTGTCTTCGAGTTCGATTTCCTTGGCGACCGTTACCCCATCCTTGGTAACCGTCGGCCCCCCAAAGGACTTCTCAATCACCACATTGCGCCCTTTGGGTCCCAGGGTCACTTTCACTGCATCCGCCAAGGTATTGACGCCCTTGAGCAACGCTTCGCGGGCTTTTACATCATAAATCAATTGCTTTGCTGCCATGAGGCATTCCTCCCTTTGATTCTCAACTTTCCATCACGCGATGGGAATTGCACTATTGTTCGATAATGGCGAGGATGTCATCCTCGCGCATAATGAGGAGCTCTTCCCCCTCCACCTTGATGTCCGTGCCGGCATACTTGCTGAACAGCACCCGGTCAGCCGCCTTCACATCGAGAGGCCGACGGCTCCCGTCCTCCATGAGTTTGCCGTTGCCAACCGAAACCACTTCACCCTGGACCGGTTTTTCCTTGGCGGTATCCGGAATGATGATCCCTCCGGCCGTCTTCTCTTCTTCCTCCACACGCCTCACCACCACACGATCATTGAGCGGTTTGAGCTTCATCGCTGCGACTCCTTTCCTCTTTAAAAATGGCAATAATCGGAAAACCAAGCACCTGATATCCCGGAGATTGGGCCAAAATATTAGCACTCGCCTTCGACGAGTGCTTTTAATCACTACCGGGTTTCTTGGCAAGAGGAAAAGCCGGATCGAAGGGGAAAAAAAGTGATACGGTGGTCCCGGATTGGCCATCACTATTGACATCGAGGCGCCCCCCGAGACTTACCATCAATTGATAGACAATGCTCAACCCCAGGCCCGTCCCGGTGTTCTTGCTGGTGAAAAAGGGCTCGAAGATACGGGGGCGGTTTTCTTCGGATATGCCGTGCCCGGCATCCGCAACCTCGATCAGCGTCTGCCCGGGAGCATCCCGGCTCGCCCTGAATTCGGCCACGCGAACGCTGAGCACGCCCCCCTCCGGCATTGCCTCCAGGCCATTGGCCATGATTTGCCAGAGCACCTGCCGCAAGTGGAGAGGATCCATCCGGAAGGTGGGGGTGACCTGAAAAATCGTCTCCACCCGGTGTCCGTCAAGCAGCAGGTCTTTTGCCCGCAACTGGGCAACAACCTCCTCAACCACGGCCGGCACGCTCACCTCTTCAATTCTGGCCGATTTTTGAGAACCCCTTGCCATCCACAGAAAATCGGTGATGAGATCATCAATGCGCCGAACCTCACGGGCAATGATATTCATCAGTTTGACTTGAAAAGGTTCCTGGGCCAATTCGTGTTGCAGCATCTGCGCGGCGCCACTGATAGCGGCCAGGGGATTTCTGATCTCATGGGCAATTTCCGCCGCCATTTTACCCGCCTGGGCCATCCGTTCGGTACGCTGAAGGTGTTCCTCCATGGCCCGCAGAGGCGTCAGGTCCTGAAAAATGAAAACCCACCCCCATCCATCTCCGCGTTCCAGATTCAATAAGGAAACGCTGTACCCCAGACACAGCTCCTCACCTGTCGGCCGCTGATAACTGAAGTCCTTACGAACCAGCGCTTCAGGCTCGGGCTGAAGCGGATGAAGGCCTGCGCAGGGCCAATTGAGGGTATTCAGGGCAGGAAAGAGCCGGTCAATGGTCCGCCCCTTAATCTGATCCCATGGCAGAGCCAAGATCTTCTGGGCCGCATCATTGGCAAAGAGCACCTCCCGTTCGGGGCTGATCATGAGCAAACCGCTGCTCAGGCTTTGAATGACATTGCGATGGAGGATTTCGAGCTGGTGCAAATCCCGCTCTTGCTCTCGAATCTGCTGGGTGGACCGCAACCATGCTTCTGCCAGGTAGCCGGCGAGATAGGCCGTCAGATAGAAGCCGGCAATATTCATCAGCAGACTGTGAAAGAAGGCTCCACTGTCGGGAATCTGAGAGGCTATCCCCATCAGCTGAAGCGGGGCAATCCATCCAAAGTATTGCAGATCGAGCAGCAACCCGTAGGAAAGGGCGCAGGCGGACGCGACCACGACACTGCCCCGGCGATACAGCAGCAGGGCACCACTGACAATGGCGGGCATGTAGAGGAAGGAAAAGATGCTTTCCACCCCGCCTGAGAGGTAGATCAAAAAGGTCACCGCCCCCACGTCGAAAAGTGCCTGAAGATAGGCGAATTGTCTGAGTCGCCGGACCCGCTTCAGGCTCAACGCAGCGACAATCGTGAAAGCGAAAAGAATGACCGAAAAGATATAGAGAGGTCTGAGTTGTCCTGAGAGGAGGTCCTCGGCCCGCCGGCTCTGGACAATGAGGGTGAGCGTCAAGAAAAAGACGGCAAGAAGCAGTCGGAACAACAAGACTCCCTGCAGCTTGCGCTTGAGCGAAAGATCGTTGGCATCAGCCTGGACTCGGTTGTCAGGTTCTTTTCCCGAGGTCACATCAGGTTTCAAGAAGCTCATCCTCCTACTGACATCAAATCTACCTCAAGCAATATATACTCGATAAGGTTGAGAACTTTCATTTTGCTCGGGTCCTGTTTGTTGGGTTTCGTTGCCACTCAACCCAACCTACAGTTCTGATTCAGATTTACCTCAAACAATAAAGAACGTTTTACCGTCCTCCTCTCGAGACAACATCGGCCAACTGGAAGATCGGCATATACATGGCCACCAGGATGCCGCCGATGGTGACGCCGAGGAAGATCATCAAAAGCGGTTCAAGGAGCGAGGTCAGTGCTTCGACCGTGGCATCCACCTCGTCATCGTAAAAATCGGCGATCTTCTCGAGCATGCTGTCGAGCGCCCCGGTCGCTTCCCCCACGGCAATCATCCTGGTCACCATGGGGGGAAAGACCTTGGTATCCTCCAGCGGCTCAGCTACTGATCGACCTTCCGCGATGGCGCTCCGGGATTCCCGGATAGCCTCTTCAATCACCGCGTTGCCGGCGGTGTTGGCCACAATATTCAGCGCGTCCAGAATGGGCACGCCGCTGCTGAGCAGGGTCCCCAGGGTGCGACTGAAACGCGCGACCGCGACCTTGCGAATGAGCATCCCAAAGACTGGAGACCGCAGGACCAGGCGATCTGTTAAAAGTCTCCCTCTGGGATTTTTGCGGATTCTCCGAATGAGGAATACCAGCAGGATGATCCCCAGGATCACCCAGTAAAAGTAACGTTTGGAAAAGTCACTGACGTTGATGACGAATTGGGTCAGGGGCGGGAGCTTCACGCCCGCATCGAGAAAGAGCCCGGTAAATACCGGAATGACATAGATGAGGATGACGGCGATGACACACACGGCGATCGTCACCACAATCGCTGGATAGGTGAGCGCTCCCTTAACCTTCTTCTTCAATTTCGCCAGTTTTTCGATGTAGACCGCCAGACGGTTCAAAATGATATCGAGAATACCACCCGCTTCTCCTGCCGCAACCATGTGAACAAAGAGGTGATCAAAGACTTTCGGATGCTTCCTGATCGCATCGGAGAAGGTGGCCCCTCCCTCGACATCCCTTTTGATTTCCTTGAGAATACTTTTAAAAGTCTTGTTCTCCTGCTGGTCCCGCAGGATTTCAAGGCTCTGTACCAGGGGCAGACCGGCATTGATCAGGGTGGCGAACTGGCGCACAAAAACCACCAGATCTTTTTCCGTGACCTTGGTCTGCAGGAAAGGCACGTATTCGAGCAGGTCTTTGGGCTTGGCTTTGAAGCTCGTGATGGTGATTCCCTTACGCACCACAAACTGACGAGCAATGGTGGGATTGTCCGCTTCGACCTCACCGGTCTGCTTTTTCCCTCGCCGATCCGTTCCCTTCCAAATGTAGACGGGCATGGACAGTCCTCGCTATGATGGATAGCACCTAGTCCTTGGCCGAACAGCGCAGGACCTCGCTGATCGAGGTAACCCCTTCCATGAGCTTCTTGATCCCGCTTTGGCGAAGGGTCAGCATGCCGAGGTTGATGGCCTCCCGCTTGATTTCCGGGGCCGAGGCCCCGATCAGCACCATCTCCCTGATCTTCTCGTGCATGGCCATGACTTCATAAAGCGCGATCCGCCCTCGATATCCGGTCCCACTGCATTCCGCACAACCCTTCCCCCGGTAGCAGACAAAAGAGTCCACTTCCTCTGCCCTCACCCCCAGATCGACCAGCGCCTCACGCGGGACCTCTTCCACCATGCGACATTCGGGACAGATGCGCCGCACCAGCCTTTGCGCGAGCACCAGGTTGACGGCGGAAGAGACCAGGAATGACTCGACCCCCATATTGAGCAACCTCACAATGGTGCTTGAGGCATCATTCGTATGCACCGTGCTGAGCACGAGATGTCCGGTCAAGGCCGCCTTAATCGCCACTTCAGCCGTTTCAAAGTCCCTGATTTCCCCCACCATGATGACGTCAGGGTCCTGCCGCAGGAACGACCTCAGAGCAGCGGCAAAGTTCAAGCCAATCGCCTCATGGATGTGGACCTGGTTAATTCCGGAAAGACTGTATTCGACGGGATCTTCAGCCGTCAGAATATTGTGGCTGACCCGGTTGAGTTCCGAAAGGGCACTGTAAAGCGTGGTCGTCTTGCCGCTGCCGGTCGGCCCCGTTACCAGGATCATGCCGTAGGGCTGATTGATCGCCTCACGAAATGCCTGAAACTGGCTTTCCTCAAAGCCGAGCTTGGTCATATCAAGCTGCAGCCCGGTCTTGTCCAGAAGCCTGAGCACCACTTTTTCGCCAAAGAGGGTAGGCATCACGGACACGCGGAACTCCATCTCCCGCCCTCGGGCTTTGAGCTTGATGCGGCCATCCTGAGGCAGCCGCCGTTCCGCAATGTCCAATCGACTCATGATTTTGAGGCGGGACACCACAGCATTTCTCAGCTGCAGGGGGGGCCGCATCATCTCGTATAGCACGCCGTCAAGTCGAAAGCGCACCCGCAGCGATTTCTCGTAGGGTTCAACATGGATATCGCTGGCCTGCTTCCGAATCGCATCCATGAGGATGTGATTGACCAGTTTCACCACCGGCGCCTGCTCAGCAGCGTCCTCCAGGAACGATATGTCCATTTCCTGAGAAGAGTCCACCACGTCCACATCCACATCATCTCTCAGGCGGTCGAGCACTTCGTCGATATTTTCATCTCCGGTCTGGTATCGACTCAACACTCGCTTGATAACGGCTTCGGAAGCGACGTGGACCTGGATATTCTTCCTGGTCAAAAAACGGATGTCGTCAATGACGAAGAGATTGCCGGGATCAGCCATGGCCACATTGAGGGTGTGACCCATCAAGCCAAAAGGAACCGCCTGATATTTCAACGCAATCTCGGGAGGGATGAGGCTGATGATCTCCTGCGGAATGGTCAAACGCGAAGGGTTTACCGATGGCACATGGAACTGTCGGGCCAGAAATTCCACCAGCACTTCATCGCTGATGAACCCCATCTTGATCAAAACGGCCCCAACTCGCTCCCCGCCGTGCCGCTGCTCTTCAAGCGCCCGGTTGAGTTGTTCGGCTTCGATCAACCCTTCCTGGAGCAACAACTCCCCCAGCTTCTTGGCCACCCGCGGATACCTCTATTGTTGACTCAGGCGATGTGATTCCCCCTTGAGGGGGGTAGGGGGGGTGTAAGGAGTTGTATGTGCGCCAAAGACACCCCCCTTCCCCCTCAAGGGGGGAATTTGTTCTGTGCGAGTTCCCTATTTCAACAACATTCATGCCTTTCCCCGGCAGCACCGCACCCAGGTTTTGTCCAGGACCTAAAAAAACCTCAGCAAGGCCTTGACAGCCGTAGCATCCTGGTTTATATGCGCTGCACTCTCCTTCGGGAGAGTTAATAATAATACCAGAATTGGAGGTAATTGTCATGATTTGTGCAACCTTGAAGGCGGGGACCGACTGTGCCTTTATGACGAAAGCGGGGTGTGGGTTCAACGGCGGTTCCTGCAAGCCGGTGGTCGAGCAATGTGAGGGCTGCCAGCGAGTCATGGACCTGCCCTCGGGCAAGTACTGCAGCAGTTTTCCAAATCCTGCCAGCAAGTGGAAAACCAGTCAGTGCAACTTTGCGACCCATTCGAAGTTGGATTCACAGAGCCAACAGCAGGCCAAGATCAATCCCTTGAAGGCTTCCAAGAGAAGTACCAAACGGAAGTAGGATGCGGCCGGTTTGTGAGAGCGGGCTTCTTGACATCACGCTGGAGTCATGCTCTCACCAAAGCCATCCTCCTGTCGCGCAATTTCCACCTCGCCCCCCTCCGGGGAGCCCTCCGGCGAAATTCTCTATTTTCATTTGACTTCTTTCATTTCGGTCGTTATGGGATAACTGCTTTGCGGCGGCCCGCTACTCACCGTAATTCAGGCGGGACGCCGGCAACTCCCGGCGTTTCTTGACATTGGTCTCCGACCAGTATTCACCTTTTTCGTGCAAGAGAGGGACCCACAACTGTGGCACAAACACTCATACTCACTGGTAATCAGACGGCAGCGCTGGCTGCAAAGCTCTGCCGTGTCCAGGTGGTCGCCGCCTACCCCATCACCCCCCAGTCAAGCATTCCGGAAGTATTGTCACAGGACGTGGAACGGGGAGAACTTCAGGCAGAATTCGTTCGCGTCGAGAGCGAACATTCCGCCATGGGGGTGTGCATCTCCGCCTCACTGGTGGGCGCCAGAGTCTTCACCGCCACCGCCGCCAATGGTCTGGCCTATATGCACGAACAGCTTCACTGGGCGGCAGGCGCCCGGGTGCCCATTGTGATGCCGGTGACCAACCGCGGGCTGGGAGCACCCTGGACGATTCTGAATGACATGCAGGACACGGTCTCGCAGCGTGATACCGGGTGGATGCAGTTCTATTGCATGACCAACCAGGAAATTCTCGATCAGATCATCCTGGCCTATAAGGTCGCCGAGCAGGTAATGATACCGATCATGGTCTGTTTCGACGGCTTCCGGCTCTCTCACACCATGATGCCCGTGACCATCCCGTCACCGGATGAAGTGGACGCTTTCCTGCCTGCCTATCGCTTACCGTATCGGCTGGACCCGGAAGTGCCGGTCAACATCAACCCGGTGGTGATGACCGACCCCCTGCCCGGCCCGGACGGTACCCTTTGCCCAAGCTACATGGGATTTCGCCGGCGTTTGCAGGAGACCTTCGAGGGGGCTGCCGAGATCATTGCTGCCGCCGGCAGGGATTTTCAGACGGTATTCGGCCGCTCCTACGAAGACCCACTCTATCGATACCATACCCAGGACGCCCGGTTCCTGTTTGTCACCATGGGCTCACTCGCCAGTGAAGCGAGTGAAGCGGTTGATCTCCTGCGCGAGCGTGGGACACCCGCGGGCGTCATTGGGGCGCGGGTGTTCCGTCCATTCCCGAGTCGGGCCCTGGCTCAGGCCGCAGCCGATGCCGAAGCGCTCATTGTTCTCGAGAAAGCCATCAGCTACGGTTATGAAGGGGCCCTGGCAACCGAACTGAAGGGCGCCCTCTTCAGCCACGATGGCCGCCGGCCCGTGGTCTATAATTACATCCTGGGCCTGGGGGGCAAGGACGTCAACCCTGCCGATCTCCTGGAAGCCGCGGAAGACACCCTGCTGGGCCTCGAACAAGGGAAACCCCAGGAGCATTCTCGCTGGATCGGCTCCGGAGTATGATGCAAACCATTCAAGAGGAAGCACCGACAACGATGACCACAACAACAGCGATTCTAGACCTCCCTGAACTAGAATATATCCAGCCGGGAACACGGACTTGTGCCGGTTGCGGGTTACCGATCGCCTATCGCTACATGCTCAAGGCCCTGGGTCCCAAGACCATCATGACGCACCCGGCGTGCTGTCTCACGATCCTCCACGGCATCTACCCCAAAACCCCTGTCGCCATCAATGCCGTCAACAATACCTTTGCCAGCACGGCCGCCTCGGCATCGGGACTGGTGGCAGGTCTCAAAGCCACCGGCCAGGATGACTTTACCGTACTCGCCATGGCCGGCGATGGCGGCACCTTTGATATGGGCATCCAGGCGCTCAGTGGCGCCGCCGAGCGTGAGACCGACTTTATCTATGTCTGCTATGACAACGAAGCTTACATGAATACCGGGGTTCAGCGTTCGAGCGCCACGCCGGCAGGCGCCACCACCACCACGACCGCGGTCATCCCCAAGGAGCAACCGAAGAAGGATTTCCTGCAAATCATGGAAGCCCATCACTTGGCTTATCTCGCTTCGGCATGCTCCTCCTACCCCGGCGACATTTATCACAAATTTCTCAAGGCCAAGAGCATCACGGGGACGCGGTTCATCCATCTCAGCGTGCCCTGTCCGGCCGGATGGGCCTTTCCCACCAAGGACACCATCAAGGTCGGGCGACTGGCGGTGGAATCCGGGGTGGTCGTCCTCTATGAAGTCGAAAAAGGGACGTTCCGGCTGACGGGGAAGTCTCTCAGCATGGCACGGAGCGGACGGAAGCGTCCGGTTGAAGAGTATTTACAACTCCAGGGACGTTTCAAAAAGATGAGTGCGCAGCAGATTGCCGACTTCCAGCGCCAGGTGGATGAACGGTGGGACGAACTGATGAAGCGGGCGGAACTGTAAGTCCAGTCCGGGATCAGACGCCACGTCGATACGTGCTCGCTCGTCATTCCCGCAATCTTTAAGCGGGAATCCAAGAGATTTGCCCATTCTGGATTCCCGCTAGAAGCACCCGGGAATGACGAGCGGAGTTCGGACACTCATTGGTGCGGAGCTATAATTAGCCGAGAGCCGGCCTCACTCCCACCAGCGCGTGAGGACGCTGCCCCAGGTGAAGCCGGCACCAAACGCTGACATCACCAGGTAGTCTCCCTTCTTCACGCGTTTTTCCTCCACCACCACGTCGTAGAGGCAAAGCGGGATGGTACCCGCCGTGGTATTGGCATACCGCTCGATATTCACGACCACCTTACCGGGTTCCAGCCCCATGCGGTTGGCGCTGGCATCAATGATGCGAAGGTTGGCCTGGTGCGGCAGAAAGAAGGCCACATCCCTGCCGCTCAGGCCGTTCTTTTCCAGGATCTGGACCGATACGTTGGCCATTTCCTTTACTGCAAATTTGAACACCTGCTGGCCTTCCTGATAAACGTAGTGCTCCTTGTTCTTGACCGTCTCAAAGCTTGAGGGCCGGCGACTGCCTCCCGCCTTCATATGCAGGTGCTTGCCCCCTGAGCCGTCCACGCGGTGGATGAAGTCCAAAACCCCATACCCAGGTTCAGGACAAGGCTCCAAAAGGACCGCGCCGGCCGCATCCCCGAACAGGACACAGGTATTGCGATCCTCATAATCGACAATGCTGCTCATGACGTCGCTGCCGATCACCAGGACCTTTTCATAGCGCCCCGATTCGATCATCTGGACGCCCGCGGTGAGCGCAAAGATGAACCCCGAGCAGCCGGCCGAGAGATCAAAGCCCCAGGCGTGAGTGGCGCCGATACCCTCCTGCACCAGGCAGGCCGTGGCAGGGTAAAACATATCGGGGGTCACGGTCCCCAGAATGATGGCATCGACTTCGGCGGGAGCCGTTCCACCCCGCTCCAGGCACTCCCTGGCGGCGCGAATGGCCATATAGGAATTCCCCAGGCCGGGTTCCAGAATGCGTCGTTCGCGGATACCGGTCCGGGAAAGGATCCACTCGTCCGTCGTGTCCACCATTTTTTCCAGCTCTTGATTGGTAAGCCGTCGCTCCGGCAGGAATCTCCCCACCGAACGGATGTAAGCATGTCTATTTGGCATCTTCAAAAGACCGCACTCCTACATGATTCCTTTGTAGTATCCCCCATCAATCTGGATGGAGGCACCGGTAATATAGCCCGAACGTTCCGAAGCAAGAAAAGTGACCAGGGCGGCAAAGTCTTCGGGGGTCCCCAGACGTCCCATGGGAATCGTGGCCGTCCAGCCCTGGATAATCGCTTCCGGCGTGGTCCCTTTCTTTTGGGCGACATCGATGGAGAGTTTGCGCACCCGCTCCGTCATGGTGTAACCGGGACAGACATTGTTCACCGTGATGTTGAAAGGTGCCAGTTCATTGGAGAGCGTCTTGGCAAAACCGATCACTCCGGAGCGGACGGTATTGGAAAGGATGAGTCCATCGATGGGCTGCTTGACCGAGATGGAGGTCATATTGATGACACGGCCCCAGCGCTTTTCTTTCATGATGGGGACAGCCTCGCGGGTCATCAGGATCGTGCTCATGAGGTTCAGCCTGATCCCCAGCTGCCATTGCTCTTCATCGACTTCCAGAAAGGTCCTGTCCGGAGGGCCGCCGGCATTGTTGACCAGAATGTCCACCGTGCCAAAGTGTTCGATCCCTTTGCGCACAAACCCCCTGGCGTCTTCAGCTTTGCTCAGGTCCACCGGAATGCCGATCACCTCCCCCGCACCCGCCTGGCGGATTTCGCTTACCGCCTGGGGCAGCTCGGGATCGTCGAGCGCGCAAATAGCAACCTTCGCCCCTTCGCGGCTCAACTCCAGGGCCACCGCCTTGCCCAGACCCTGGCTCGCTCCTGCGACCAAAGCCACCCTGCCCTTCAAACCCAATTCCATGATTGCCTCCCTTTGCCCCCCGGCAGCTTGACGAAGGAACGCGTGCGTCTCCTATCGCCAACTTCCAGGCAGCAATCGTTTGTCCTCTCTTGCGAGTCTTCCGCAAGCACCTCTCAGGGCCCTCAGCTGCCTCCAGCTCCTCCTTCATAAAGCAGGCGCATGGCTTCACTGTAGGTCTGATCCACGCCGTAAATGAAGAATGGGGGCTTGATCCGCAATTCTTCACCAGCCCCTTTCATACTCTCCAGGCACACCAGGCAAGCTCCCGAAGCCACATGGGAGTATATCATCGTAAGTTGCCTCGGACTCAACCCATGCTCCTGCACCGCTGCCAGCAGGAAAGGCAGTCGCATTGCCGGATAGATAACCGACAGCCTTCCTCCATCGCCCAGCAGATGGCGGGCAGCTTTGCACACGTCCAGGACGGAGGCTGTCACTTCGTGCCTGGCCACGGCGCGCTGGCGGTCGGGGTTGAGACGGCCGCTCTGAAGGCGCCGGTAGGGCGGATTACTGAGCACGAGGTCAAAGCTTGCCGCCGAATAACTCCCGGAGATCGTGCGGAAATCGCGCTCCTCAATGGCAACTTTGTCGCTGAATCGATTGGCGATAACGTTCTCCCGGGCCGTCGCTGCCAACTCCGGCTGGATCTCCAGGCCCACAATCCGCTTTCCCAAGCCGCGATAGGCCAGCATCAGGGGGATCACCCCACACCCGGTCCCCAGATCGGCAATGCGGTCCTGTCGGTGCACTTTCGTGAGACCCGCCAGCAGCACCGCATCAATCGAAAACCGATAACCCTTTTTCGGCTGGTGGACGATCAACTTCCCATCGAAGAGCGTACTGCGCGTCAGCACCGACGATCAATCCTGCAAACAAGCCCCGTCAGGTGACGGCAAGAGGGTAGATGACGAGGCCGCTTCCGACCTTCGGGTAGAAATAAGTGGCCTTATGGGGCATGATGAGGCCGGCACTGGCAACTTCCTGCACCTGCTCGATACGGGTCGGGTTGATGAAGAAGCCGGCCTCAAAGTCTCCTTCCTGCACTGCCGCAACAGCCTCCAGCAGGTCGTGTTTGAAATGAATGATGCGTTCGTTGGCCAAGAACGTATCCGATATTTCGAGCAGATGGCGAAGCAGCAAGCGGTCCAGGATCACCACGTCGAGCCGGTGCAGCAGTTTGTTGATCCCCCGCGCGGCAAGATAGGACGAGACCAGCTCGTGCCGGGCCCGGAGCAGGTACAGGGCATCCGCCTGCCGCCAGTACAGCCCGATCACTGTCTCCCCGGTCTCCCGGCCCTTCTCCAAATCCGCCCGCCACCGGTGCTGCCCCTCAGCGTTCACGGCATAGTCGCTGATGTCAAAATAGGCTAAGGCATCACGCAGGAAACCACGCGGTTCCCAGGGTCCCATGTGTTTTAGCAGCCGGTGGGTCGGAAGAATCACCAAACCGCCCTGATCGAGGTTGGACAGATACATCATCACGAATTCATAAGGGGCCTGTGGCGAGGAATTCCCGAAACGCCGATGCTGAAGGGCGCGATAGTTGAGAGCGGTCTCATAGCGATGATGCCCGTCCGCAATGAAGATGGGTTTTTCCAGCATGAGGGAATTCACCCGGTCGACGATCTCCGGGTTGACCACCCGCCAGATCCGGTGCTCCATGCCTTCACGATCCGCAAAGGCAATGATGGGCGCTCGTTCTCTGCCAATCCTCAGGGTATGATCCACCACCATGGCTGGGTCGGAATAGAGAGCAAAGACCGGACTGAGATTGGCTTCACAGGCTTGCGTCAGGCTGAGTCGCTCATCCTTCACGGCCTGAAACGTTCGTTCGTGAGGGCGGACGAACCCCGAGCTGAAATCCTCCAAGCGCAGGGCACAGATGAATCCGTACCGGGTTTGGCGGACCTCGGGGGAGACCGCAAAGATCAGTTCATAGTAGTAGACGGCCGGCTGTTCGTCACGCATCAAGACCTTCGCCCGCTGCCACTCGCGAAGGCTCCTGGCGGCACGGGTATGGGCGTTGTCGGATTCGGTATCCCGCGGGGTGGTTCTCCCCAGCTCCAGATGCACCATATTGTAAGGACTGATCTGATGGAAGAGCTCCTGATCCTTGGGAGAAATGACATCATACGGGGGAATCACCACGTCGGCCAGAGATGCAAGTTTTTCGGGATTGTAGCGCAAGCCGCAAAATGGCGCGATTTCTGCCATGGTTCATTTCACCTTCACGTTGAGTAATCGTGCAGTCCCGGTTCAAATCCCCGAAAAGGAGTCTCCTGCTGAATACAGCCGTAAAGCGGCTTGATATCACATTTCGCCGCTTTTTACAAGCCTGATGACGATATGACGATATTTCGATGCCGTCGTCTCTTGTTGCGGCACGATGGCCGGTTGCCGGTCTCAGCCCAGCACCTGGAAAACAGGCAAAACGAGGCCAGTTAATTGATCAACGTGCCTGTTTCGCTTGCCCACTGTCCAAGGTCTCCCTGACCAGTTTGGCAAGGGTTCTCAGGGAGAGCGGCTTCATGAGAAACTTTTTGATTCCCACCCGCTTCGCTTCCTCTTCGGTAATCAGCTCACTGAAGCCGCTGCAGAGAATAATGGGAAGGTCGGGGCGGATTTTCAGGAGCTCTTTCGCCAGGTCTTTGCCGGTCATCCCCGGCATGGTCATATCGGTGATAACGAGATCGATGCGGGCGGGCTGCTCCCGAAAGATCGCCAGGGCCTCGGCACTGCCCGTCGCCGGGACCACCTCATAGCCGAGTCCTTCAAGCATCTCCCGGCCCATATCGACCAGGATCGCCTGGTCATCCACAAACATCACCCGTTCTCTGCCTTCCGCAAGAATAGCGGCAGGGACCGCTGCTGATTCGGTCTCACGGTCGATGGCCGGGAGGTGGACGATAAAGGTGGAACCAGCACCGGTTTCGCTCTGAACGGTAATCGACCCCCCATAATCCTTGACAATGCCATAGACCACTGAAAGCCCCAGCCCGGTGCCTTCCTCCCGTTTCTTTGTGGTGAAGAAGGGATCGAAAATCCTGCCGATGATTGCCGGTGGTATCCCCGTGCCGGTATCACGCACGGTGAGTTTCACATGCCTCCCTGGTCTCAGGTCCGGGTACAATGGGAGCATATCCGGTTTGATCTCTTCCGTGGTAAGCCTCACTTCGAGCACGCCGCCTCGCTCCCGCATGGCATGGGCCGCATTGGTGCACAGGTTCATCACAATCTGATAGATCTGGGTCGGATCTGCAAGGATGGTATCGACCCCGGCAGCGATCTGCGGGCGAATCTCGATGGTGGTCGGGAGGGTGGCACGGAGGAGTTTCAGGGCCTCCTGGATCAGGGAGCCAATGGCAATCGGCTTGACCTCTTTCTCCGCCCGGCGGCTGAAGACCAGAATCTGGGTCACCAAGTCGCGGGCCCGCTCACTGGCATTCAACACGTGGTCCAGATAGCGCTGGAGCTCTCCCTGCGGAAACTTGCGCTTGGCCATTTCCGTGTAGCCGATGATGGCCGCCAGCAGATTGTTGAAGTCATGGGCAATGCCGCCTGCCAGGGTACCGATGGCCTCGATCTTCTGAGTCTGAATGAGCCGGCCTTCCAGCATCTTGCGCGTGGTGATGTCCTGGGCCGTACCTTCGTAGTAGAGCAGGGCCCCCTCACCGTCACGAACGGCGCGCAGGTTGAGGCTGATCCATACGACGCTTTGGTCTTTCCGATGGAACTGAACCTCGTATTCTCTCACCACGCCCCGCTCGTCAAGCAGGCGCAGAAGTTCATCCCGGCGGGCCGGTTCCACATAGAGCTGGCGCGATAGGTCGGTCACCATCCTCATCAGCTCTTCCGGGGAATCGTAGCCCAGAATGTTGGCCAAGGCCAGGTTGGCGCTCAGGATGCGTCCTTCCCGGCTGGTCTGATAGATACCCATGATGGCGTGTTCGAAGATGCCTCGATACTTCTCTTCCGCCCGCGCCAGCGCCTCTTCGGCTTCCCGCCGTGCGGTGATGTCATGGATGGATTGAATCGCTCCGACTACCGCCCCCTTGGAGTCGCGCAAAGCGCTGGCCGTACCCCGAAGATAGGCCTTGCCCCCCCTCAGGGCAGGGATATAGGTTTCACCGGTGAGCACCGAGCCTCTCCTGTCCATGGTCACGTAACCCCTCTCCACCTGCTCATCAGGTTTCAGGACGAGGTCGATGATGATGGGTCTCCTGACTCCATAAAACGGCAGCGCATATTCGTAATCGCCCCTGCCCAGCATGTCGGCCGCCTTGACCCCGGTCATCTCCTCGATGGCCCGGTTCCAGGCAATGACCTTGCCTGCATTGTCAATGACAAAGGTGGCGTCCGGCAGAAAATCGATGATGTCGAGCAACTGCTGTCGGGATTCCTTGAGCTCCTCCTCCGACCTCTTCGTGTTCGTGATGTCTTCGAGGGTCTCAATAGCACCGACCATGCCCCCCTTATCGTTCCTGATGGCTGCCGCCGTGAAGCGCAGCCATTTCCCGCCCGCGCCAAGTTCAGGGAAGAAGGCCGTCGCCTCGTAAGCCTCATCCAGCAAGCTGGACTTGCTGCTCTCCCCGCCGTACCACTCGGGGATCAACGCCATGTCTTCGTCGACCAGCAAGTCCGCCATGCAGGGCCGCTGCTCCGGGTAGAACGCCTGCCACTGCTGTTCCGTGCCGACCATTTCCGCGGCCTTGAGCCCCGAGAGCTCCTCCAGGGCGCGGTTCCAATAGAGGACCTTATGGTCCCTGTCGATGACGAAGGCCGGAATGGAGAAACCCTGGATGAAACGGTGCAGTTTCTGCTCGCTGTCCCGCAGGGCCTCCGCCGCCTGATTGCGTTCGGCAATCTCCTCGACCAGTTCCACCGTTCGCTCACGAACCCGCGTCTCGAGCTCATCGCGGGCTTCCCGCAACTCCCTTTCCGCGCTTTTGCGCCGATGCGTGTTGACAAGGAGCACCAGGATGATCAGCACCAAGCCGGCAACGCCGACAAGGACGCTCCAGACCAGCCCTTTGTTGACCGCATAGAACGACACCGGCTCATTGATGACGACGCTGTCGGGTGGCAGGTCGGATCGCTTGATGCCGTATCGCTCCATCCACTTATAGTCGAACATATAGCGGGTCGGACACTCCCGGACCACAGGGATGCTCTCGACGCGCTCTCCCCGCAGAATCCGCAACGCGATTTGCCCCGCAAGGCGTCCCTGCTCGTAAGCACTGGTCAGCATGCCCCCGATGATGCCATGTCCCAGATCGAAGTCCCAGGTGCCATAGATCGGGACTTTTGCCGTTTGCGCGATCGCCGCCATGCTCTCATCATATTCGAATGCTCTGCCCTCCCGGTCGCGCGAGAAGAAGGAGTTCAGGATCAGGCTGTCCTCAGGCAACTTTGCCACGGCCTGCAGGAGTTCCGGCATCGTCAAGTCCTGAAGAAATTCGAAATGGACCCGATCCTGAAAGCGAGGGACAATCTCCATGAATTCCTCGCGAACCCTTCTGCCCGTCGTGGTCGTATCACTGATGAAAACCACCCGTCTGGTGCCGGGATGAAGCCTCAGCGCGAGCTGCAGCGTGGCCTGGAAATCAGCGCTCTCATTGATGCCGGTGTAAAGGGGCTGTCCCTTGAGGTCATCGTCGGAAAAGAAATTCACACCGCAAAAGACCACCGGCACGCGACCGAACACCTCGTCCCGATAGCGCACCAGAAACCACAGGGCGTCGTTATCCATCGCGATGATCAAATCAAAGGGCATATTTCGGAATTTGTGCTGCAAGAGACGCTGAAGTTGTTCAAAACACTGCTCGTCACTCACCCACTTGGCACCCATGTATTCAATGTAGAGCTTGAGCTCATCTTGGAAAGGACCCAAGGTTTCGACGGCCCCGCGAGTTTCGTCGTCGGTCCATTTGTAGCCCTGGTTATAGGAATGGAGGATGAGGACATTCTTCCTGCTGTCGGCAAAGCTGTCGGCAACGAGGGACAGCGCCACCACCAGGAAGGCGGCACCTGCCAGGAACATAGCCCTCAAACGATACTGCCGGGGACCGTAAAGGAACATAGTCACATCCACGAACTCATTGGCTCGACCAACACACCAGCAGCCATGCCGGAATTATCCGTCATTACCCTGCCTTCAGAAGACTATCTCCCCTCCAGGACTTTCCGGATGATTCTGGTCATGTCAGCAATGACATAGGGCTTCATGACAAACGCGCGAATCCCTTCCTCCTCGGCCTGTTTTTCGTTGATCAGCTCACTGAAGCCGGTACAGAGGATGACCGGGATATCGGGCCGGATGTTCATGAGCTCCCGCGCAAGCTCGCTGCCCGTAAGGCCCGGCATGGTCATATCGGTGATGACCAGGTCGAAGGCGTCAGGCTGGGCCAGAAAGGTCTCGAGAGCGTCAAAGCTGTTCGTTTTGACACTGACCGTGTATCCCAGAGGTTCGAGCATTTCCTTGCCCAGGTCAACCATGTCTTCTTCATCGTCGACGAACAGGATTCGCTCATGGCCGGGAAGCAACGGAGCAGGCGTTTCCGAGCTTTGGGCAATCACCTGTTCAATCCGGGGGAACAGCACCTCGAACCTTGCTCCCCGGCCAGGCTCGCTTTGAACAGTGATCGCCCCCCCGTAGCTCTTCACGATTCCCTGGACCACTGCCAGCCCCAGGCCAGTCCCTTCCCCCACTTCCTTGGTGGTGAAATAAGGTTCGAAGATTCGCTCCTGTACCGTCGCCTCCATCCCGTAACCGGTATCGCTGACCGTCAGCTTCACATAAGGGCCTGGTTGAATGTCCCACGGGCGGGAAGCGAGGGAGGCAGGGATCAGCGTCTCCGACACCCTCACCGACAGGATGCCGCCGGTGGCGCGCATGGCATGAGCTGCATTGGTACACAGATTCATCAATACCTGGTGGATCTGGGTGGGATCGGCAAGAACACTGCCCTGCTCATTATCACCGGCAAGATTGTGGCGAATTTCGATGGTGGTAGGAAGGGAAGAGCGCAGCAGCTTGAGCGCCTCTTTGACAATGGGACCGATTTGCAGCGGTCTTCGCTCCTGCTCCCGCTGACGACTGAAGGCCAGGATCTGTTTGACCAAGTCGGTGGCCCGATGGCTGGCCTTGAGCACCTGCTCGAGGTTGCGCCGAACCGGACTTTCCGGGGGAATCTTGGCATGGGCCATTTCCGTGTACCCCACGATGGCGGCAAGGATGTTGTTGAAATCATGGGCAATGCCCCCGGCCAGCGTGCCGATTGCCTCCATCTTCTGCGCCTGGCGGAGCTCCCCTTCGAGCTTCACCTCATGGGTGATGTCCCGGTGAATGCCGACATAGTTGATGATTTCCCCGGAGATCTCCCGCACCGGCGAGGCCGTTGCTTCCACTTCATAGTAGGTGCCGTCCTTTTTCCTGCTGCTGTGCCGTCCCGACCACACTTCGCCCCCCACGAGAGTCTTGCGGATTTCGGCATAGTAGTGGTCTGCGTGCTTATCACTCTTGAGCATGCGGGTGTGCTGACCGATGATTTCGCTCTTGTCATAGCCGGTCATTTGTTCGAAAGCCGGGTTGGCATATTGAATGATCCAGTTGGTATCGGTGATAAAGATGCCCTCCGCCGACTGCTCGATCGCGGTCACCAGGCGCATGCGCTCCTTTTCCACACGCCTGTGCTCGCTGATCTCCGCCTCCAGGCGGGCATTGGCCTCAGCCAGTTCGACGGTACGCTCCGCGACCCTTCGTTCCAGCTCTGCATGGATCTTTTGAAGCGCCTCTTCCGCCCTCCGGCGCTCAGCGATCTGCCTCTCGAGCTCGCGATTCTGCTCCTCCAGCGCCTTTTGAAGGCGCCGCAGCGTCAGGTGGGTGGCAATGCGAGCCAGGAGGTCCTCCGGGTCAAATGGTTTCGTGATGTAGTCCACGCCCCCCGTCTCGAAGCCTTTGACCTTGTCAACGGCCTCGTCCAGCCCGCTGATGAAAATCACGGGGATTTTACATAGTTTCTCGTCGGCTTTCAGGCGGCGGCAGACTTCATAGCCGTTCATACCCGGCATGATCACGTCCAGGAGGACCAGGTCCGGCGCTTCAATGGCCACCGACCTCAGCGCCAGTTGACCATCGGCGGCCGGGCGCACCTGATAGCCGTGATGCCCAAGAAAGTCCGTCAGCAGCTTGAGGCTGCCCGGGGAATCGTCAACAACCAGGATTTGAGCCTGGCTCTTGTCACTGCCCTTACGACTGCTCATGTCTATCCCCTCCAGGCATCCATGGTGACCTTCTCACGGGTTTGAAGTCAGGTCGTCCCCGAGCTTCAATCCTCCTGCTCCAATAATCTCAGGAGGCCATGGTAATCCAGATTCTCCGTGACCGCCCGCAGGGCGGTACCCAGCAGAGCGTCTCTTTCGGAAATCCTCTCGATAACCTCCATCGTCCGGACCATGTCCAACCGAAGCAGCGCATCATGCAGCTCCCTGCGCAACTCTCCGGGCAGCACCGCGAGTTGGGCGGCAGTCACTTCCGGTTCGGGCCGGCTGCGCTCTTCCTCAGTCTGATCCCGTTCGTAAAGATACTTCACCCCCAGGTGCTTCGCCATGAGCTCGAAGAGCTCCTCTTCGCGAAAGGGTTTGCGCACAAAATCATCACAGCCCGCCGCCAGGATCGGCTCGCGCTCCTCCTCCAGCGCCTGGGCGGTCAGCGCGATGACTACGAGCGATTTGCCCGCCTCCGTCGCCTTGAGCCGCCGGGTCGCTTCCAGACCATTCATCACGGGCATGCGCATATCCATCCAGATGAGATGCGGCTGAAACTCCTCGAACACCCTGATCGCTTCCTGACCATCAGCGGCTTCCCGCACTTCAAAGCCCACGTCTTCGAACAGGGTGACCATCAGCCGGCGACTTTCCTGCTGATCTTCGGCCACCAGGATGCGGGGCGTGGCTTGCCCCGGTTCCAGGCCAATGACCATGCCCTTTTGCCGCTTTTCGATGAGCTCCGGCTGAGTGCCCTCCTGGATAGCGAGTTCCAGGCGGAACGTGCTGCCTTCCCCCACCCGGCTGGTGACGGAGATGTCCCCTCCCATCATACGGGCATACTCCCGACTGATAGCCAGCCCCAGGCCGGTGCCGCTTTCGCTCTGCCTGCCGCTTGCCGCTTGTTCGAAGTACTGGAACACCCGCTCCAGTTCGTCTTCAGCAATGCCGGTTCCCGTGTCCTTCACCTCTATCACCAGGCACATCCCGGTCGGAGTTTGCTCCCTTACCGCAAGGTGCATGAAAATGCCGCCGGCCAAGGTATATTTGACCGCATTTCCCAGCAGGTTGACCAGGACCTGGCGCAATTTGTTTTCATCCACCATCACATAGCGCGGAAGATCATTGATGCCGGTCAGCTCGAACCACAGGCCCTTGGCATCGGTCCTCACCCGAAACATGAGCTCCAGGTCCTTGAGCAACAAATGGAGATCGCAGTTACGGGGTTCGAGGGTAATCCGCTGGGCTTCGATCCGAGATATTTCCAGGACATCATTGATCAAGGCCACCAAATGCTCCCCGCTGCGATTGATGATATGCAGGTATTCCCGCTGTTGAGGGGGCAGCGCGGAGCTTCGCTGCAACAGTTGCGAATATCCCAGAATGGCATTCAAGGGGGTGCGCAGTTCATGGCTCATGTTGGCCAGAAAGACACTCTTGGCCCTGCTGGCCGCCTCGGCCCTTTCCTTGGCAACAGCCAGCTCGGCTGTACGCTCCTGCACTTTCACCTCGAGGGAGTCGTGCGCCCGCAGCAAGGCCTCCTCCGCCTGCTTACGCTTGGAGATGTCCTCCAGCAGTGCCAGCACGTAATCCATCGTGCCATCGGGATGGCGGACGCAGCCGACTGAAAGATTCGTGAAAATCACCACCCCGTCCTTGCGGACGAACCGTTTTTCCATGGTGTAATCGTCGATTTCCCCGGCCAGGAGTCGATCGAATTGGGCCACATCCAGCGGCAGATCATCTGGATAGGTCAGCTCCGCCCAGGTCATACCCAACAGTTCGGCTCCCGAATAGCCCAGCATCTGGCAGATCTTGTCATTGACCTGCACCCACTTCTTTTCGGGTGAGGTGATCGCCATGCCGATCAGCTGGCGCTCGAAGAAGAGGCGCATCCGCTCCTCGCTTGTTTTCAGCGCAGCTTCGGCCCGTTTGCGGCGAGTGATGTCACGGAAGAAGATCAGCGCCCCATCTTCATCGTGATAGCGGAAGGGGACCGCAGCCACCTCGACATCGATGGGGGAGCCATCCATTCTCACATAGACCTCATCGATCATCTCAACGGCCTTGCGTTCAGCAACAAGACTCTTGACCCGCTCGCGGATCAAAGCATGGAATGATGCGTGGATGCGATCGAAAGCCGAAGTCCCCAGCAGGCTGTCGGCGGAAGGTGCCCCCAGCAGGTTCACGGCTGTCGCATTGACATAGACAAATCGGTTGTTCGTCTGGATGTAGATGCCATCGGGGGCGTTTTCGACGAGCGTGCGGAAATTCTCCTCACTCTTGGCAAGTGCCTCCTCCGCCCGTTTGCGCTCGGTAATGTCGGTCCCCACGCAAAGGATTTCCGTGAGCTTGCCCGAGGCATCCCGCACCGGTTTGTTTGACCATGCCACCCAGATGCGCTCACCGTTGCGGCGCATGTTCTCATTCTCGCTCACCGCGTAATGCTCTGTGTTCTTCACCACATCGCTGAACAAAGCGCGAAGGTCGCGGCCCGAACTCTCGGTTTCGGGCATGATCGTGCCGACCAGATTTCTGCCGAGGATTTCCTCCTCGGCATAACCGTAGAATCGCTGGGCAAATTCATTGAAGAAGGTGATGTTGCCCGCGGAATCGACCCGCAGGATAAGACTGTTGGCATTCTCCACGAGTTCTCGATACTGCTCTTCGCTCCTGCGCAACGCCTCGGCAGCCGACCGCCGGTGAAGGATATTCAGCATGAGAAGCACCACAAAGCCACTCAACCCCAGCAGCAACGCGGCTGTCGCCCACACGAGAGGCTGGTATTTTTGGTAAAAGGAATCAGGGCGATTGACCAGGAGGGCACCCGGCGGAAGTTCGGAGAGGCCGATCTGAAACCTCACAAGTTGCTGATAGTCAAACATGCTCTGGTTGGCGTCCGTCCCCTTGACCACGGGAAGGTCCTCGGCCTTTTCCCCTTTCAGGATGCGGAGCGCCAACTCCGCTGCCATCCGACCCTGCCGATAGCCGCTCACCAGCTTGCCTCCCACAATGCCGTACCCCAAGTAGACATCCCAGAAAGAATAAACGGGGACAGCGCTGTGGCGTGAGACCCATTTCGTCGTTTCACCGTACATCAACTGGCGGCCCGTCTCATCGGTTATCAGGCCATTGAGAAACAGGAGCGAGCGTTGCCCCACTTTCTCCAGTCGCGTTCTCAATTCTAAAATCGGCAAATCATCCCAGAAAGCGACCTTTACCTGAGGAGGCAGGTCGGGTAGAGCCGCCACGAAACTGTCACGATTGTATTTGTCGGCTGCGACGGAGGTTCGCCCAACGACGATGATTTCCTCGGTGCTGGGGTGAAGCCGGAGGGCCATAATAACCGTTTCGACGATCGAAACGTCTTCAGCAACACCGGTAATGCCACGTTTTCCCAAGAGCATGGAGGGAGTAAAGTCATTGATCCCGCAAAACACGATGGGGGTATCGGGAAACAGCCGGTCACGCTCTGAAAGCACGAGATTCAGGGCGGCATTGTCCGATACCATGACGAGGGTCGGGGCTGTCCCTTCCAGCTTTGAGAGAACCAGGTCACGAATCAGGCGGGTCCGCCCGGGATCAATATAGCGCCGGGCATCGAGAAACTCGGCGCTCAGTTGAACCTCGCAACCACTGCGGGAAAACGTATCGTGAATCCCGTCCATGATCGATTCGGTCCAGCTTAGGCCTGCATGGTAGGAGTGGATGACGAAAACCTGACTGTTGACCCGTGGCGAGTCCGCCGGGCTCGGAGCTGCCGCCAGCAGCGTCAAAAGTCCGATCCCAAGCGCCAGGAGCATGCCATAGCGAACACCCATGAACCCTCCTCACCTCCTCCTTGGAAAAGTTGCGAGTTGTGAGTGGCGAGTGGCCGGTTGCAGTTGCCTGTCAACCGCGGTCCTTTTCATGTGTTTCCGGGTGTCCCAAGGGGACATGAGCAACTGCTTTGCTGAAAACTGCCCCGAGAAATCTCCCTGAGCTCCTGTGGGGGCCGGCTTGCGAAAATCTCGCCTGCCAGAACCGCTGGCTCAATAAAGGCTCTGCTCCGGACCCGTCTCTGCTGCAACCGCCCCAAAACAACCTGCACCCAGTGCAAAGCTGTACCCAGTGGGAATATGAAGAACATGACGGAAGTTCTTGCTGCCCCTGTTGCTCTTCCTGATCAAAAAAATACTTCGGAAAGAGCCGCAAAATGAGTCGTGAGATCTTAACACGATGCTCTGAAGAATTCTTGGAGTTTTGCGGTCTTGGTGCTAATTTATGCATATCCTCTTCAACAGGGCCGGCAGCTTTCGCACCGCATGCGCCCCGTTGGCCGGCTTGGACTGCGATTCTGCCAGGTCTGCCGAACAGCTGCCAAATAGTTGGTGTTGAAGCGGATGAAGAATTAAAATTTTGATCAGTACAGCTGGAAAAAAATCTTATGCTTGACGAGTCCCATAGAAAGAGGAGTCGGTGAAGATGAAAAAAGTCCAACTGGGTCCAAAGACCCTGCTCTACCCCATGCCCGCTTTCCTTGTCGGGGCAAATGTTGACGGAAAACCCAATTTCATGACGGCTGCCTGGAGCGGCATCGCCTGCAGCACCCCGCCGATGCTCACGGTGGCCCTTCAGCACCATCGTTACACGCTGAAAGGCATGAAGGAAACCGGCGTCTTCTCCATCAACGTTCCCTCCGTCGACCTCATCAAGGAAACGGACTACTGTGGCCTCTTTTCGGGCGAGAAAGAAGATAAAGTGGCCACCTGCAGTTTCAAGGTGTTCTACGGTGTGCTGAAAACCGCCCCGATGATCGAACAATGCCCGGTCAACCTCGAGTGTAAAGCGATGCACACGCTGTATCTCGGCAGCCATGCCCTGCTCGTCGCCCTGATCAAGGAGGTCTATGTTTCCGAGGCGTGCTTGACCAACGGAGAGCCTGATATTGACAAGGTCCACCCCTTGATCTACGCGACGGGGACCGATAAAGCGTATTACGAGTTCGGCGGGAGACTCGCCGAAGCCTTCAGCGTGGGCAAAGAGTTGAAGAAAGCAGCGGGCTGAAGCGAGTGGTGGCGGCACTTACGATAGGTGCCGGCTGCCGTCTCGGTGACCGGAGCAGGCCCTCGAGCGAACGCGCTATTCCGCCATTTCGTTGATCTCGCCGGCGAGGGATTCGTGCTGGCTCTTTTCCAGAAGTTGTCTGCTGGTGGTTCTCTCGAAGCTGATGATCCGGTTGTCGTCAAACTCTTCCGCAATGCCGACGGTAACAAAATAGATGAACGGGAGGATCGCCAGAATACCGACGATGGTTCTGATCACCAGGCCGGCCCCGGTGAAACGCGCTACCACAAAAATCACTCCTATGCCCAGGATCATCGAAATCACCACCCGCAGGTAAAGCTGCCATGAGCGGTTGGGCTGGTGAACCGAGCACCTGCCTTTTGCCATCGCCTCCAGTTGTGGCACCAGCGTCCCGTCAAGGAGGTGCGCCTTCAAGAACTGGGCGTATGCCTTTCTGGCAAGGGTGAGCTCGCTCTTGTGGCGAGTCCAGTGAACAAAGACGGCCATTCCGGCAATCAATGCTGCCAGAAAAACAACGAATGCTGCTTCGTATTCCACTCTGCTACTCCCCGGCAAAACCATGCCTGCGCCTGCAGCACCCTCTCCAGGCACCAGGAACACAAAAACGCCTACTTCGGTGGCGCCCCGGCGGCGAGGGGAAGTTGACCTTCACTCTCAGCAGGCCCTTTTCTCGCGCGGCATGATAATCTTCCCGGAAATCATCTGTCATCAAAAAAAAGCACGAAGCATCATCGCCTTTCAGGGGAGCAGCTTTTCGCCGGCGGCGAGGTTTTCGAGTCCCTGACGGTCCAGCAGCGAAATTTTGCGGCCTTCCACCTGGATGAGCTGCTGTTGATTCATGCGCGAGAGGATGCGAGAGAGGGTCTCGGGAATGGTTCCGAGAAGACTGGCCAATTGGGCTTTCGTGATGTCCAGTTGAAAGGTCTCCGCATCCCGGCGACGGCTGCTCAGGTAAAGGAGATAGGCGGCAAGTCGCCCGGGAACCTCCTTCAGGGAAAGGTCTTCGATCAAGTGAGTGAAGCGACGCAACCGCTGGGAGAGAAGGGCCAGCATGTTCAGGGCGAGGGAAGTTTCGGTCTTCAGCAGGTCGAAGAACGCGTCTTTGGGAAAGAACAATACCCGGCCGGCCTCCAGAGCTTCGGCGTGGGCCGGATAATTGCCGCCGGCAAACAGGGGGACTTCGCCAAAGAGCTCTCCTCCGGAGAAGATGTGGAGGATCTGTTCCTTGCCTTCCAGAGAAAGCTTGTAGACTTTGACCTTTCCTGAGATAATCACGAACAAGCCGATGGCCCTGCTGCCCTCGGCGAACAGCGTCTGCCCCTTCCGGACCTTCTTTTCGACAGCGATTCCAGCCAGCTTTTCCAGTTGTTCCCGGGGTAAGCCCTTGAAGAGAGGAGTTACGGCAATATGCTCGGCCAGTTCCATGAATTCGTCCTTCTTCGAGCAGCGGCAAGCGGTGCTTCTACCTCGCCACGATATTCTAAGGATCACCTCTTCAGGATACTCAATCACCAGTAAGAAATTCAAAGGATTTATGCTTCTTGACTTAGGTCAAAGACGGCGGTGGCAAGACTGATTAAAAGAGTACCGTCACATTGAGATGGGAGCTTCACGCCGCTTGCGGCAACGAACCATTTTAACTCGAAAGGAGAGACGGTCATGTTTTGTTACCAGTGCGAACAGACGGCTAAGGGTGAAGGGTGTACGAAAGCGGGAGTATGCGGCAAATCGCATGAGGTGGCGGCAATCCAGGACCTCTTGATTTATGCTATCGAGGGGCTTTCCCTGGTGGCGGTCGAGGGCCGCAGAGTGGGAGTAACGGACCGGGATGTAAACGTTTTTACGGTCCAGGCGACGTTTTCCACGCTGACCAATGTGAACTTCGACCCCGAACGCTTGGTTACGCTGCTCAAGCGTGCCGTGGAACTGAGGGAGTCACTCAAAGCCAAGGTGAAGGCAGCCGGCGGCAACGTGGCTTTTTCTGAAGAAGCAGCCGGCTTCAAGCCCGAGACCACGGTGGCGGGGCTGGTGGCTCAGGGGGAGAAAGTGGGACTGAAGGCCGATCCCTCCATTGACCCCGACATCCTCTCCCTCCAGCATACCCTGCTCTTTGGCCTCAAGGGCCTCTCGGCCTACGCCGACCACGCTCATATCCTCGGCCAGGAAGACGACGCCGTCTTTGCTTTCGTCCACGAAGCTCTGGCAGCGATGTTCAACAAGGAGCTCGCGTTGGGCGACTGGTTGGGGTTGGTCCTCAAATGCGGGGAAATCAACCTCCGCACCATGGAACTGCTCGATGCGGCCAACACCGGTGCCTACGGCCATCCCGCACCGACCAGGGTGCCCCTGGGGGCGAAGCAAGGCAAGGCGATCCTGGTCAGCGGGCACGATCTCAAAGACCTTGAAGAGCTCCTCAAACAAACCGAGGGCAAGGGCATCAACATCTACACCCATGGCGAAATGCTGCCCACCCACGGCTATCCGGGCCTGAAGAAGTACGCTCACTTCTACGGACACTACGGCACCGCCTGGCAAAATCAGCAAAAGGAATTCTCCCAGTTCCCCGGCGCCATTCTCATGACCACCAATTGCATCCAGAGGCCCCAGGCAGTCTACGCCGGCAACATCTTCACCTGCGGTCTGGTCGGGTGGCCCGACGTGCCTCATATCGCCAACCGGGACTTCACTCCGGTCATCCAGAAGGCCCTGGCTTTGCCGGGTTTTCCCGAAGACACCAACGGCAAAGCGGTGATGGTCGGCTTCGGGAGAAATACCGTCCTCGGGGTTGCCGACAAGGTGATCGACGCGGTCAAGAACAAGGCGATTCGCCATTTCTTCCTGGTGGCCGGCTGCGACGGCGCCAAACCGGGTCGGAACTACTACACGGAATTTGTGGAAAAGGTGCCGGACGACTGCGTCGTGCTCACGCTGGCCTGCGGCAAGTTCCGCTTTTTTGACAAGGACCTCGGCACCATCGGCGGCCTCCCGCGGCTCATGGACATGGGCCAGTGCAACGATGCCTACTCGGCCATTCAGGTCGCAGTAGCCCTGGCCAAGGCCTTCGGCGTGGGCGTGAACGACCTGCCGCTCTCCCTCATTCTGTCTTGGTATGAACAAAAAGCGGTGGCAATTCTCCTTACCCTGCTGGCCCTCGGCATCAAGAACATTCGACTTGGCCCCTCGCTTCCGGCCTTTACCACGCCGAATGTGCTCGACGTCCTGGTCAAGAACTACAACATCAAACCGATCAGCACGCCGGATGCGGATCTGAAGGAGATCCTCGGCTAACCGCAGGATTGAGGCCACGGGTTCCCAAGCTGGAGCTTGGGAACCAGCGTTCTGAGGGTCCAGTGGGCTGAGGGGGTGGCGGGCTGCTGTGTCTACGGCCCGCTATTCCGGCTGACTCCTGGACCAGTGAATTGCTGAACAGCACAGCGGCGGGGCAGCCGCCAACGGACAGCGCCTTTCTCTCCTTTTGGGAGGAAAGCGGGGGAGTAAACAGGGATGAAATGCCCAGGACAAGACCGTCGTTATTGGGAAGCAGGGGCCATCTTTGAAGTCGACTGCCCGCAGTGCGGCCGGCCGGTTGAATTCTTCAAGGATGAAACGAAAAGGAAGTGCCGGCATTGTGGTCATTTGTTTGTCAATCCCCAGATGGACTTTGGCTGTGCCTCATACTGCAAGTATGCCGCTCAGTGCCTGGGGGACCTGCCGCCGGAACTGATCGCCCAACGGGATGACCTCCTCAAGGATCGCGTGGCCCTCGAAATGAAGCGCACCTTCGGGCGTGACTTCAAGCGCATCGCCCATGCCACCAAGGTGGCGCGGTACGCTGAAAGCCTTGTCAAGGCGGAACGGGGAGACCCGGCGGTCGTCCTGGCCGCCGCCTATCTGCATGACATCGGCATCCAGGAAGCCGAACGCAAGTACAACAGCACGGCCGCCCGCTACCAGGAGCAGGAAGGCCCGCCCATCGCCCGGGAGATCCTGACCAGGCTCGGCGCGCGCGCCGAGCTCATCGACGAGGTTTGTGACCTGGTGGGCCATCACCATCATCCGCGCGAGTCTGAAACCGTCAACTTCAAGTGTCTCTATGATGCGGACCTTATTGTGAACCTGGAAGAACGCCGGAAGGAGCAACCCATTGCCCCCGAGAGACTGGAACAGCTGATCGCGGGCAGTTTTTTCACCGATAGCGGCAGGAAGCTGGCCGGCGAGGTTTTGCGGCAAAACAGCACGCCGTAGGGAGAAAATGAGAATGAAAGCCGTTCGGAAAATCATCGAAATTGACGAGGAGCGCTGCGACGGTTGCGGGCAGTGTGTGATTGCCTGCGCGGAGGGCGCCATTGAGATCATTGAAGGCAAGGCCAAACTGGTCAAAGACTCTTATTGCGACGGCCTCGGGGCATGCCTGGGAGAATGCCCCCAGGGGGCCCTCACCATCCGCGAACGCGAGGCCGACGAATTCGACCCGGAAGCGGTCGAACATTATCTCCAGGAAAAAGAAAAGGCCGGCAAACCCGTCGAGCCGGCAGTTCCCTTTCAATGCCCCTCGGCTCAGCTCCGGATGCTCAAACCAGCCGGTGATGCCCCCGGTCAACGCGCTGCCCAGGCAACCAACTCCTCCGCCCTCTCTCACTGGCCCGTGCAAATCCGCCTGGTGCCGCCCAACGCCCCGTTTCTGAAGGGCGCCCATCTCCTTGTGGCCGCCGACTGCACACCCGTGGCCTGTGCCGACTTCCATCATGATTTTTTGCAGGGAAAGGTCCTGCTGCTGGGTTGTCCCAAGTTTGATGACGTGCCGCACTATTTGAAGAAATTCGCCGAGATCTTCAAAACCGCCGGGATCAAAAGGGTTACCGTGCTTCAGATGGAGGTACCCTGCTGCTCCGCGTTGCCGGCAATCGTGAGAAAGGCCATGGCGGAGGCAGGCAAAGAGATCCCCCTGGAAGAGATCATCATCGGTGTGCAAGGAAATATTTTGAAGCGCGGGGACCTTATCGGGTAACATGCTGCGGTGACGAATCAAGGAGAATGTCTTTCAGCAACTTTTACCGTCATCAGAGAAGGAGAGCAAGCCATGAGAAGAGTGTCGGGAATTGGTCTTTGGGTATTCCTCCTGGTCGGGCTGGCTTTACCGAGCGGATGCGCCAGGAGCGGGGAGCGGGCGGCACCGGCTACCAAGGCGATTGCGGTCCTCACGCCCACTCAGGGAAACAAGGTGCAGGGCGTGGTCTCCTTCAGCAAGGAGCGTGATGGGGTGCGGATTGAAGCCGCCATTCAGGGGCTCAAGCCCGGTCTGCACGGCTTTCATATTCACGAGTACGGCGATTGCAGTTCGCCTGATGCCAATTCTGCCGGCGGCCATTTCAATCCCGGAAATATGCCCCACGGCGGGCCAACGGCCGAGAAGCACCATGCTGGAGATCTGGGCAACCTCCAGGCCGACGCTTCGGGGAATACCAAACTCACGCTGGTTGTTGCAGGGCTCTCTTTCGAAGGCTCGAGCTCGATTCTCGGGCGGGCGGTGGTCGTGCATGCCAATCCGGACGATTTCACCACCCAACCCACGGGCGGGGCGGGGGCCCGCGTTGCCTGCGGCGTGATCGGCATCGCCAAGTAGCCACCACCGCCGTCCATCCTCCCTCACAGCACAGGAGCAAAACCTCATCCAAAATCATGCCAGCCCCGAAGGACGCCATGAGCACAAATTCATCGCTCGGCGTCCTTCGTGCGCCTCGTGGTGCAAAACCTCAAGCTGACGCTCGTTCCCAAGCAGGAGCTTGCGAACGAGCAAATGTCCAGACCATCAACCTTTGTGATCTCTGTGTCGCCGTGGTGAAGATGAGCGATTTCAACCTGACCGGGTATAAGTGCTCAGATTTGCTTGACGATGATGAAGACGGGTGGTAGAAGGAAGGCCCAGTCTGTTTCAACGCCAGCTTGGGTGGGTTGGCCGAGCGTCTCCCGATTTGTTGAGGGGCTGCCTTTCATCTGTCGGGTAATGATTCCATGCCTATGTCATTGAAGGATCTTCTTGCCGCTGCAGTGGACGAGGGGCGAGCGCTTGTTGGCGGGCATCGCCGGCTCTTTTCAGTCCACGAAAGCGCCTCTGTACCGACCATTGCAGCGACCGCCGCCCTCAAACGCCAATCCATCACCAGCTTTTCGCAGCGGATGCCCCTTCCAGAAAGAGTCGCCTGATGCAGATCGAACTCGAAGCGATCACCAAGGCCTGGGGCGAAGTCGTTGCCGTGGACCAGGTCAGCTTCATCGCCAACGATGGCGAGCTGCTGGTGGTGCTCGGGCCATCAGGCTGCGGCAAATCAACCGTTCTCAGGCTGATCGCCGGCCTGGAAACGGTGACGGCCGGGGCCATCCGCATCGGCGGCCAGGACGTCGCCAACCTGCCACCAGCCAGCCGCAATGTGTCCATGGTGTTCCAATCCTATGCCCTCTTTCCCCATTTGAATGTGGCCGAAAACATCGTCTTCGGCCTCAAAGTGCGCAAGATCGAAGCTACCGAGCGCCAGCGGCGTCTAGAGCGGGCGGTGGAGCTTCTGGGCCTGCAGGGATTGCTGCACCGCAAACCGGCTGAACTGTCGGGGGGACAGCGCCAGCGGGTGGCCCTCGGCCGGGCCATCGTGAGCGAAGCGCCGGTGTGTCTGATGGACGAGCCCCTCTCGAACCTCGATGCCAAGCTCCGCCACGAGATGCGCCGGGAAATCCGCATGCTGCAGCAGCGCCTGGGGATCACCATGATCTATGTCACTCATGACCAGGTCGAAGCCATGACCATGGCGGACAAGATCGTGCTCCTCAACGCCGGGCGCGTCGAACAGTTTTCGCCTCCGGAAGAGCTCTATGCCCGTCCGGCCACGGTCTTTGTCGCCGGCTTCATCGGTACGCCTCCGATGAACCTGCTGCCGCTCACCATCCCCGAGGTCATGCAGTGGGCCAGGGCCAACCTGGCCGCCTGTCTGCCCCAGGGAAGGCCGGAGCAGCTGATCCTGGGGGTGCGGCCGGAAAAGATCAGCCTTGATGAAGCGGGGCTGGCCGCCAACGTTCTCAGCCTCGAATACCTTGGCGCCGACAGCCTCATCGCCTGCCAGATCGGCGCCCGCGAATTGATCGTGCGCCAGAGCGGCCGGGTGAAGTTGGCCCCCGGCGATCGCATTCACTTGAACTGGCCGCAGGCCGAAAGCCATTTCTTCGAGGCGGGCACCGGTCTGCGCCATACCGGACAAGCGTGAAAACTCCCCGGTCGCTTGCCGCCGGGGGTTGATGGAAACCCAAGAGGAAGGGGAGCGGTATGAAACGGTTCGTGACGAAGGCGTTGTTCTGGGTCGTGGTAGCGGCCTGCCTGGGGGCAACCGGAGCCCAGGCGGCCGTCGAGCTCAACATGTACTACCCGGTGGCCGTCGGCGGCCCCATTACCAAAGTCATTGATGACATGATCGCAGAGTTCGAAAAGGCCAACCCGGATATCAAGGTCAAGGCGGTCTACGCCGGCAACTACGACGACACCCGGGTCAAGGCCCTGGCCGCGCTCAAGGCCAACCAGCCGGTGCAACTCAGTGTGCTTTTTTCCATCGATGTGTTCGAGCTGATCGACCAGGACGTGCTCGTCCCCTTCGACGAGGTCGCCACCTCAGCCGGGGACAAGCAGTGGCTGGCTTCCTTCTACCCCGCCCTGATGCAGAACTCCAAGGCTAAGGGCAAGATCTGGGGGGTCCCCTTCCAGCGCTCGACCATCGTGATGTATCACAACAAGGACGCCTTCAAGGAAGCAGGGCTCGACCCGAACAAGCCGCCCGCCACCTGGGAGGAGATGGCAGCCCTTTCACAGAAGCTGGTCAAGAAGGATGCCTCGGGCAATGTCGCCCGCTGGGGTGTGATGATCCCTTCGACCGGCTACACTTACTGGATGTTCCAGGCGCTTTGCATCGAAAACGGCCAGGAGCTCATGAACCAGGAAGGGAACAAGACCAACTTCGATCATGCCGATGTGGTGGCCTCCCTGCAGTACTGGCGCGACCTGGCCGTCAAGCACAAGGTGATGCCCGAGGGCACCATCGATTGGGGCACGCTGCGCCAGAAGTTCCTGGAGGGCGCTACGGCGATCATGTGGCACACCACGGGCAACCTCACGGCGGTGCGGGAGGGCGCGAAGTTCGACTTCGGCGTGAGCATGCTGCCCGCCTCGAAGCGCCGCGGCTCGCCCACCGGCGGCGGCAACTTCTACCTTTTCAAGAAGACCTCGCCCGAGGAGCGCGCGGCGTGCCTGAAATTCATCAAGTTCATGACCTCACCGGAGCTGAGCGCCCGCTGGTCCATCGCGACGGGCTATGTGGCCACCAGCCCCGCTGCCTATGAGACGGAAACGCTCAAGAAATACGTGGCCGATTTTCCGGCGGCGGCAGTGGCCCGTGACCAGTTTCCTTACTCGGTGGCCGAATTTTCCGTATATGAGAATGCCAGGGTCAAGAAATTCCTGGATGACGCCATCCAGAGCGTGCTGACCGGCGGGAAGCAGCCCGCAGAGGCCCTGACCAGCGCTCAGCAGCAGGCCGAACGCGTGCTCAAGGCCTACCGGTGATGCCGGTGCCATGCTTTCCCCCTTCCCTTTCCCCTCCCACGAGGGGAGGGGGATCGGTCCATGTCTCCCCTTCCTCGAAGTGAGGGAGGGGGGGAGGAGAGCAGCAGGAAGATCTGCAATGACTTCTTCGTGTGATTTTGCAGGTCTTCGCGTGACTTCGTGTGACTTCGTGGATGAAAAAGTGGTTAAAAAATATCCGCCCTTGGGCGTTAGACTGCTGCTGACTTCAAATTTGGCTGGATGATGCGCCTCAAGTATCAAACCGCTAACTGGGTTTATGCGTGGCTGCTGCTCCTTCCCGCCTCGATCCTGATGGTGGCTTTTACCCATTACCCGATTGTGGGGAGCATTTGGGCCAGCTTTTTTTCCACCCCGCGCCAGGGCCGGGCCAGCCGGTTCGTCGGCGTGGACAACTATGTGTCGATGGTCAACGACCCCGTTTTCTGGCAGGTGCTGGCCAACAATTTTCTCTACGCCCTGGGTGCCATCCCGGTCAGCGTCTGCCTGGCTTTGCTCATGGCCGTCTGGGTCAACGGCAGACTGCCGGGCCGGGGCATTGTCCGGGCCGCCTATTTCACCCCGACCATTCTCCCGATGGTCGCCGTGGCCAATATCTGGCTCTTCTTTTACACACCTCAGATCGGCATTCTCGATCGCCTCTGCGGCCTGTTCGGAATCCCCAGCCACAGCTGGCTCGGTGACCCTGCCACCGCTTTGGGTTGCCTCGTGGTGCTGGCCATCTGGAAGGACGCAGGCTTCTTCATGATTTTCTTTCTGGCGGCCCTCCAGGGAATTTCACCCGAACTCGAGGAAGCCGCCCTCATCGAAGGGGCCGGCCGCTGGTATTTCTTTCGCCGGGTGACCCTGCCGCTGCTGATGCCGACGACGCTTTTCGTGCTGGTCAATGCTACGATCAACTCCTTCAAGCTCGTCGACCACATCTTCATCCTGACCAAGGGCGGCCCCGACAACGCCTCCTCATTGTTGCTCTACTACATCTATGAAGTCTCTTTCGGCTTCTGGGACACGGCCTACGCCTCGACCCTGACGGTGGTGCTGCTGTTGATCCTGAGCGTGCTGGCCGTCACGCAGTTTAAATACCTGGAGAAACGGGTGCACTATCAGTGACGCCTGAGTCGTGAGTTTAGGGGGACAGGGGATCAGGTGGGAACATGATCATCCGAAAAGCCGACTGGGGATATTACCTGGAAACTGCGGGAGCCTGGCTGCTGGCGTTTCTGTGGGCGGCACCGCTGCTCTATGCCACGTGGGCAGCCTTTCACCCCATGGATTTCGTCAGCCGCTTCGACCTGCTCGCCCCGCTGACCCTGGACAACTTCCACTCGGCCTGGAGGGTTGCGCCTTTTGCCCGGTACTTCCTGAACACCTTCCTCCTGGTTTCCATGACCCTGACCGGCCAGTTGATCCTCTGTACTCTGGCCGCCTATGCTTTTGCCCGCTTTGAATTTCCCGGCAGGGAGACCGCCTTCATCCTCGTGCTCATCCAAATCATGATCATGCCCGATGTCCTCATCGTTCAGAACTACCTCACGACGAGCAAACTGGGCCTGGTGGACACCATCCTCGGGATTGGACTGCCCTACATGGGTTCCGCTTTCGGCATCTTCCTGCTGCGCCAGGCCTTCAAGCAGGTCCCGCGAGAACTGGAGGAAGCCGCCCGAGTCGAAGGCGCCGGCTGGCTGTCGATTCTCCTGAAGGTTTACGTGCCGCTCGCGCGACCAACCTACCTCGCCTACGGCCTCGTCTCCGTCAGCTACCACTGGAACAACTTCCTGTGGCCGGTGGTCATCACCAACTCCACCAACACACGGCCTCTTACCGTGGGGCTGTCGATCTTCGGAGCGCCCGAGTCGGGGGTGAACTTCTCCGTCATCTCGGCCGGTACCCTTCTCGCCGTTTCCCCCCTGCTGCTTGCCTTTCTGTTGTTCCAGCGCCAGTTCGTCCAGAGCTTCATGCGTTCCGGCATCAAGTAGTGGTGAATATTATCCAACTCTCAGCATGAGTGTATAATAATACCCGTATACTACTAACCTATCGACATCGTAAGGCAACTTATCCCATCCGGCCCGTTTCCGGTTATCCGGAAAGGTAATGTGGATATTATTACTCATATTGCGCGATTCAAGAGCGACTCTTATCAGTTATGCAAGTTATTGCAATAATGCAAAAGAATCTTCTACAGTAACAATGGCACATACCTTGCTCTAGGTAACCATCGGAAGCTGCAGGGTCGTGATGAAATCTGAGTATTGCAGGGTGAATCTGAAGCTTCCGCAAGTCGCTCTTTGGCAAAATATCTAGAATGAGCCGGTTATATCCTTGTGTGCTGTTCGACTGCTCGTGATGAGAAAGCGCTGGCGGAGAGACTGGATCCCGATATTGTGATGCCGGATGTCACCTCCCTGACAAAACTGGTTTGCTCCTGCTCGAAGGGATAATTCTCAGGGGACCCTTCGACCCCGTTGTGTTGGAAGCTGTGTTGTCCTCTGCGCGCTCGAAAGCGAAATCAAGGCAGGTGTGGAATTTTCAAGGAAAGCTGAAAACCGAACCCGAAGGTATAGCAGGCTCAGTCTCCAAACAGGGAACTCTCAGAAGTAAGTGTTTCAGATTCCATGCTGAGCTCATGTGGCGGTTGCGGGTTCGACTTGAGGTTCCGGTTAATGTGAATTTTGCAGTGGCGGTTCGAGCGGTAGCGGAGGTGCTGATTTCTTGCTGAGCTGATGGTCGTGTGGAAGTTCCAGTGGAAGATCTGATACGGGGTTGCGAAATTTCAAATTCAAGCTGGTGATTGTAGCTCTTTCGAATGTCTGACTTAGAAGAAACGATCTGAGAGCCCCCCTTTCATGGCAGGAGGCTGTGGGGAACACCCTTACAGCCTCCTGTTTTTTTTGCCTCCCGATTTTGCGTATGGTATTCTGAATCATTCGTGAACAGGGAGCTCAGTGTAACCCGGCTTGCCGGGAAGCCTGATCTGTATCGGGAGTAAGGTACGGTACGGCACTCGGGGGGCAATCCTTTATGGTTCAACCTGTGCAAGGATCGAGACAGGGGTACAGCGCCTTCATCTTCACCCTGGCTGCCCTGGCCATTGCGTTTCTCGCGTCGGGGTGTGTCACCAACCCGATTACCGGCCGCAGTCAGGCCATGATCGTGAGCGATCAGGAAGCCTCAAAAGTCTCACGGCAGGCCTATCTTCAATTGCTGTCGGCGGCCAATCGTGAGAACGCCCTGGACAGTAACCAGCAAACTTTACGCCGCGTGCGTGGGATCACGGATAGGGTTGTCGCACAAGCCATCCAGTTGCGCCCCGAGACCCGGAACTGGCAATGGGAAGTCCATGTTTTGAAAGCCAATGAGGTAAACGCTTGGTGTATGGCGGGAGGCAAGATGGCTGTCTACACGGGTTTGCTCGAAAAGATCAAACCCAGCGACGATGAACTCGCACAGGTCATGGCTCATGAAATCTCCCATGCCCTCCTGTCGCATCAGGCCGAGAAGATCTCCCGAGTGCAGATGCAGAGAACGGGGCTACAACTGGGAGTCCTGGTAGGGGCGATTGCGGGTTACGACTTGAGCGGGGTTGCCGGCCTGGCCGACAGCGCGGCAGCAGTCGCCTTGCAGTTACCCAACAGTCGAGAGGCCGAGCGCGAAGCGGACCAGTTGGGGATCATGCTCGCGGCGCGTGCAGGCTATAACCCACAGGCCGCCGTTTCCCTGTGGGAGAAGATGCTGCGGTCCTCAAGCGGCGCCCCCCCCGAATGGCTGAGCACGCATCCCGACCCTGAAGCACGTGTCAGTTACATGCGTACCTTGGCAGAAGAGTACATGCCGGTCTATCGAAGCGCTGCGGGAAAGCTGTAGAGGCAGCGCCCGCCCGGCATCGTCCAGCAGCACCAAAGGGAGCTCTCCTCAAAGGGCACGCCCTGCCCTTTGCCCCTCATAAAATGCCATAGCCTGCCGCAGTTCGGTGAACTGCTGGATGACGAAAACTGGTGACAGCCAACAGCATGACCTGGATATTCATGGCAGGGCTCTCAGGATCGTTTTGGCGTGCCGGACCAGCCGCCCGCGATAATCCCGGTTGAGCCAGGAGTTTCGCGCGATGCGCAGCAGGGTGATGCCCATGTAGAAGGGGATGCGACGGGTGATGGCCCTGAAGGCGCTCATGCGATCCGGGAAATGGCGGCAGTATTCCCAGAGGAAATGCCCGATAAAGGGTTCGGCGGCGCCGGGGTCGCCCTTCCCCTGGAGGAAGAAGTGCGCCAGCTCTCCACAGAGCCTGCCCAGGTCGAACACTCGATCGGCCCACTGCATCCGCTCCAGGTCAATGGCCATCACGGCCTGGCCCTGGCCGAAAAGGAAATTCGCGGGTGTGACGTCGCCGTGCACCAGCACGCTTCGGTCCTCCCACATGATGCTCTGAGTCCGCCAGCTTTCGCCCAGGTGGTAGAGCTCGCCGGAATCGTCGCCTCCCAGGTTGAGTCTGGCGATCAGCGCCCCAATGACCCGCCCCAGGTAGGCATGACTGTGGTCGAAGTTGACGCCCAACTCCCCCGCCGTGAGGTTGTGCATAGCGGCCAGAAAATGGGCCAGGGCCGTGAGCTTCCGGTATAGCCGCTCGCCCTTGCCCAGGTGCATGGCCTCATTGATCACTTTCCCCAGCGCGTCACCTTCCAGAAATTCCATGATCAGCACGTTGCCTGTGTCCGGGTTGAAGCCCAGGGGCCTGACCACATAATGAGGCGGCGAATCGAACCCCAGCCCGCGCAGATAGACGAGGTTGCTGAACTCGACCTCTCCTGTTTCAGGATGCTGGCCGGCATTGCCTCGGGAAGGATAGAATTTGCCCACCAGCCGCACGCGGCTGTATTTCTCCTCATAGAGGTAGACGTTGCGCGAATACTCGGCCTGGAAGACGCGGAATTCCACTCCCGCCGGTCCGACTTTCAACTGGGGAAGGATATGATCCTGAAGATACTGGAAGAGAGGATCATGATGGTCAAGATGTCCAAGATACCTGCCGATCATCGTCACGCTCGGGAAATCATCATGACAGTGGGCCGCTGCCGGCCCTCCTGCGGAGGCACAGCCCCCGTCATATACCATGGTCCAGGCAGTATGTCATCCGTTCAACTCCATGGAAACGGGCATGATGGACGAACCGACCGGCAAGGAATGCTGGCAGGCCTTCAACGCCTTACCACGTCCCTCGAAGAAACGCGGTATGATTGGGGCCTGGCTATTCAGCTATGAAAGGCTATTCTTGCAGTTGCTCCCCCTGGCCCTCCTGAATTCGCCAGACAAACACTCATGGTAGTCGCGCTTGAGGAGTGTTATACTTGTTTACGATTGAAAGTCGCGCTTTTCAGTCTTTCTGGATGCCCGCCAGAAGCACGCGGGCATGACGGTTGTGGGCCTGCCGCGCACTCATTCCCGCAGGTTTTTAGCGGGAATCCAGCATTCTGAAACTTCATTTTGACGCTGAGACACAGAGGACACAGGGTCTCACGCCAAGGGCTTTTTCCGCAAGTTCCGCGTCTCTGCGTGAGACAAAAACGGTAGCTTCTCAAGCTGAACAAGCATAAGACTGCCTGAAAAGCCTTTCGAGGAGACAAACATGACTGCACCCAAGCGATTCGTACTACTCTTGATTGGCCTGGCACTGCTCGTTGTTCTGCCGTCCGTTGACGCGGTCACTTTTGGTGCCGATGAGGGGTTGGGGACGCAGTCGGACCAGGCTACCGGCGAACTGCGGCTCCTGGTGGTTGCCGTGCGGTTCCCGGACGCGACGCCTGCGTTCAGTCTGGATCATCTCCGAAAAAGGGCCGTCGACGACCTGGACCGCTATGTGCGGGAACAGTCCTTCGGTCGAGCCTGGCTCAAGGCCGATTTTCGGGGTTGGGTGGACCTGCCCGAGGCGCTTGCTAAATACAAGGTTAGCCCATACAACTTCAAGGTAGACCGCACTCGGGTGAGGAAGCTCATCGAAGATACCATGACGAGAGTGGACCGCGACCTCAATTTCAGGCGCTATCAGCACCTGCTCATCATTCCGGGCGTTCGCACCATGCCGGGCGAAGGATACGGCATGCTCTGCTACTGCGCCAACCCGGGGATGCTCACGGGCGTGAGAAGGAATGTGGCTTTCACGACCGTCCGCTCAGGTGACGGCAGGGAGTTTGACGGTGGCATCTTTGTAGGGGCCGAGAATGCGCACCTGGGGATGTTCGCCCACGATTTCTTTCACGCCCTGGGAGGCCTTGAGGGGGGTAAGCGGCGCGTACCCTGACTGTACGACTACGAGCGTCAGTCTGACGCCTCCAGGCTCCCCTCTTTTGATCACCACGCCATCTACGTCGGCCCCTGGGACATCATGTCTCAGCATTTCGTGGAGCGGGGCGGACTGCCCCCGGGGCTCACCTCCTTTACGAAAATCCGCCTGGGCTGGATCAACAAGGAGGAAGTCCGCTTGGTGAGACCCGGTGAGACGGCCCTGGCCTTCCTCTCCCCGCTGAGTGTCGGCGGCGGGACCGTGGCGGTGAAGGTCCCCCTGTCATCGGGAAAATATTATCTCGTCGAGAATCGCCAACCGGTTGGCTTCGACCGTGCGCTGCCCGATTCCGGCATCCTGGTCCTCAAGGTCAATCCAGACGCCCAGGAAGGCTACGGCACCGTGCAGGTCATGGATGCAACGCCGACCGCCGCCCATTTCAGGCAGGCGACGTACCGGCTCGAGGCCGCGGGCAGAGACCTCTTCCGAGACCCCGAGGTGGCCGTCATCCCGCTCTGGCAGGAAGGCGACAGGCTGGGGATCCTGATCACGACTCCCGAAAAGAGCACCCAGGCGGTGGAGGCCGCGCGGGCGGTGGCAGCCCTGACGAGGCAGGGCGGCCCCGCGGAGCGCCGCGCGGCACAGGCGAAGGCCGCCTTCATGGCCTTCGACTTCAAAAAGTGCCTCGAACATGCAGGCCATTGACCGGTGGCCGCGGAGAAGAGAATGGGTCGCCCATATCCTCCGCAAGACGGAACTGGAGCCTGGGAACCAGCTTCAACCATTGGCTATCACCGAAAGATGGGAGGTCTCCAGCATCTGCGGTCAGTGGTGGATGATGACGCTTCCTGTCTGAGCCAGTCATCATCAAGCCTGTCTAGGAACTGGTATACTTCTTGAGAAGGCGAAAGAGCTTGAGGGTGAGGTCACCTGCTCTTCCCTTACCGATCTTGATCCCGTCTACGCTGTGAACACCCAGGATGTCGACCGTGGTTCCCGTCAAAAACATCTCTGCCATGAGAGGAAGATCATCGGCCCGAATAGAGCTTTCGCGTACGACAAGACCGAGCTCCGCAGCATGATTCAACACCCAGGCACGGGTGATGCCGGCAAGAATACGGTTTGACAGCGGAGCGGTAAAGAGCGTTCCGTTCTTAACACCAAAGACGTTCGTATGCGTGCCTTCGCTGACGCAGCCGTCATCCCCCACAAAGATCGCCTCTTCCGCCCCCGCCCGCCTGGCGGCCTCCTGAGCCAGGCAGTTCGGCAGCAGGTTGACGGATTTGATGTCGCAACGCTGCCAGCGAATATCTTTAGTGGTCACGGTTGGCACCCCGACTGCTCGAACCCGTTCGTACTTGTCCGGCGGAATCTCCTGCACATAGATGAGCTCATTCGGGGCCGGGAGGGGGTCAGGAAAACAATGACTGCGTTTGGCGGCACCCCGGGTCACCTGGATATACAGCAACCCATTCCTGAAGCCTGCATGGTCGAGAGTGGTCAGCGCCCTTTGTTTCAATCGATCGAGGTTGCAGTCCATCTGAATCCCATTCAGGCTGGCCCTCAGTCGGTTGAAGTGTTCCTCCAAAAGCCAGGGCTTCCCACCGCAGGTGCGAATAGCCTCGTAGACCCCGTCGCCGAAAAGGAACGCTCTGTCTGTGACAGGTACAAGGACTTCGTTGAGAGGCATTTCAAGGCCGTTCCAGTTTGCCAGAGGTTCGTTTCCACTCATGGTTTGCCCTCCAACCAGATATTCAATGCCAAAGCCCCCGCCTTCGCAGGGTACTTCCAAGGTGCTGATGAGCCAAGTCCTCAATCCGGCAGCGCTCTTGGTCTGGATGCCAGGGGTTCGTTGAATACATCGGAAACATAGGATATCTCCTTTGCTGACAGGAAGCAACCCGACGGAGGCATTCAGCAGCCCCTGAAACGGCTCAGTTCGGACCGGAGACCCGGGGAACCGGCTATGGCGCCATCAGGAAGCCCCAGCAGAAAGACGGCTTGTGAAAAGCTCGCGCATCGGCAGCCTTTCTGCTAGAATGACTTTGGCAACAGCCACGCTTCTGCAAGGGGCACGGCATCCGGTACGGCCACTCATTTTGTTGTCTGCCTGTTCACATGTTGAAGGGAAAAGTCCATGTTTACCTTGATAAAAGATGCGCGCCTCTACACGCCCGAGCCCCTGGGCGTCATGGATATACTCATTGCCGGACGGTCGATCGTAAAGATTGCAGAGAGCATCCAACTCCCGGCGGACTTCGAACACCTTCTCATTGCGGCCGAAGGGAAGATGGTCGCCCCAGGCTTTATCGACCTGCACGTCCACCTGTTGGGAGGAGGGGGAGAGGGAGGCTTCGGGACGAGGACTCCCGAGATCGTGCTCTCCCGCATCGCCGCAGCCGGAGTAACCACCGTCGTCGGCTGCCTGGGCACGGACGATGTCTCCCGAAGACCCGAAACGCTTCTCGCCAAAGCCATGCAATTGGAAGAAGAGGGGGTTTCGTCATTCATCTACACAGGATCATACCAGTTCCCCATGCCCACCATTACGGGGAGCGTCCGGAAGGACGTGGCCCTCATTCCCAAGGTCGTCGGCGTAGGGGAAATCGCGATCTCGGATCACCGTTCCTCCCAGCCGTCGTTCGAAGAGCTCTCCAGAGTGTCCGCTGAAGCGAGGGTTGGGGGAATGATCGGCGGCAAGGCGGGGGTGGTTCACCTCCATGTGGGAAACGGTCCCTCGATGCTCGATCCCGTGCTGCGGATCGTAAAGCAAACGGAGATTCCCATCGGTCAGTTCCTGCCCACCCACCTTACCAGGACTGAAGCGCTGCTTGAGGAGGCTATTGCCTTCGCCAGGATGGGAGGAAACATCGACTTCACGGCCGGGGCAGGAGACCTCGGTTTTGCCTCCAGCATCTCGAGGGCCGTAAAGAGGGCCTTGGAACGGGGCGTACCGGTGGAACGGATGACCTTGAGCTCCGACTCAAACGGCTCGATGCCTGTCTTCGATGAAACCGGCAGACTTGTGCGGCTGGCCGTGGCAGACATCCGCAGCCTCTTCGTGGAGTTTACCAGGCTCGTGCGGGACGGTATCGCCCTCAAAGACGCATTGAAAATGATCACCTGCAATGCTGCGCTGCGGGTGGGCATCTTTCGGCACAAGGGAAGCCTCGAGGCTGGGAAAGACGCCGATCTCGTGATACTTGGTGATGATCTGGCCCTCGAATCGGTGATGGCCGGAGGCCGGCTGCTGGTCCACAACGGGAAAGCCCTGGTCAGAGGGACCTTCGAAGACTGAAGAGATGTCTGAGAACCATGCCGTTGTCCGATTGTGTAAATTTTCGTCGCATGGTATAAGGAAATCCTTCCCCTGATCGGTCACATTCTCTTAGGATGCGAATGGAACCGCTCGAAACCATTCTGGATATTCAGTCTCTTAAAACCTACTTCTACACTTTCGAGGGTGTAGTGAAGGCTGTTGATGACGTGTCCTTTCAGCTGTGTCGGGGAGAAATCCTGGGCATTGTGGGGGAGTCCGGGTGCGGCAAAAGCGTTACGGCCCAATCCGTCATGCGTCTGATCCCCGACCCGCCCGGAAAGATTGTGGGAGGACGCATCCTTTTCGATGGAAAGGATCTCGCCTCCCTCCCCATGGAGAAGATCAGGGGCATACGGGGAAAGCGTATTTCCATGATCTTTCAGGAGCCCATGTCGTCTTTGAACCCCGTCTACACCATCGGGGACCAGATCTCGGAGATGTTCATGCTCCATGAGAAGCTCGGCAGACGCGAGAGCCTCGACCGGTCCATCGAGATGCTTCAGAAGGTACAGATCCCTGCGCCGGAGAAAAGAGTCCACGATTACCCGCACCAGCTTTCGGGGGGCATGCGCCAGCGCGCCATGATTGCCATGGCCCTCTCCTGCAACCCGGAAGTCCTGATTGCCGATGAACCCACCACCGCTCTCGATGTCACCGTCCAGGCGCAGATCCTTGACCTGATCCTCCAGCTTCAAAAAGACTTCGACACGGCCATCATGATGATCACCCATGACCTGGGGGTGATTGCGGAAATCGCCGGCCGGGTCGTGGTCATGTATGCCGGAAAAATCGTGGAAGAGGCCCGGACGATACCGCTCTTCGAGCAGCCTAAACACCCCTATACCCGTGGACTGCTGCTCTCCATTCCGAAGCTTGGGGAGCGTTCCCTGGGCGAGCGCCACCGGCTCTCGGAAATCCGGGGGATCGTTCCGGGGCTTCTGGATCTTCCGCAGGGCTGCCGTTTCTGGCCTCGCTGCGACCATGCCATGGCAAGCTGCCGGGAACAGGAGCCGCCCCTGGCAGAGGTCGGGCCCCGGCACCAGGTGAGATGCTGGCTGTACATGAGCCCTCAAGAACAGGGGAAAAGCACGTGAACCCTCTTCTCACCGTCGAGGACCTCAAGGTCCATTTTCCCGTGAAGAAAGGCCTTTTTTCCAAGGTATCGGGCCATGTCTATGCCGTAGACGGCGTTTCGCTTTCGCTCGAAAGAGGCCAGACGCTGGGCCTTGTGGGCGAGAGCGGATGCGGGAAGACAACCACGGGTCTTGGCATCCTGGCCCTCATTCGGCCCACCTCCGGTAAAATCGTGTACGACGGGGAGGAGATGAGCGAGGCCAAGCCGGCACGCCTGAGGGAGCTGCGCAGAGAGATCCAGATCATCTTCCAGGACCCCTATTCGTCGCTCAATCCCCGCATGACCGTCAATCAGATCCTTGCAGACCCGCTCAAGGTTCACGGCGTTTTCCCGGGAAAGGAAAGGGCCGAGCGCATCGCGTTTTTGCTCGATAAGGTGGGACTCACGCCGGAGCACGGGCGGCGCTATCCTCACGAATTTTCGGGCGGTCAGCGCCAGCGGATCGGGATCGCGCGGGCCTTGGCCCTCAATCCCAAGATCATCATCGGCGATGAACCGGTCTCCGCCCTGGACGTTTCCATTCAAGCCCAGATCATCAACCTCCTCGTTGATCTGCAGAAAGAATTTCAGCTCTCCTATATCATCATCGCCCATGATCTTGCCGTCGTGGAATATATCTGCGACCACATCGCGGTCATGTACCTGGGAAAGATCGTGGAATCCAGTTCCTACCGCGAGCTCTACACCCAGCCGAAGCATCCCTACACGCAGGCCCTGCTTTCGGCCATTCCCGTTGCCGATCCCCGCAGGAAGCGGGAGCGAATCATCCTCAAGGGCGACGTTCCGAGCCCCATTAAACCTCCCAGCGGGTGTCACTTTCATCCCCGCTGCGCTCAGCGCATGGAGGCGTGCAGTAAGGAAAGGCCTCGACTCCGGGATATTGGAGGCGGCCACCAGGTAAGCTGCTTTCTGTATGACTAGCAGCTGGCGATCTGATGGCCGCAAGGTCCGGTTATCAGTTGGTGTGTGTTTCTGAGAGGGTGTCCAACGAGCTGCAACAGGTGCATCCTCGCCTGTTCCAGATGGTGAAGAAACCTGGAGGCTTTTGGGATACCCGTTGCGAGAGGCTGGTCGCTTTTATCAACCAACAAGAGGAGGAGGTTTGCCCATGAGAAGAACGTTTTTCATTTTGTTGATGTGTTTGTGTGTGGTGGGGATGGCTTCCGCCGCCGGAGCGGCGCCCGCAAAGTCGTCTCTGGTAGTGGCCGTGGCCTCGCCTCCGGCGATGATGAACCCGATGGGAGACGATTCGGATGCCAACCTTTCCTTCATGGCCAATTTTTTCGACGGTCTGCTGCAGCGCGGCCCCGATGGGAAACTGGCCCCGGCCCTTGCTGTCAAGTATGAACACCCGGACCTGCTGACCTGGAAGATCGAGCTGCGAAAAGGCGTCAAGTTCCAAAACGGCGATGATTTCACCTCGGCTGATGTCAAGTTCACTTTCGAACGGATGGGCGACCCCAAGGTTTCACAGTTTAGAGACACGGCGCAGTCCATCGAGTCCATCGCAACTCCGGACGATTACACCGTGGTGATCAAGACCAAAACCCCCATTCCCTGGTTTGCCAACAACCTGCATCAGCTCTTTATCATGGGCAAGAAGTCCACCGAGGCTGCCAGTGAAGGGGATGTCATGACGAAGCCCAACGGCACCGGCGCCTACAAACTGGTGGAATGGGTGAAGGGCTCTCACCTCAAGCTCGAAGCCAACGAAAACTACTGGGGAGGCGCTCCTCCCATAAAGGAGATCGAAGTCCGCACCATTACCGAGGCTTCGACCCGTTTTGCCGCGCTCGCCTCGGGTCAGGTGGACCTTGTCGCCGGGATCCCCGTCGAACTGCTGGCTCAGATCGCCAAGGACCCTAAGCTCCAGGTCATCACGAAGCCATCCCGCCGCTGCATCTTTCTCGCCCTGGGCAACAGCCCCGGCACGCCGACGGCCGACATCCGAGTACGCCAGGCGATGTATATGGCTATAAACGAAAACGAGATCATCAAGAAGGTCATGCGCGATCAGGCATCACCGTCGGCCCAGGTCCCCGACCCGCCGACCGTGGGGTACAATCCTGCCATCAAGCGGCTTGCCTACGACCCCCAAAAAGCCAAGAAGCTGCTCCAGGAGGCGGGTTATCCCAACGGTTTCGACATCACTCTGAGCGGCCCCAACGACCGGTATGTTCAGGATGCGGGTATCGCTCAGGCCGTGGCCGAGTACCTGGCAAAAGTGGGGATCAAGGTGAAGCTGGATGTGAAGCCCAAGTCCATCTTTTTCCCCGAGGTGAATCAGGGCAAGCTTCCCTTTTACCTCATCGGCTGGTTTGACGGGACCTACGACATGGGGCGGACCTACTTCAAGCTGGCCCACACCCGTGATAAGGAAAAAGGCTTTGGTGAACTGAACGGGTCCGCTTACAGCGATGGCGAAATTGACAAGCTCCTGGAGGCCACCGCCACCATGGCCGACCTGGAGGCACGCAAGAAGGCTCTGGAACATCTCAACAAGGTCGCCATGGAGGACAAGGTCCTCTGGGTCCCCCTCCACTACCAGGTCGAAGATTATGCCGTGCAGAAGGCCAAGAACATCAATTTCATGCCGCGCCCGGATGCCTGGATGGTTTACAAGGAAATCTCTTTCAAGAAGTAGCGTGACGGTGAATCGGTGCGGCGGTGCGACCCCTGGCGCGCCGCCGCACCGTGGTCGCGACGTGCGGTCCGAGGCATGATCCGGAGACCGTGCAAGACGTGCTGCAACCTTTGGACGCTCCGGGACAAGATCAGCGGGTATGTTCACCTATACGGCAAGAAGGTTCATTCAGGGCTTGTTTGTGCTCCTGGCGGTCTCGATGACCTGTTTTGTCATCTTCCGCTACCTGGGAGACCCGGTCGTCAGCATGTCGGGTCTGTACGCCACCTTCGAGCAGCAGGAGGAGGTGCGCAAGATGCTTGGCCTGGACCAGCCCACCTATGTGCAGTACGGCCGGTTCATCTGGGGTGTCTTGCACGGCAACTTCGGCATCTCCTACGTAAGCCGCGTTCCGGCCCTGGATCTCATTCTGGAGCGCTTTCCGGCCACCTTCGAACTGGCCACGACCGCCATGTGCCTCTCGTCCATTCTCGGGGTGTGCCTGGGCGTCTTGGTTTCCCTTAAACCCCGGGCATGGCATAGTCGGCTGATCATGGCCGGCTCCCTGGGTGGCATTTCGATCCCGACTTTTCTGACCGGTATCCTGCTGATCATGGCGTTTTCCGTCTACCTGGGCATCCTGCCACCCTTCGGCCGCGGCGATACGGTCCCGATCGGTTTCTGGCAAACCGGCCTGCTTACGGCCGACGGCCTGCAGCATCTGATTCTTCCGGCGCTGACCCTGGCCATGTACCAGCTGGCGGTGCTGCTGCGACTGACGCGCGCCGGCATGCGGGAAGTGCTGGCCGAAGAATATATCAAGACCGCCTGGTCCAAGGGGCTCTCCCCGTTCAAAGTCATTTTCAAACATGCCCTGCGCAACGTGATGATTCCGGTTGTGACCATATGCGGACTTCAATTCGGCGAGCTCATCGCCTTCTCCATCGTTACCGAGACCATCTTCCAGTGGCCGGGAATGGGCAACCTGCTGCTTACGTCCATTTACGAAACCGACCAGCCGGTCATTGTGACCTACATCATGCTGGCTTCCTTTATCATCCTTACCATCAACATGGTGGTGGACATCCTTTACGCCGTATTGAACCCGAAGATTCGCTATGACTGAGCGCCGCATCAGATCAAAACGGCTTCACAGCTTCCTTCACGACCCATCTGCCGTCGTTGGGAGCATCATGCTGCTGGTGTTTATCCTGGGGGCGCTGTTTGCCCCGTGGATCACGCCGCAGAACCCCTACGACCTGACCGAGATCAGGCTGGCAAACTCCTTGAAGCCCCCCATCTGGTCCGAAGACGGTGAACAGCCTTTTCTCCTTGGCACCGACGACCAGGGACGAGACATCTACAGTACCATTGTCTACGGATGCCGCACTTCGCTCACCGTCGCCTTCAGCGTTGTCCTTATCGCCGGCAGCTTCGGCGTCCTCATCGGGCTTCTGGCTGGCTATTACGGCGGATGGATCGACACGCTCACCATGCGGCTGGCCGATACCGTTTTTTCCTTTTCCACGACCCTCCTGGCGATTCTGCTGCTGGGGGTCTTCAAGAGCAGCGGCGTTCTGACCGTCATTGCCGCCATCTGTATTGCGGATTGGGTGCGCTACGCACGGACCATGCGGGGAAGCGTTCTCGAAGTCAAGCAGGAGGCGTATGTGATGGCGGCCAGGGCCTCGGGCGCAAGAGACGTTCGCATCCTCCTCAGACACATCCTGCCCAACGCCATCCCGCCCATCCTGGTAGTCGTTGCGGTGGACCTGGCCGTGGTGATCATGCTGGAGGCAACCCTGAGCTTCCTGGGGGTTGGGGTCCCCCTGACCGAACCTTCCCTCGGCATGATGATCTCCACGGGCCAGCGCTATGTCTATGCCGATATGTGGTGGATGGTACTCTTCCCCGGCACCGCGCTCATTCTCCTGGTTGTGGGCATCAACCTTTTTGCCGATTGGCTGAGAGAAGAGCTCAATCCCAAAATTTAGTCATGAGGCCGCAATCTCATATCAGGAAAATTGTGCAGAGCGAGGGAAATTTATGACCACAGTTCGTCCGCGCTTCCGTATCGGCGTCCTGACCAGCGGTGGTGATTCACAGGGCATGAATGCCGCAGTGCGCTCCGTGGTGCGCACCGCGCTCAATCTCGGTGCGGAAGTCTTCGCCATATTCGAGGGCTATCGCGGCATGCTCGAAGGCGGCCCCTATATCAAGCAGATGGGCTGGAGCGACGTGGGAGGGATCCTCCAGGAAGGCGGCACGATCATTGGTTCGGCACGTTCGACGGCCTTCCGGCAGCGTGAAGGACAGCGCAAGGCCGCCCTCAATCTGATCACGAACGGTATCCAGGGTCTCGTCGTCATTGGCGGCGACGGCAGCCTCACCGGCGCCAATCACTTTCGCCGGGAATGGTCCGAGCTGCTCAAAGAGCTCGTTGCCGAGGGGGCCGTTGATCAGGCCACCGCCGAGGCCCATCCGTTCCTTTCCCTGGTCGGACTGGTCGGGTCCATCGACAATGATATGTTCGGCACCGACATGACCATCGGCGCAGACACCGCCCTCCATCGCATCGTGGAAGCGGTGGACGCCATTGCCGCCACCGCTGCCAGCCACCAGCGATCCTTTGTCGTGGAGGTCATGGGGAGACATTGCGGCTACCTGGCGCTCATGGCCGGTCTGGCGACCGGCGCCAACTGGATTCTGATCCCCGAGGACCCGCCCCAGGAGGGGTGGGAAACGGAGATGTGCGAGGCGGTGTTGAGCGGGCGCCGGAGTGGGCGGCGTCACAACGTGGTCCTGGTGGCCGAGGGCGCCATTGACCGCGCCGGGAATCCCATCACGGCCGATTATGTGAGACAAGTGCTCACCGACCGGCTCAAAGAAGACACCCGGGTGACGATCCTGGGCCATGTTCAGCGCGGCGGCGCGCCCAGCGCCTTCGATCGCAACATGAGTACCATCGTCGGCCACGCCGCTGTCCTTGAATTGCTGGCTGCCACGCCCGAGAGCGAGCCGCAGCTGATCGGCATCCGTGACAATGAGGTGGCGCGTTCGCCGCTCATGAAAAATGTGCATCAGAAGGATCGGGTCGCGGAGGCTATCGAAGCCGGCAAGTATGCCGAGGCTATGGAGCTGCGCGGCCGCAGCTTTGTCGAAGCCAACGCCATTCTGCACACGATCCTCCAGGCCCAGCCCCGCCCGCCGGAAGCCGGCCAGCGCCAATTCCGACTGGGCATCCTGCACGCCGGCGCCCCTGCACCGGGGATGAACACGGCGGTGCGCGCCGCCGTGCGTCTGGCCATCGATCAAGGGCACGTGATCCTGGGCATTCGCAACGGCGTAGCCGGGCTGCTCAGCGGCGACATCTGTGAGATGGGCTGGATGAGTGTCCATGGCTGGGTTGCCAGGGGCGGGGCGGAACTGGGCACCAGCCGCAGGCTGCCCAGAGGCGACGAATATGCGATGCTCGCCCAACGGCTGGGCGAATTCGGGATCGACGGCCTGCTGGTCATCAGCGGCTGGTCCGGCTATCAATTTGCCCACGACCTCTTTGCCCGCCGGGCAGAAGATCGCGCCCTGCGCATTCCCATCATTTGCGTCCCGGCCTCCATCAATAACGACCTGCCCGGCGCCGGGTTGAGCATCGGCGCCGATACGGCGCTCAATACCATCGTGCAAAACGTGGACAAACTCAAGGAATCGGCCGTCGCCTCACAACGCTGCTACGTGGTGGAAGTGATGGGCTACGACTGCGGCTACCTTGCCCTCATGGGCGGGCTGGCAACAGGCGCGGAACGTATCTATCTGCCCGAACAGGGCATCGCCCTGAACGCCCTGCGCGATGACGTGGCGCGTTTGAAAGAAGGTTTCAGCCACGGGAAACGGTTGGGTCTGATCATTCGCAGCGAGCATGCGGACCCGCTGTACACGACGGAGTTCCTGACCACGCTTTTCGAGAAGGAAGGCGCCGGCGTCTTCGACGTGCGGCGCTCGATCCTGGGCCATATCCAGCAGGGCGGCCGCCCCACGCCCTTCGATCGCATCCAGGCCACCCGACTTACGGCGCGCGCCCTGGGTCGCCTCATCGAGCTGGCAACCAACGGCGCGGCGGCCGCCGAAGCGGTCGGCCGCCAGGCAGGCAAGATCGGGTTCACCAACCTGGCCAACCTCGGCGACCTGATGGAGCCCGCCGCCCGTCGCCCGCAGCTGCAGCCCTGGGAAAAAATCATCGCCGTGGCTGAGATGATGGCCGAACTGTCGCATTAGAGGCTGTCCAAGATCAAGTGGCAGTTATTGCAGTCTTTTTCAAACCACGAAGCACCCGAAGGACACGAAGAAATCACTTCGTGTGCTTCGTGCTCTTCGTGGTAAAGAGATCATTTGTTTTTGGACAACTCCTTAGTACCGCGCCACAGTTCAAAGTGACTTTTTGTCACGAAACGTCATTCCCGCATGTTTCTGGCGGGAATCCGGCTTCTGGAAGTCCCATGGACCCCCGCCTGCAGCAAGGACTCTCTTACGAGAAGTTACGAGTTAGTTCTCATCCGGAAACCCCTCCCTTGGTGGGAGGGGCAGGGGGAGGGGGTGATCAAGTGCTTGGAATCGAATCATTTTTCACCCCCACCTAGCCTCCCCCATCAAGGGGGAGGAGAAATCAAGGTACTTTCCGGATGGACACGAGTTATGATTTGCGAGTGCCGGGTGGGAATCGAGCCTTTTCATGTGTCTTCGGGTGCCCCCACATGAGCAACTCCCCTTTGTTGATTGCCCCCGTGACTGCGTCGCACCATGGTGATGTTTGTCAACACCCGCCAGGAGCTCGATACAGCAATATCGCAGGATTGTCCTTGACACAATCCCTGACCGGTGCTACCCGAAAAGCCTCAAGAGGCGACTGACTATGATGCTGCTGAAGCTGGTGACGCTATCCGCGGCAGAACAGGCAGGAGGGCTGCAACGCCCGATGTCAGCGGGCCGGATAAAAGGAGGACGAAGAAATGATCATGTTTGTATTGGGATTCGTAGTAGGATTGGTGGTGGCCTGGAATTTCCTGCCTCAGCCGGCCTGGCTCAAGGACATGCTCGCCGGTTTGCGCAAGAAGTAAGCAGCTCCACCTGGTGCGCGATCATTCTACTCGACCGTCGAGTGAAACAAGATTTTGCACCAGCTGGAGACAACTCTCTCTCATGCTTAGAAAGTCTGTCGTGCCGCTGCTTCTGGCTGCTGCGGTTGCGACTGAGCCGGCCACTGCTGCCGCTGACCTGTCCTATCGCCCATCCTGCACGATGCGATGCCATTCCTGAATCACCGGCGTATCAGCCGGAAGCCTGCCAAGGGCCGCCTCAAATTGCTCCCGTGGTGCTGATGGTCCAACCCCGAAGCCAAAATCAAGCAGCGCCAGGACCGCCTTCAAGACCGAAGGCGGTTGTTTATCCAGGACCGAAAGCAGAGACGATGGATCATGACCGGCCCACAACGTTATGGCCTCTGCGTACCCTTCCGCGAAAGAGCCATCGACCCCTCTCGCCATCTTGATAAAGATCTCCGCCGCCCGGCGGTCTCCTGACGCCGCCTGCTTGCCCAGGCGTGCAACCGCAGCCTCTCCCAAAGTGGTGGATACACCGGACCCTGAGCGGCAGGAAAACCTGGATATCTGCGTGCCGGCAATCCAACCTTCAACCGGAGCATTGATCCGGTACCAGTGTTTGCCCTTTTTGATGATTTCAATACCCGTACCACTGGGCAGGGCCGCCACGACGTTATTGCTCTTGACTTGAGGGTGAGAGCGAACATTGGCATACCCATCCGCAGCGGTCACCATGAATTTCCGGCACTCGCCCGCGTGCACCGGTTCTCCAGGGAGGACCAAGGCAAGGAACAGCGTGATGGCAGCTGCCAGTCGAGGCATGATTTGGTCTACCATCTTGACCATCAGGGTTGTGGACAAGTCCCCAAGCCCCAATCTACGAACAAGTCACGAGGGTCTGATTCCCGCAACCAAACGACCAATTTCTTGAAATCAGCCGCATTATAAATGCCGACGCAGCCTGCTGTGCCTGCTCCTCGCTCATAACGCCGGTTCCAATCAATGTGAATCAGGATCGCGCTGCGGCGGGTGGTACCCGGTCCCTGGTAATCGAGGAGAATCTTTGCCGGACCGAGGCCCCGGTTCCAGATCTTGCCGCTGTAGTTGTCCTTACCGTCGGCCCATTCGATGTCATGGACATACCATTTGCCCTCCGGCAGCGGTTCGAATGACCCTGAAACACTGTCGCTTCCTGTATGGAAAAATTGCCTGTAGGGCGAGCCGGAGCAGACTTCCAAGCTGTCCTTGCGTTGCCCGTCCTTGAAATAATCCAGCTCGAGCACCGTACATCCAACTTCATCCCTACGATTGGTCCTGGTCAATGTCAGATAATGTCTCCCGGGAATAGATGGACCCTCAGCTACCGGCGGCAGCGGGGTAACCTCTCCCCACAACTTCGCCCAAGTCTTCGGACCCACCTTTCCATCCGCCTCGGCCGTGGCAAAAAACCTGGTCTGAAAGTCCCTGACACCCTCATCGGTACGGCGCCCGAAATCTCCGTCGATGGGGCCATCGTAATACCCAAGGTCTTTCAGCCGCTCCTGTAACCGCTTGACATCAGGGCCACTGCATCCTCGAGCCAGGGTGCGCTTAAGAGCTCTGGGAGGTTCCACCTTCGCCATGGCGCTTCCCCTGACGCTGAACACGATGCGCTCGCCCTCTGGAATAGCTTTTTCCGCCGGAGCAACGTGAAACTTCTCAGCATGAGGGTACTGGCGCACCGCTGCAACCCAGCTGTCTTTGGAGGAATTTTCCAGCGTAAGAATCTCGACGACCTGGTCATCTTGCCACGCAACAATGACGTCTTTTTCGCCCTGCCGATAGCCTTCGAGCAACGTGACCTTGTCCCGTGGTGACTCCTCGACCGTAATCGGCGTTCCTTCCCCGCCGACCTTTGAGAACAGCTCCCGCTCTTCTGACCTGCGCCTTGTCAGACCTTTGAGTTCCTGCTTAACACCGTTGACAATCCCCTTGTTCCACCTTGGGAACTCATCAGCCGCTCCCTGATAGTCTCCCCGATTGAGCTTCCTGAGCAGGGTACTTTCTTCCAGACTTCCCAGGCCCAGATTGTAGGAAAAGGATACCAGCGCATCGAACTGGTTTTGGTTGAGCGGCACTTTGACCAGATGCGTAACGCCTTTTGCCACCGCATCGCACTCAAACTTGAGAAAAGCCTCCGCCTCCTGTTCGGTAATGCGGTCGCCAAGGCGAACTTTATGCCCGTCGGGATAACGGATTGTCCCATAGCCGATGGTTGGTATCCCTACCGGGTCAAGATAAGCATCGAGACGTAACCCTTCGAACTTCTCAATCAATGCGGTGCCGTTTTGGGAAACATGCATATCGATCTCCTCCTGAAATCACGTCAAGGTACCATTAATGGGATTTTACCGCCCCTTTGGCCGCTGCCTTGGTCTCTCCCGATCGATAGGATGGTTGGTCAGTAAGCGTAATGGATGAATCAAACTGACGGATTATGGCAATACGTTATTCAGTTGTTTGACCTTGCCCTGCTCATCGAACCAGACGGCGCCGTCGGCCATCATGATGCCCTCGGCGTTGGCGAACATATGGTGGGGAATGCCTTTCGCAATGCGATTGATGAAGTTCCTGGTAAAGATTGCATCATAGTATCTCAAGAATTCCGCCTGATTGGCCGCCGTCTTGCGCTGACCATTCTGGAAGAAAGCGACCGGATAGGCCACGTAGCGCCCCGCTGTCGCCCGTTTCCCAGCCAGCACGGCTTCCAGGAATGCCCGGGCGTTGCGCTCCACCAGCGCATCGTCCTCGGCCCCGGCTACCGCATAGCGACCTTGCCCGGGAATCAGTCGCGTGGTACCGGTCTGCCGAAGGTACACCGGGTAGCGCCGCTTGCCGTCGGCACCTGTCCACTCACCGACGAGCACTTCCTTATCCAGCCGAGCAGAGCCGAAGTTGCCCCGGGGGTCCCGGTCGAGGAATCTCAAGGTGAAAACGCCGCCGCTGGTGCCGTCAGCGGCACGTTCACGCAATACGAGGTCCCGCTCACCCACAAACTCGCCCTCCAGGTGCAGGTCTTGCAGGTATTTCCGGTAGAAATAAACACCCTGTATCTTCTTCCGGTCATGAGGGTCCTCAAGGCTCATGCCGATCAGAATGTTCTTGTTAAGGTCTCCCCTGTAGTCAATATACCTTACTTCCGTCGGTCCCTTCTCCTGGGCTCCGGAAAGTACCGGTGAGCAGAGCAGACAGGCAATCATCACGATGAAGAAGCCGTTCTTCATTAAGGGTCTCCGGCAGGGTCAGTTACCTGGGAAAACGCTATTTCAGCTGATAGGAAAGCTCATAGGACCTGATGGGAAATCGCTTTTTCAGGGTTTCCTGGTAGCAGGTGTCATCGATTCTGTCAAGGAAAACTACTTCACCGTTACCCTCGGACAACGGCCTCCCAGGCTGTCCGAAACCCTACCGGCCGGCTGCCGGCTGGGCGTGGGTGAGGGCCTCGGCCCTGGTCACCCAGCCCCCTCCCATGGCTTTGTAGAGGTTGACATAGGCCGCCAGCAAGGCGGTCCTCACCTGAGACACGGTGAGCTCGGCGGGGAAAAGCTGGGTCTCGGCGGTGAGGACGGTGAGATAGGGGGTGTAGCCCCCGTTGTACTGCAGCCAGGCCAGGCGGTCGTAGTCCTTGAGCGCGGTGACCAGGGCTTCCTGGGCCTTCAGCTGCTCCGCAAGCTTCCGGCGGGAGACCAGGGCATTTTCCGCGTCACTGAAGGCGCTCAGGATGGCATTCTTGTAGCTTTCCAACGCCGCCTCCCGCAGCGCTTCGGCCTGTTTCACCTGGCCGGTGATGGCTCCGGCCGTAAAGATCGGGCCCGTAAAGGACCCCGAATACTGCCAGACCCTCGCCGGCCCCGTGAAAAGGTCGGAGAACTCGGAGCTCTGGGTGCCCAGGGCGGCCGTGAGCGAGATGGTCGGAAAGTAGAGTGCCCTGGCCGCCCCGATTTGGGCATTCGCTGCAATCAGGTCCTGTTCGGCCTGGGCCAGGTCCGGGCGGCGCTCCAGCAGCTGCGACGGGAGTCCCGAAGGGATCGCCGGCGGCACCAGCTCGGCGAGGGTTTTTCCCCGGACGATCGGACCCGGGTTGCGGCCCAGCAGGGTGCAGAGGGCATTTTCGGTCTGGGCGATCTGCGACTCGAGCGGCGGCACGGCCGCCGCCGCGGTCTCATACTGCGAGCGGGCCTGCGCCACGGTCATCTGCGAAACCTGGCCGTAGGCAAACTGTAGTTCGAACAGCCTGACGGACTCGCCATATGCGGCGAGCGTGCGCTGGGCAATTTCGAGCTGCTCGTCGAGCCCCCGGAGCTGGAGGTAGGTGCTCGCCACGGATGCCACCAGGGACAGGACCACTCCGCGCCGCGCCTCCCGACTGGCCAGCAGATCCGCCCGCGCGGCCTCGGACAGCCGGCGAAGGCGTCCCCACAGGTCGATCTCCCAGTTGGCGCCGGCCAGCAGTTCGAAGGAGCTCCAGGGATTGGGAACGCTGGAGACCGCGCGAGGCAGGGAAACCGCAGTGTGCTCGCTCACCCGCTGCCGCGCTGCGTCCCCGCTGTAGCTCAGCTGGGGAAAGAGCGGGGCGCGGGTTTGCATGAGCACTCCGGCCGCCTGATCGATGTTGGCGGCGGCCATCTTGATGTTCTTATTGTTCGCCAGCGCCTCGGCAATCAGCGCATCCAGCACCGGGTCCTGAAACTCCTTCCACCAGTCGGTGTTGGCGGTGTCGCGCGTCTCATTGTCCGCAAAGCGGTAGGACGGCATGACCTCCACGCGCGGGCGCCGGTAGTCGGGGCCGAACATGCAGCCGCTAAGCAGGACAGCGAGAGCAATGACGATGACAGTGAAGCGACGCATATCAGTTTGCCTTCTGACTCTCATGGGGCATGGCACTGGCAATCCCTTTCTTTGCTCACCACGAAGGACCCGAAGATCACGAAGTAAAGCCACTTTGTATGATCTCTTCGTGTCCTTCGTGCTCTTCGTGGTTAAGGAGAAACATCTTTCTTGCGATGCTGTGCATGTTCGTCGTCACACCTGTTCTCGGTCCCGGTTCGGACCAGGATATTCGATCGGCTGATCAGGCGGAGGTTTCTCTTTCTTTGCGGGCGAGCGCTCGGCGAGCCGGTCGAAAAGATAGAAAAAAAGCGGTACGTACAGCATGGCCAGGGTGGTTTCCCCGATCATGCCGCCGATGATGCCGGTGCCGATGGAATGGCGGGCATTGGCGCCCGCGCCGGTGGCAACGGCCAGCGGCAGCACCCCGAGAATGAACGCCAGCGAGGTCATGATGATCGGCCGCAGCCGCTCCTCGCCCGCCTTGATGGTCGCATCCATGATCGACAAGCCCTGTTGGCGCAGTTCGACGGCGAAGGTGACCCGGAGCACGGCGTTCTTGGCCCCGAGCCCAATCAGCACCAGCAGGCCGATCTGGAAATAGACGTCGTTCTGGAGGCCCCGCAGCCAGTTGAAGACAAGCGCGCCGAGGATCCCGAAGGGCACCGCCGTCATGACCGATCCCGGCAGCGTCCAGGATTCGAACTGGGCGGCCAGGACGAGAAAGACGATGATGAGGCCGAAAGCGAAGGCGGCCATGGAGGTGGCCCCGGATTTCTTTTCCTCGAAGGCCATGCCCGACCAGGCAAAATCGTAGCCGTCAGGCAGCATCTCGCGCCCCAGCTCCTCCATCGCCTGGATGGCATCCCCCGAGCTGTGGCCCGCCGCCGCGGCGCCGGTGATCTGGGCCGCGGGAAACCCGTTGAAGTGGGGCACCAGGTCGGGGCCGGTTACGTATGCGGTCTTGACCAGAGCGGAAAGCGGTACCATTTGATTGTCCCGGGTTTTAGTGTACAGCCGGGCAATATCGGAAGGGTGGGTCCGGAAGGGGGCGTCGGATTGGAGGACCACGTTCCACACCCGGCTGAACTGGTTGAACTGGCTGACCGTGATCGAGCCGAACTGGGCCTGCATGGCGCTGTAGACCTCCGCCACCGGCACGCCGAGCAGCACCGCCCTGGAACGGTCGACTTCAGCCCGGAGTTGCTGCGAGGCGGCCCGGAAGGTCGAGTTCAGGCCGCTGAGTTCGGAGCGCTGCCGGGCTCGAGCGAGAAACTGCTGCGTCACTTCGTAAAGCTGCTCGGGGTCTCCGGCCTTCTTGTCCTGGATCCAGAACTCAAATCCGCCCGTGGTGCCGATGCCGGGAATCGCCGGCGGGGCGATCGGAATGAACACGCCCGTATGGATATGGGTGCGGGCGTCGGCCAGCGCCTGGAGCAGGACCGCCTTGGCGTTCTCCTTGCGGGCCCGGGCGATCGACGCATAGCGTTCCTTGAAGTCCTTCAGCGGCACGAACAGGGTTGCCGCACTGGTCTTGTACTGACCGTCGATCAGACTGTAGCCGTTGACCACCGCCCGGTCGGCCACCGCGGGATTGGCGGCGAACAGCCGGTCCATCACCGCCGAGGTGCGGGCCGTGCGGTGGAGGTTGGCGACGTCGGGCATCACGATCATGGACATTAAATAGCCCTGATCCTCATTGGGCACAAAACTTGTGGGGATGGTGCGCAACAGGTATACGAGCCCCCCGATCAAGGCGGCGAGCAGGATAAACGCCACCCCCATCCGCTTGATCATGAAGACCACCACCTCGCCGAAGGCCCGGGTGAAACGGTCGAACCGCCGGTTGAACCAGGCGAACGGGCCGCGCTCCGGCGGCGTCCGGTGCTTGAGCATGACTCCGCACATGGCCGGGGTGAGGGTGAGCGCCACAAACCCCGAGAGCGCCACCGAAATGACGATGGTGATGGCGAACTGTTTGTAGAGCTGCCCCGTGGTGCCCGGCAGAAACGCCGCCGGGATGAACACCGAGGCCATCACCAGCACCACCGCCACCAGCGAGGTGGCGATCTGCTCCATGGCCCGAATCGTGGCCTCGCGGGGCGAGAGGTGAAATTTCACCATATTGCGTTCAACATTTTCGACCACGACGATGGCATCGTCGACCACCATGCCGATGGCGAGCACAATGCCGAAGAGCGTCAGCAGGTTGATGGAAAAGCCCATGGCCAGCATGCCGGGAAAGGTCCCGATGAGGGCCACGAAGATGGCGACCGTGCAGATGATGGTGGCCCGGAAGCTCTGGAGAAAGAGATAGACGATCAGCACTACCAGGATCACGGCTTCAATGAGCGTATAGACAATCTCCTCGATGGAAAGGCGCACAAAATCGGTGGTGTCGAGCACGATTTGGTATGCGATGCCGTCGGGCATCGTTTGTTTCAGCTTCTCCAGGGTCTGGCGCACGGCTTTGGAAACTTCGAGCCCGTTAGCACCGGGCTGCTGATAGACGGCAACCAGCGCGGCGGGGGCGCCGTTCAACCGGTTGTCTTCGACGTAGGCCTTGCGCCCGACTTCGGCACGGGCGACGTCCTTGAGCCGGACCGTGGCACTGCCGTCCCGGCTGCCGCGCAGGATAATGGCTTCATACTGCGCGGGCTGGATGAAAGGGGGCTGGGTCACCACCGGGAAGGTCAGCTGAAGTTGGCCGGCATTGGGCTGCTGACCGATCTGGCCGGCGCCGAAGAGGGCGTTCTGACGCGCCACGGCTTGTTGAATATCGGTGGTCGTGATCCCGAGGGAGGCCATTCGGTCCGGGTTCATCCAGATGCGCATCGCCTGGTCGGGCACGCCGAAAATCTGCGCCTGGCCTGCGCCGTTGACGCGTTTGACGGCGTCGAGCACATAGACGTTAGCATAGTTGGTAACGTACTCCGCGCTGAAGCGCCCGTCCCGGTTGCTCACCCCGATGATCATCAAGATGGTGGACGACTTTTTCTGCACCGACACGCCGTACTGCACCACCGCCGCCGGAAGCTGCGGCGCGGCTAGATTGACTCGGTTCTGTACCTGCACCTGGGCGATATCGGGATCGGTGTCGAGGCTGAAGTAGACGGTGATCGTCAGCTGGCCGGTGCTGGAACTGGTCGACGTCATATAGAGCATGTTGTCGACGCCGTTGATCTGCTCCTCGATGGGAGCGGCCACCGAGTCGCCGACCGTCTTAGCGTCCGCGCCCGGATAGGTGGTCGTCACCGTGATCTGCACCGGGGTGATGGTCGGATACTGGGCGACCGGCAGCGCCTGCATCGCCACCAGACCGGCGATCACGATGATGAGCGAAACCACCGTGGCAAAGATGGGCCGCTCGATGAAGAATTTCGAGAACACTGGCTGGTGGCCTCCTGAACCTGGCACCCTCTAAAGAGTCGCCCTCTATTTCTTTCTCACCACGAAGGACGCGAAGAGCGCGAGGAAGAAACCACCTTTCTTATCTCTTCGTGTTCTTCGTGTCCTTCGTGGTCAAGGAGAGGCGTCTTTGGCGTTATCAATAGACTTTGGCAATAGCTGCTCCTTCACAGTTACACCTATTCTTGATCGTGGCTCGGGCCAATACCCTCGATCGACTCGTCAGGCGGAGACTGCTCATTTTTTAATTTCGGGCGCTCGGCGAGTCGGTCGAAGAGATAGAAAAAGAGCGGCACGTAAATCATCGCCAGCGTGGTTTCGCCGATCATACCGCCGATGATGCCGGTGCCGATCGAGTGGCGGGCGTTGGCGCCCGCGCCGGAGGCAATCGCCAGCGGCAGCACGCCCAGAATAAACGCCAGGGAGGTCATGATAATCGGCCGCAGCCGCTCCTCACCCGCCTTGATGGTCGCATCCATGATCGACATGCCTTCGCGGCGCAATTCGACGGCGAAGGTGACCCGGAGGACGGCGTTCTTCGCCCCGAGCCCGATCAGCACCAGCAGGCCGATCTGGAAATAGACATCGTTCTCTAAACCCCGCAGCCAGTTGAACACGAAGGCACCGAGGATCCCGAAGGGCACCGCCGTCATGACCGAGCCCGGCAGGGTCCAGGATTCAAACTGGGCGGCGAGGACGAGAAAGACGATGATCAGGCTGAAGATAAACGCCGCCGTCGAGGTCGCCCCCGCTTTCTTTTCCTCGAACGCCATCCCCGACCAGGCAAAATGGTAATCGGCGGGGAGCACCTCGTGCGCCGTCTCTTCCATCGCTCGGATAGCATCTCCCGAACTGAAGCCCGCCGCCGCGGCGCCAGTGATCTGGGCGGCGGGAAAGCCGTTGAAGTGGGGAACCAGATCGGGGCCGGTCACGTATTCGGTCTTGACCAGCGCGGAAAGCGGCACCATCTGTTGCTCCTCGGACCGCGTGTAGAGCCGCGTGATGTCCCGCGGATCACTCCGGTAGGGGGCGTCGGACTGGAGGATGACGTTCCACACCCGGCTGAACTGGTTGAACTGGCTGACCGTGATCGAGCCGAACTGGGCCTGCACGGCGCTGTAGACATCCTCGATGGGCACACCGAGCAGCACGGACTTGGAGCGGTCAACTTCAGCCCGGAGCTGTTGCGAGGAGGCGAGGAAGGTCGAGTTCAGGCCGCTGAGCTCGCGCCGCGCGCGCGCGCTGGCGAGAAATTTCTGGGTAAGATCATACAGCCGCGCCGGATCTCCCGCCCCAGTATCCTGGATCCAGAACTCGAAACCGTCGGTCGTGCCGATGCCGGGGATCGCCGCCGGAAAGAGCGGGAGCAGCTCACCGGTATCGATGCTGCCGCGCACTCTGGCGGCCACATCCTGAAAGACGGCCCGGGCGCTTTCCTTGGCGGCGTTCTCCCGCGAAGCATAGCGCTCCTTGAAGTCCTTGAGCATGATGAAGAGCGTCGCCGCGTTGTTCTTCGTCTGCAGATCGAGCACGCTGAAGCCGTTCAGCACCACCCGATGGGCTACGGCCGGGTTTTTCGCGAACAGCCCGTCAATGAGGTCGGTGCCTGCAGCGGTGCGGCCGATGCTCGCCGCATCGGGCAGGACGAAGACGGGGAACAGATAGCCTTGGTCCTCGTTCGGCACAAAGCTTGTCGGGATAGTCCGGAAGAGAGACACGAGCCCTCCGATCAACACCGCGAGCAGCACAAACGCCACCCCCATTCGTTTGATCATGAAGACCACGACCTCGCCGAAGGCCCGGGTGAACCGGTCGAATTGCCGGTTGAACCAGGCGAACGGGCCGCGCTCCGGCGGCGTCCGGTGCTTGAGCATGACTCCGCACATGGCCGGGGTGAGGGTGAGCGCCACAAACCCCGAGAGCGCCACCGAAATGACGATGGTGATGGCGAACTGTTTGTAGAGCTGGCCCGTGGTGCCGGGCAGGAAGGCCGCCGGGATGAAGACCGAGGCCATCACCAGCACCACGGCGATGAGCGAGGAGCCGATCTGCTCCATCGACCGGATCGTGGCCTCGCGGGGCGCGAGGTGATGCTTCACCATGTTGCTCTCGACGTTTTCGACCACGACGATGGCGTCGTCGACCACCATGCCGATGGCCAGGATGAGGCCGAACAGGGTCAGCAGGTTGATGGAGAAGCCCATGGCGAGCATCCCGGGAAAGGTGCCGATCAGCGCCACGAAGATGGCCACCGAACAGATGATCGTGGCTCGAAAGCTTTGTAGAAACAGGTACACGACCAGCACCACCAGGATGATGGCGGCGATCAGGGTGTGAACAATTTCCTCGATGGAAAGCCTTACGAAATCGGTGGTGTCGAGCGCGATCGTACACTCGATGCCGCTCGGCATGGTTCGTTTAAGCTCCTCCAGGGTTTGGCGGACGGCTTTGCACACCGCCAGGGCGTTGGCCCCAGGCTGCTGGTAGACGGCGATGATGGTGGCAGGTTTCCCGTCGAGGCGGGTATCCTGGATATACTGTTTGCGGCCGACGTCAACGCGGGCGACGTCACTCAGCCGCACAATGGCGCTGCCGTCCTGGCTGGCGCGCAGAATGATGTTTTCATACTGCGAGGGCTGGGTGCCGGGGGGCTGAGTCACCACCGGGAGGGTGAGCTGCATGGACTCGTCACAGGGCTGCTGGCCGATCTGGCCGGCGCCGTAAAGGGCGTTCTGCTGGGCCACCGCCTTCTGGATATCCGAAGTAGTGATGCCAAGCGAGGTCATCCGGTCGGGATTCATCCAGATGCGCATCGCCTGGTCCGGCACATCGTAATAGACTTGACTCTGGCCCGCCCCATTGACCCGTTTGACGGCATCGAGCACGTACACGTTGGCATAGTTGGCGACGTAGTCCGCGCTGTAACGGCCGTCCCGGTTGCTGACGCCGATGAGCATCAGCCAGGTGGTCGAGTTCTTCTGCACCGAAACGCCATACTGCACCACCGCCGCCGGGAGCTGCGGCATGGCGAGGTTCACCCGGTTTTGGACCTGAACCTGGGCAATATCGGGGTCGGTATTGAGCGTGAAGTAGACGGTGATGGTCAACTGGCCGGTGTTGGAGCTGGTCGAGGTCATATAGAGCATGTTGTCGACCCCGTTGATCTGGGCCTCGATGGGCGCCGCCACGGAGTCCCCCACCGTTTTCGAATCCGCGCCGGGGTAGGTGGTCGTCACCTGGATCTGGACCGGGGTGATGGTCGGGTATTGGGAGACCGGCAGGGCCTTCATCGATACCAGCCCGGCAATCACGATGATGAGGGAGACGACGGTGGCAAAGATGGGCCGTTCGATAAAGAACCTGGAGAACATCCGTGGGGCTCCTGAACTTGGGACACTTAAAGAGACTGCGCTCCCTTTTTCTCTCACCACGAAGGACCCGAAGATCACGAAGGGAAAGCCTTCCTTTTCATCTCTTCGTGTGCTTCGTGCTCTACGTGGTCAAAGAGATGCCTCAGCGGCTGCCATCACCCTTGTTCTTGTCGGCTAAGGGCGCCACTTTCAGGGAGGAGCCGGGGCGCACCTGGAGGACGCCGTCGACCACCACCTGATCACCTCCCTGCAACCCTTCGTAAATGAACCAGTCGTGCTCATGCCACTCCCCGACTGTTACAGGACGGGCCTCGGCCTTGCTGTCTTTGCCGGCCACCCAGACGATATGGCCTTTGGAGGTCTGCTGGACCGCACGCTGCGGTACCAGCACGCCGTTGTGCCGCACCGCCCCTTTCAACCGGATGCGTACATACTGGTTCGGCCGCAACTGACCGTCGGGGTTGTCCACGGTGGCCCGTATCAGGAACGTACCCGTCCGGGGGTTGAAGGACGGATCGGCGAAGGTGACCTTGCCGGTGTGCGGGTAAACCGTGCCGTCGACAAGGACCGCCTCGGCCATGAAACTTTTGTCTTTGGGCTCGATCAGCATGCCCTTCGCCACCTGATCGCGGTACTTCAGCCAATCATTCTCGGAGATGCTGAAGTTGATGTAGGTCGGCGAAATCACCGCGACCGTGGTGAGCTGGCTGTTGGAGGAATGGAGATAGGTCCCGTCGGCCTGCTGGGCATAACTGGAGATGCCGGTAACGGGAGAGGTGATCACGGTGTAGGATAGATTGAGCTGGGCCTGTTCCACCTGGGCCTTGGCCGCCTCGACGGCCGCCGAAGCCGACTGGAACTGGCCGACCGCATCGTCCAGGTCCTTTTGGGAGAGAGCATTCAAGGCGGCCAGCGGTTTGACCCGAGCCAGATTCAGGCGCGCCACCTCGAGCGCGGCCTGGTGTTTGGCCAGCGCGGCCCTGGCCTGGTCGAGCTGAGCTTGGAAGGGTTTCTGGTCCATCAGAAAGAGCGTCTGCCCCTCCTTGACGGGGGCGCCCTCAGTGTAGACCCTCTTGTCGAGGAAACCACTGACGCGGGCCTGGATGTTCACCTGCTGGGAACTCTGCACCTGAGCAACGAATTCGAACGTGACCGGCACGTCCCGGGGAGTCACGGTGACCACCGTCACCTCGACCGGGTGCTGCTCCAAGCGCGCCGGCTCATGTGTTTCGCAGCCGGCGAAAACGACTACCATCACGGCAAGCGAGGCAAACACAAAGCGTCGCCGGCAAGGGCTGCTGCTAAGTGATGAGGCCCACCCGAAAGAGACGGCGCATCGCACAAGCATCCTCCTCTGCTCTGAAGTTCCGGGTAATGAGTGCCGAGTGCCGAGTGGGACTCGAGCCTTTTTACGTGTTTCCGGGTGTCCCCAGGGGACATGAGCAGCTGCTCTTCAGCGGGTACCGGCAGCTACTGTACGAAGCAGGTCCCCGTTGGCGTAACCTGCCCGCAGGCTGTTGAATACCGCACAATGTTGCGATTAACAACATATGGTGGTTTTTGTCAATAAATCGGCACAATAATAGCCAGAAATGGCCTTGACAGGTGCGACCACAGCTGGTACCCAAGAAGTTCGAGAAAGCAATTTCCTAGCACTGATCACCAATTCCAGTGGCAAAGGAACATGCCATGAAGGTCCCCGTGGTGGTTATCATTTTGCTCCTTGCACCGATCATGGTGTTTGCGAAGGAATTGCCGGTCGTTTGTCAGGAATTCCCCCCCTACAACTATCTCGATGACAAAGGGAGTGTCACCGGTTCCAGTGCCGAAATTGTAACCGAAGTACTGCGAAGAATGGGGTTTGAAGCGAAGATCAGCTTGCTGCCGTTGAATCGAGCATATCGGGAGGCTGCTGACGGCCATGCGGCCCTCTTGATGACCTTTGCCAAGAACCCTGAACGGGAGAAGGACCTCTTTTTTACCGATGTCCTGGCGACTATCGAAGTGGTCTTTTTCAAGCGCAAAGCGGACAATATCACCTGGACTGCGCTGAGTGACGTCAGAGACTATCGAGTCGGGTATGTTCAGGGGTACGACTACGGCAGTACCATGATGAGTGCCATTCAGCAGCATACTTTCAACAAACTCGAGGCCATCGCGGCATCGACAACGGCAGATTATCAGCAATTGCTGATGTTGATGCATGAGCGTCTTGACCTGGCAGTTTGTCCCAGAACACAGTGCACTCGCATCATCAGGATGAACTCGCCGAAGTTGGACGGGTTGGATTACATCAACAAGCTCATCGGACCGGCCAGGGAATTCCATGGCGGTTTCAGCAAGAAATGGCCGAATGGCGAAGCCCTGCGCGATCATTTCAATGAGAATCTGAAGAAGCTGAAAGCCGAGGGGAAAATAGACAGCATTCTCAAGAAGTACGATCTTTCAGACTGATCCTCGGGCACGAAAAGTTTCTCCCTTTTTGGATCTCCCAACTTGCACGCCATCAGAGAACGGCAGCGCCTCAGTGCTTACCGATGAATCTTGATGATGCATCTTCTGCCAAGAAGAGCAATGGCACAAGCGTCAAGAAAAGCTTATGAGTAACGTTGTTTCCGGATTTTCCACGAGATGAGGGGACTTCGCACGAGATTCGAGCATCATGGTCTGCTCATCTTACCCAAGAGGGCTAAGCCCACGCATCTCTCACGCTCCATCGCGAACTTGACTGGCATTATTCTTATGAAGAAAAAAGCAACCACCACCCAAAAGAGCGCCCCGACCCTGCATTACGGCATCATCGTGCTCGCCCTGATCGTGCTCGCGGTCTTCAGCGCCCTGGGGCTTGCACGGTTCGGCTACACCAGCATCCTGCCCGCCATGCAGGAGGGGCTGCACCTGTCCAATACGCAGACCGGCGAACTTCAGACGATGAACCTCATCGGCTATCTGATCGCGGTTGTGTTTGCCGGCATGCTTGCCGCCCGCTATGGTCCCCGCATCGTCATTGCCGTTTCGCTGCTCATCGTGAGCTTTGCCATGATTTTCACCGGTCTCTTTCCTTCGTTCGGCTCGGCCTGCGTTGGCCGGTTCTTTGCCGGGGTGGGCGGTGCCGGCGGCAATGTTCCGGCCATGGGTCTGGTTTCGGCATGGTTCGGCCCGCGAAGGCGCGGGCTGGCCTCCGGGATCGCCGTGGCGGGATCGAGCGTCGGCCTGATTGTGACCGGGCCGCTGATTCCTGCCATCTTGAAGGCCTGCGGCCCCGACGGCTGGCGGATCAGCTGGTATGTACTCGGGGCTTTGGGGCTTGTGGCTTGCGGGCTGTGTGCGCTGTTGCTGCGAAACCGGCCGCAGGAGAAAGGCCTTACCCCGCTTGGTGACAGCTTGACCGAGACGCGGCAGGACAGGGTCGACAGCAGCGCCGCGGCTCTCCGGTGGGGGCTTGTCTATAAATCCCGCAGGCTGTGGCAGCTTGCGGTCATTTATTTCGCCTTCGGGTTCTCTTACATCATCTATTCGACGTTCTTCGTCAAGCACCTGGTGCGGGAAGGCACGTTGACCTTTGCCGCAGCCGGCTCCCTCTGGATGCAGATCGGCATCCTGTCGCTGGTGAGCGGCTTGATCTGGGGCGGCATCTCGGACCGCTTCGGCCGCCGGCTGGCGTTGGTGGGCGTCTTTACCTTGCAGGGCACCGCCTTTGCGGTATTCGGGACCAGCAATCAGCTGACGGCAGTGTACCTTTCCGCCACCCTCTTTGCACTCACCGCCTGGAGCATCCCGGCGCTCATGGCCGCGCTTGCCGGCGACGTGTTCGGCCCGCGGTTGGCGCCCGCAGCCCTTGGCCTCATGACCGTCATTTTCGGCATTGGGCAGGCCATGGCCCCCTATCTGGCGGGAGTCCTCGCCGACACGAGTCAGTCATTCGCGCCGGCTTTTATCATCGCGGGAATGGTGGCCCTGATTCTGGGCGCGGGAGGATCTTTTGCGCTTCG
>CAZDKX010000003.1:0-55446 GCA_964505935.1 uncultured Syntrophobacteraceae bacterium
CGTGACATAGTCGAAGGGGGCTTTGGTCTGGACGTCAGCAAAGCTGATCGTACCCAGTTCGTGGCGAATCAGGTCCCCGGCGTCGCCGATCGCTGCTCGCGCGACTGCCTCGATGGCCTCATGACTTATTTCTCTCGACTTCACCGCAATATCTCTTTAATAGTGTAATCGAAAACCCTATCGCTTGTTGACGTGAGTCAGTTGTCGTCTGATTGCTCCTGAGAAGTCAACTGAATATTTTTCCCAATCCGTGGATTTCAGGGTGGGTGGTGATGCAGATTGATGTTCATACCCATGTCTTTCCCCCGGAAATCGTTCAGGATCGACACCGGTACTTTGCGGGAGAACCGGATTTCCAGCTGCTCTACGATGCGCCTCGAGCCAGACTGGCGACCGTCGAAGCACTTTTGGAGACCATGGCCCGGAACGGCATCGACCATGCGGTGGTCTTTGGCTTTCCCTGGCAGCAGGCCGAACTGGCGGCACGGCATAACGATTACGTTCTGGAAATGGCCGTCAGGCATGCTCCGGCCTTGATCCCGCTTTGTTGCGTGCACCCGCTGATGCCGGGCAGTGGGCGAGAAGCCGAGCGATGCCTGGAGCAGGGGGCCCGGGGGCTGGGCGAGCTGGCCGTCTATGGACCAGCGGAAACAGCCGGGGCACTGGCATGCCTCGAGGAGCTGATGGGTTGCTGTCGAGCTCATGGCGGCATCATGCTCATGCATGCCAACGAACCGGTAGGGCATCACTATCCAGGCAAGGCCTCGCTCGGATTGGATTTCTATTATGCACTCGCCGCTCTTGCTGCGGACCTGCCCTTGATCCTGGCCCACTGGGGAGGCGGGTTGGGCTTTTACCACCTGCTCAAGAAGGAAGCTCCCGAGACGCTGAGAAACGTCTATTACGACACGGCGGCTTCGCCCTTCCTCTATGAGCCCGCCGTTTATGCGCATATGGCCGCGATAGTCGGCAAGGAAAAGGTCCTTTTTGGCAGCGACTACCCTTTGCTCTCGCCCGGGCGCTATTTTCAGGAAATGCAGGAGGCTGGCATTTCTAGCGAAGCAATGAGCGCCATCAAGGGGGGAAATGCCGGCCGCCTGTTCGGGATTTCAAGCTGAGGGGCGCCTGCGCCGAGCCTTCGGTGCCTGGCAGCAAGCTATTGAATGACCGGTTCATCATGAAAGATGGTCCATGAGAGACTCTGGCAGACTTCCCCTTCGGCTGTTTGGCACGTTGCTCTCACCGCACCTGGAGCGGCTCGTTGACAATCTCGCGCAAATTGACCTGCCGGCGAATACCATGATCTTTCATGAGGGGGACCGCGGGAATCACTTCTACCTGGTGCTGCAGGGTTCGGTGGAGGTGATCAAGGCGCTGGGGACGGGGGATGAACGCATCCTCACGATCTTTGGGCCTGGCTCCTGCTTCGGAGAAATGGCGCTGCTCGACCCGAAATATTCACGTTCGGCGAGTGTCCGATCCTGCACGGCGGTCAGTCTCCTGGAAATCAAACGGGGGGACTTCGACGCCATGCTGCGAGTCCAACCTTCTCTCGCCTATGACATGGCAAGGATGTTGAGCCAGCGCCTGCGGGACACGGACGACGCCACCATCCGCGACCTGCAGGAAAAGAACCGCCAGCTGGCGAAGGCCTACGAGGACCTTCAGACGGCCCAGGCGCTCATTATCGAAAAGGAAAAGTTGGAACGGGAACTGGAGGTGGCTCGGGAGATTCAGCGAAGCCTCCTGCCCCGCGCGCTTCCGCGGTTCGCCGGCTTTGATTTCGGGGCGCGGATGGAGCCGGCACGGGCGGTGGGAGGAGATTTTTTTGATTTCATTACCCTCGATGAAGAACGGCTCGGCATCGCCGTCGGCGATGTCTCCGGAAAAGGCGTACCGGCCGCGCTCTTCATGGCCATGACCCGCACCTTGATGCGCGCTGAAGCCCATGAAGCGAATATGCCAAGAGAGGTCTTGCGAGGGCTCAATGAAAACCTCCTGGAGATGAATGACGCGGAAATGTTCGTTACCCTCCTCTATGGGATTCTGCACATGCCCACCTGCCGTTTCACTTACGGGCGGGCTGGGCATGAATTGCCGATCCTCTGTGACGCAGGGGGCGCCACGCTTACCCCCTGCTGTGGGCACGGCGGACCGCTGGGGGTGTTTCCTGATCCGGAGATCGATGAAAACACCGTGCAACTCAATCCTGGTCAGACCTTGTTGCTCTATACCGACGGCATGACCGAAGCATTTGACGAGCAGGGCCTATCCTTTGGCATCAAGCGTCTGCATGAGTCACTCGGGGCCTGTTGCCACCTCTCGGCCCAGGAGATCTGTGACCGTCTGCTTGACTTGGTGATGACCCATCAGTGCCTGGTCCCGCAGCATGACGATGTGACGCTGGTGACGGTTCGGGTGACGGAACGGCCAAGGCCGTGACCCCGGTTCATTGGGGAAAGACGCGGAAAAAGGCCTTGACGCCCTCACCATGTATGTGTTAGCTATGCGTTTTCACAAGAGGATTGCTCCTTGCTCCAATCCATCATGGGAGAGGGGCTGCACAAACCACAAGGAGGAAAAAAGAAGGATGCGGAAGTACGAAACGTTTTTCATCGTAGACCCGGAACTTACCGAGGAAGGTTACACCCTCGTCGGTGACAAGCTCAAGGGCATTGTCGATGCCAATGGGGGGAGCGTTCTCAGTTATGTCTCCTGGGGCAAGAAGAAACTGGCTTATCCGGTCAAGAAGCGCCATCAGGGCCACTATATCCTCATGGAAAACGCCGGCGGCCCGGAATTGGTGGCAGAACTTGAACGGAACATGCGCCTGGATGAAAGGGTGCTCAAGTTCATCACCGTGAAACTCGAAGACCGCTTCGACCCTGAAAAGGAAGAAGCTCGAAAGATCGCTGCCGCGCAAGCCGCCACAGCGTCTGAGGAAGGGGCGGAAAAGGAAGCTGTGGGGCCGGAAGAATACGAAATGGCGGGCGAGGAAGGGCCTGGGGAAGAGGAGCAGCCTTCCTGATTCTCGCTTTTGGGATGTTTTGAACAGGGAGAAGCAAGATGGTAGTCAGGCGTAAGCGGCGAACGTTTCAGCGGCGCAAGGTATGCCGATTTTGTGTGGATAGTGAATTGAAGATCGACTACAAGGATGCGAAGACCCTTCGCTACTTCATCACGGAACGAGGCAAGATTGTTCCGCGGCGGATTTCGGGTAATTGCGCGAAGCACCAGCGGGTGCTGACCACGGCGATCAAAAGAGGGCGCCAGATTGCGCTTTTGCCCTACACAACCGTCCACACGGTGTAATGGTCTGATGGGAGGGCCTGTGTCTGAGGCCCTCCTCCGATAAAAAGCTATGGGTTTGGACAGCGAACCTTCGACACCGTGGCGAGATCGCGTGATCGCGCGAGAAGTCGTCGTCAGTGTCACCGCAACCCTGCTGTTTTTCCTTTCGGTGGTGATGATCCCCGTGGCCGGTATTGTGGTGGGGACGTTTGCTCCGCTGCCGACTCTGATTGCCTGCTACCGATGGGGACCCCCGCTGGCGCTATGGGTCCCGGGCGGTGCGGCGCTTCTCGGGTATGTGGTGCTCGCCTATCTTCATGCGGTGCAAAGCCTGCCCTATCTGCTTGAGATGCTGCTGCTCGGGCTTCTCCTCGGTTTGGGCATGCGCCGGGGCTGGTCTCTGGAGCGAACTGCGGGCATTGCCAGTGGCGTTGCTTTCACCGTCGGGCTCGTGGTCTTCTGGTTTTCATACGGGGGGGCGACGGAGACCTCACCTTCGCTTGAACGCGACCTGCAGGATGCGGTTGGCATGATTTTGCAGCAGTATGGGGCCTCGCCGGCAGACAACCAGCTGGTCGAGGAAACTCTCCAAAAACTGCTGCCTTTCCTGCTCAAGCTCCTGCCAGGCGCCGCCGTGGCCTCAACGCTCATGGCATGCTGGCTCAATCTGCTGGTGGCGAAGCGCTACTGCCGCGTGCGCCAGTTGCCGCTACCGGCCTGGCCGGATTGGTCGCAATGGAAAGCACCGGAACACCTGGTTTGGGTGGTAATCAGCAGTGGCGTTTTGCTCATGCTGCCTTTTGGCTCTCTCAAGGTCGCAGGGCTGAACGTGCTCATGGTGGCTGGGGTTATCTATCTCTTTCAGGGATTGGCGGTGGTCGCCTTTTACTTTAATCGGTGGCAGTTGCCGCAGATTTTTCGGGCCGTCGCCTACGGGATCATTCTCATTCAGCAGTTCTGCACGCTGGGGGTGATGCTGCTCGGATTGTTCGATATGTGGTTCGACTTTCGGCGTCTGTCGCGAGGGGCGACGGCGAACCCTTAACCGTAATTTTCTTTGCATTGGCTGAGGTAGTGATCATGAAGGTGATTCTGACAGAGAATATCATGCCCCTGGGGCAAATCGGACAGGTCGTTAACGTTGCTCCCGGGTATGCCCGGAACTATCTGCTGCCCCAGGGACTGGCTCTGGAGGCCACGGGAAAAAATGTTGGCGAACTGGAGCACAGGAAGCGGGTCCTGGCCCGGAAGCGGGAGCAGGTCCACCAGGAGATGCTTTCCCTCGCTGAAAAACTCAACCAGGTTCAGATTGTCTTCAAACGCAAAGTCGTCGAGGAGGACAAGCTATATGGTTCGGTCAGCGCGGCTGACATCCTCAGCGCTTTGGATGAGCGCGGCTTTGAGCTTGCGCGCAAGAGTGTCCAGTTGGATCAGCCGATCAAGGCGCTTGGAGAGTTTGCCGTCCCGGTGCGGGTGGACGCTCAGATCATGGCCGAGGTCAAGCTCGTGATCGAAAAGGAAGAGTAGGGTTTTGGACAGTACCGCCGAGGAGCTCCAGAAAGTACCCCCACAGCAGATCGAGGCGGAACAATCACTCCTGGGAGGGATCCTCATAGAGAGCGAGGGGTTGCCCGCCGCTCTGGAGGTCCTCCGTGGCGAGGAGTTCTACCGGGATGCTCATCGGGTCATTTTTCAAGCTTTTCAGGCACTATTTCAGCGCAATGAACCGATTGACCTGATTACGACGACCGAGTACCTGACTGAGAGGAGCCAGCTCGACAAGGTGGGGGGGGCCACCTACCTGGCTTCGCTCACCGAGATAGTTCCCTCTGCCGCCAATGTCGCCACCTATGCCAGGATCATTCATGAAAAGTCCCTGTTGCGCAGCCTGATTCAGGCGGCCAATGAAGTCACGGCGCTCTGCTACGGTGGCGGCAAGAGCGTCGAGGAAATCCTGGATCAGACCGAGGCCGCCATCTTTGCGGTGACCGAAAGCCGCATCCGTAACAGCTACGCGCAGATCAAGGACATTGTCAAAAAGAGCATTGAGAATATCGAGAAATACCAGGAATATCGCGAAATGGTCACCGGCGTGGCGAGCCATTTTACCGACCTGGACAAGCTGACGGCCGGCTTTCAGCCCTCCGATCTGATCATCATCGCCGCTCGTCCGAGCATGGGAAAAACCGCGCTGGCGTTGTGTATCGCCCGCAATGTCGCCATGGTGGGCGGGGTGCCGGTCGGGGTCTTTTCTTTGGAGATGAGCAAAGAACAGCTTGCCCTCCGCCTGCTTTGTGCTGAAGCTCGTGTCGATTCCCACAAGATCCGTACCGGCTTCCTCACCCAGCAGGAATGCGTCAAGATGCTCCAAGCAGCGGGAAAATTTACGGAAGCTCCCATGTACATCGACGACACTCCGGCCATTTCGGTCCTGGAACTGCGGGCCAAAGCCCGCCGGATGAAGGCGGACCGGGGGCTCGGACTGGTCATTGTCGATTATTTGCAGCTCATGCACGGGCGCCAGGGAGCGGAGCGACGAGAACAGGAGATTTCGGACATCTCTCGGTCGCTCAAGGGGTTGGCGAAAGAGCTGAATGTGCCGGTCATTGCCCTCTCCCAGCTCAATCGCAAGGTCGAGGAGCGCAACCAGAAGCGTCCACTGCTGAGTGATTTGAGAGAATCCGGAGCCATCGAGCAGGATGCGGATGTTATTGCTTTTATCTACCGGGACGAGGTTTATAATAAAGACTCACCGGATAAAGGAACCGCCGAAATCGAGATCAGCAAGCACCGTAATGGTCCCATTGGCCGCGTGAAGTTGAAGTACATTGATACCTATACTCGTTTTGAGAACCTGGCGCTGAATGTTTGAAAAGAAGTGATGAGTGGCGAGTGATCAGAGGGGAGTGGCTTGGCTGAGGGGATCGGAATTTTTCCTGTGAACGTGAAGATGATTCAATGAACCAATCAAATCAATATTGGGATGATGAGGCCGAAAGCCTTTCGCGGTCTGAGCTGGAAACGTTACAGTTGGAGCGTCTGCGTCAAACCTTGCGGTGGGTCTCCGCTTCCCGCTTATACCAGAAGAAATACGCGAAAGCGGGAGTTTCCGCGGAAACCTTGACCTCGCTTGAGGACATTCGCAAACTGCCTTACACCACCAAACAGGACCTGCGGGAGCATTATCCGTACGGTCTGCTCTGCGTTCCTCGGGATCAGCTGGTGCGGCTTCATGTTTCCTCGGGCACGACCGGCCAGTCCATTGCCGTCCTTTATACCCGGGCCGACCTCGAGGAATGGGCGGACCTGCTGGCGCGGTGCATGTTCATGACTGGCGCGCGCCCCGGGGATACCTTTCAGAACCTCTCCGGCTATGGCCTTTTTACCGGCGGGCTGGGCTTTCAGTATGGTGCCGAACGGTTGGGGCTCCTGACCATTCCGTCGGGGTCGGGTAACAGCAAACGCCAAATCCAACTCATGAAGGATTTCTCGACCAGCGTCATCCACATCATCCCCAGCTATGCCCTGCGCCTGATGGATGTGATGACGGAGCTTGGCGTGGACCCCAAGAGGGACCTGCAGCTCCGGCTGGCCTATCTGGGGGCGGAGCCTTACTCGGAAGAGGTGCGGCGGCGGGTCGAGGAGTTTTACGGCATCAAAGTTTTCAACAGCTATGGCCTCTCCGAGATGAACGGGCCGGGAGTGGCCTTCGAGTGTGTGCATCAGGCTGGCATGCATGTCTGGGAAGATGCCTATTTCGTTGAGATCGTCAACCCGGAGACGCTTGAACCCGTCCCCGAGGGCATATTCGGGGAGTTGGTGCTGACCAGCCTCAAACGCGAAGGGATGCCGGTCATCCGCTACCGGACGCGCGACATCACCCGAATCATTCCCGGAGCCTGTCCGTGCGGCCGGGCGCACAAGCGTATGGACCGCATCCAGGGACGCTCGGACGATATGTTCATCATTAAGGGCGTGAATATCTTCCCCATGCAGGTGGAACAGGTGCTGATGAACATCCCTGAGGTCGGGAACAACTATGTGATCCTCCTGGAACGTAAGCACAATGTAGACGATATGGTGGTGCGGGTCGAAATGACCGATAAGACCTTTGTGGAAGATATGCGCCACCTGCAGCGGCTCCAGCAAAAGATTACGCACGATCTCAAAAGCGAGCTCCAGATAACGCCGCGTGTGGAACTGGTTGAGCCCAACGGCTTGCCCCGCAGTGAGGGCAAGGCCAAGCGATTGATCGACCAGCGTCATCTCTAAGACGAGGGTTGCCCATCAAAAGAGCTCACGGCCATGTTGCCGGCCTGAAAAGCAGCACCCGCCAGCGTATCGAGCGGCTTTATCGGCGTAAAGTGACACCCCGCCAGATCGTCTCCCCCGATTTAGCACGCGATATGGCGCGCCTTTCCTATGACTGCGGAAGGCAGCTCGGCCTTCTCCTGGCGCGCGATGGGTCGGTCGAAATGGTTCTGGTCGGCGGTCCCCGCTCCCTCTTCATTCCGGATCTGCCAAAAAGCCGCGGCGGTCGCTGGCGTCTCAGGGGACTGCGTTTGGTTCACACTCACCTCCAGGAAGAACCCCTTTCCCAGGAAGACCTCATGGACTTGGTGTTCTTGCGCCTGGACTGTATGGCAGCGGTTCGGGTGGACCCCCACGGCGGCGCAACGCAGCTGGAAATTGCCCATATCCTGCCGGCCAGCGATCGGGATCACCCGGGCTGGCAGATCCTGCCGCCCATCCCCTGCTATGAGCCCGAACTGGATTTCCCGGCTCTGGTTCAGGCCCTGGAGGAAGAACTGGAACGCAATCGCCTGGCCATGATGCCGTCAGCCAGTCAGGAGGATCGGGCAATTCTGGTCAGCGTTACGACTGCCGACCGGGAAACAGCCAGGCGATCCATGGATGAACTGATGGAGCTGGCGCACACAAGCGGGATCGCCGTGGCCGACACCATCATTCAGCGGCAGCGCCAAGTCAACTCCAAGTATTTGATCGGAAAAGGAAAACTGGGTGAGATCGTGCTCCGGGCGCTGCAATGTGGAGTGGATCTGCTGATCTTCGATCAGGAGCTCAATCCTTCCCAGGTACGCTCACTCACCGATACCACGGAACTGCGGGTGATCGATCGGACCCAGCTCATTCTCGATATCTTCGCCCAGCGGGCGCAGAGCCGCGAAGGAAAGATCCAGGTGGAAATGGCGCAACTCAAGTATCTCCTGCCCCGGCTCGGGATGAAAGACGATGCGCTGTCAAGGCTCACCGGCGGCATTGGGGCGCGGGGCCCCGGAGAAACGACCCTGGAGATCAACCGACGGCGGACCAAAGATCGAATCAGCCACCTGGAGAATCAGCTGAAGCTGATCCGCAAGGGGCGCACCCAGCGGCGCTCGCGGCGCCTGCGCAAACGTATGCCCGTCATCTCCATCGTGGGCTACACCAATGCCGGGAAATCCACGCTCCTCAATACCCTGACCAAGAGCCTTGCTTTTGTCGAAGACAAGCTCTTCGCCACCCTTGACCCCACGAGCCGACGCCTGCGCTTTCCTCGCGATTTCGAAGTGATCATCACCGATACCGTGGGCTTCATTCGCGATCTGCCCCGCGACCTCCTGGACGCCTTTGCCGCAACCCTGGAAGAGCTCGACGATGCCGACCTCCTGCTCCATGTGGTGGACCTCAGCAATCCCCACTTTGAAGACCAGATGGCGGCCGTGGACCGGATCCTGGACGTCCTGGAACTGCGCCGGAAAGAGACCGTTCTCGTCTTCAACAAGACCGACCTGCTGGGTCCCGAATATGTGAGCAACCAGCTGAGAAGATACGGCGGTGTTGCTATTTGTGCCCTCTCCTCTAAGACCCTGGAGCCGCTCATCCTTGAGTTGCAGGACCACGTGGCAGCTCTTCTCGAGCAAGGCTTGGCGGGGAAACCACTCGCCGAGCAGCCTGATGAACCTTCGGAGGGGAAAAACAAGGAAGCCAAGCCTGCGGACTCGGCTTGGCTTCCCGTAGAAGAAGTTTAACACGCCGTAAGGAGTGCCTTTTATGGTTGCTTTTTACCAGCTGAGATGAGCACTGTAAAGTGGGAGCGGGTAGTATTTGGAGGGGGAGAAAGGCAGTATTTCTTTGGTAGGGTAACTATGTAGTCATGCCGGGGGTTGACCCTTGCCCCCAACCCGCAGGTGAGCGTCATTGGCGGTCGGGATGCCAACCACCAGAGCATGAGGGTTTTCAGGAGATCGCTGGAGTGAAGTCCAACAAGGTTGAAACTGTTCTCGGGTTCCTGATTTTATGCCTTCTCCTGGTCATCGCCATCGGCGTTTTGATCAAGCAGTCCCGATATGACGAAGCGCCGTTTACGGCAGCGCTATCCAAGGACCTCCCTGCTCGTGACGATCATGACTCCGCAGGTCCGGCCCGGGACTTGCGGGACTATCGCCCTGAGGGGTGGGTGGTCATGACCCCTGCCGAACGTTTTGGTCCGGAAAGCCTCTCAGAAAAAATTGATGGGAGAGCTGAGCTGTATCTTTCCGCCGGGTTCTTGAGCCTTCGTACGCAGCGCTTTGCCGTGGCGGGCCAGCCAGAACAGTGGCTCGAGCTCTTTCTATACGATATGGGAGACCGGCGGAATGCCTTCTCGGTTTACAGCACCCAACGGCGTGCGGACGCTGAAGATGTCCCCTTGGCCCAGTCCGCCTACCGTACGGAGAATGCCCTGTTTTTCCAGCACGGCCAGTTTTATGTGGAAATGATCGGGACCTCGAAGCAGATGGTTGAAAGGATGCTTGCCATCGGCGAGAATTTCATCCGCGAGCACCCGGCCGACGCCGACCGGATAGACGAGCTCACCCTGTTCCCCGAGGCCTCACTGGTCCCGGGAAGCCTTGCCCTACTGGCGGAAAACGTGTTTGGCTTTGATCGTCTGAGCCATACCTTTACGGCCCGCTACCGCCTCGCCGAAACGGAACTGACCGCCTTTCTGGCGCCGCAGGCATCGGCGACGGCGGCGAGGGAGATGGCTAATGCTTACCATGAATTCCTAACGGCGAACGGTGGGGAGGACGTAAGTCTGACTGTCCCGATTCCTGACGCCTGGGTGGTTAAGGTCTTCGACACGTTCGAGGTAGTTTTTATCCATGACTCTTACCTGGGTGGCGTACATGAAGCGGAGCGCAAGGACTTGGCGGAAGAACTCACCCTGAAGCTCAAGAAGGCCCTGAGCCAGGCAGGGAAATGAAGCTGGCATTCGAAAACGGGAGACTGTTTCGGTGGGACTGGAGAGTGGGGATGTCCATGGGGAAGGTCTCGTTATTGCCAGAAGATCTGGGACGTAACGCTTTGGAGGCGAGGGGGTGAACCCTTCTGGAAGCCATGACGGCTCCGAGCGCCGGCAGTTCCTCAAGCGGCTGGTCAAGGCGGGAATGGCCATGACGGGAATTGGCCTGCTGGGTTATCGGCTCTATGACCCGCATGGGCCGGTGGATGCGGAAGAGCGTCAGCGGGGGTTGGTGCACCTGCCGGACTTTACCATGCCGGGAGGCCAACAGCGGATGGTGATCGTCAACGGGCCGGACCGGGTTCGGTCGGTCGAGCTGGCGCTCCAGGCGCTTGGGGGGATCGAGGCTTTTATCAAACAGGGTGACCGGGTCTTGATCAAGGTCAATGCGGCTTTTGCCTCACCGCCCTCACTTGGTGCCACCACAAACCCGGAATTGGCGGCCGAAGTCGCCCGGTTGTGCTTCAAAGCGGGAGCGGCGTCGGTGAGTGTCACCGATAATCCGATCAATGACCCGGAAAGCTGCTTTGCCCTGTCCGGGATCAAGGCCGCGGTGCAGTCCGTCGGCGCCCGCCTGCTCCTGCCCAAAGATGCCTTCTTTCAGCCCACCACAGTCTCCGGCGGGAGCCTTATCAGGAACTGGCCGCTGCTTTACACTCCCTTTGAAGGGGTGAACAAGCTCATAGGCATCGCTCCGGTCAAGGACCACCATCGCAGTGGGGCTTCCATGAGCATGAAGAACTGGTATGGACTCATCGGTGGCAGGCGCAATATCTTCCATCAGAACATCCACGATTTCATCAAGGAGCTCGGGTTGCTGGTGAGGCCGACGCTGGTGATTCTGGACGGCACCATGACCATGATGACCAATGGCCCAACGGGGGGTTCGTTGTCTGATTTGAAACCCACCAACACCCTGATCGTCAGTGCCGATCAGGTGGCTGCTGACGCCTTTGGGGCGACTCTTCTGGGCAAAACGGCCCTCGATCTGCCTTACCTCCAGAAGGCGGAAGCGGAAGGGGTGGGGACCGTGGCTTATGAATCGCTCCAGCCCCTCCGGGTGCAAGCTGGCTGACGAGCAGCTTCGAGTTTCCAACATGAGTATTGTAACGGTTCGACGGATAACCCAGACGTTCTTCCTGCTGCTCTTTTTGTGGTTCTGCGTGGTGAGTTCGTTCGGGGTGGCATGGTGGCAGTTGCGCGGTTGGCCGGTCAATTGGTTTCTTCAGCTGGATCCGTTGGTGGCCCTGGGCACCGTTCTCACTACCGGGATGCTTTACGGCGGCCTTGCCTGGGCGCTGGTTACCGTTGCGCTGACGCTTTTCCTCGGACGAGTCTTTTGTGGGTGGGTTTGTCCCTTTGGCGCGCTGCAACAGCTGGTGGGCTATTTCGGCAAGCGGGGCAAGAGCGCCTCCTACCGGGTAGCCGTCAACCAATACCATCGAGGTCAGTCCCTCAAGTACTATCTGCTTTTCTTCCTGCTGGCCGCGGCTGCCGGAACGCTCCTGAGTGATGCCGTCCGCATGGTTTTCGAAAACTCGCTGAGCATTTGGCTCATGGTTGCAGCCACCCTTGGCGCCATGGTATTGGCGATTGCCACGTATTCTTCGGAACATAAGAAGGCGGGTGCCATCGGCTTTGCCCTGGTGGCGGTATGGGCACTTCTGGGTTTCTTCTTCGGGGCTGGTCAGCTAGTTGGTGCTTCTCTGCAAACCGGGCTGCTCGACCCGATCCCTCTCCTGCAGCGTTCGGTGAACCTGGTGATCCTGGCTGTCACCGATGCCGCGCCTCAGGTGCTCTCCCACCATCAGCGCTATTACGAAGGGGCCTGGGTCATCGGCGTCGTGTTTCTGCTCGTCATGCTGCTGAACCTGAAGCGGCCAAGGTTCTATTGCCGTTTCCTCTGCCCTCTTGGGGCCCTTTTGGGGCTGCTTGGACGCCCCTCCCTCTGGCGCATCGGCAAGAAAACCGATGATTGCCGCCACTGCAAGCTCTGCGAAGCCCATTGCGAGGGGGCCTGTGAGCCTACTGCCGCGATCCGCGGCAGTGAATGCGTGCTCTGTATGAACTGCCTGCATGAATGCCGCCACGAACTCATAACCTTCAGCACGCTGCCGTCTGCAACGGGGGAAATAGTCTTGCCGGAGCTTTCTCGGCGCGAGGCGGTGATCACGTTATTTTCAGGAGCGGCCCTCCTGCCGCTCTTGAATCTCAGCGGCGGCACCGCCCGCAATTATAATCCAGCCGTCCTCCGCCCGCCCGGGGCGCTGGCGGAGCCCGAGTTTCTGAGTCGCTGTCTGAAGTGCGGCCAGTGCATGCGCATCTGTCCCGCCAATATCATCCAGCCGGCAGGGTTTGAAGCCGGTCCGGAGGGGCTCTGGACCCCCATCCTGAACTTTCGGATCGGCAGCAGTGGTTGCCAGCTCAACTGCGTAGCCTGCAGCCTGGTCTGCCCCACGGCGGCGATCCGGCCCCTGCGCCTGGAGGAAAAGCGAGGCCTCGGTGATTTTGCGGGGAAAGGGCCGCTCAGAATCGGGACGGCTTTTATGGACTACGGCCGCTGCCTGCCCTGGGCGATGGACAAGCCCTGTATCGTCTGCCAGGAAAACTGTCCTGTAAGCCCCAAGGCCATCTTTGTCCGGGAGCATTTCAGCACCATCCGGGGAGGCATATTAGAGGTGCGGAAAGCCAGTACCCTCAATGTGGAGTTTCGTCACCCTCCCCTCCCCCCCGACCAACTGGCCACAGGCGACTATTACCTGCTCTGTGTCAACGACGACGAAAGGGCGCGCGAGGGAGCCAGAAGGCAGGAGCCGGGAGCCGGGAGTCAAGAGCTAAGAGCCAAGAGCCAAGAGCGAGGGCAGCGCAGGCTGATTGTCGGCAATACCACCAGCCAGGTGACCGTCAGGGAGGACCAGCCGTTCGAGCAGCCGCCCGCCCCCGGGAGCGTGATGGCCATCCAGGTTCGGCTGCAGCGGCCGGAGGTGGATGTGAAACGGTGCATTGGCTGCGGTATATGCGAACACGAATGCCCCGTGAGTGGCAAAAGGGCGATTCGCGTCACGGCCGAAAATGAATCCCGGACCAGCTCGCACTCGCTGTTGCTGTAGCAGGTCGTACCGGAGCGGCGTTGCCTGAGCATCATGAAATTGGAGATTCATGCAACCCGTCGGTATCCAAAACTTGGCAGGGATTTCCAGGCAGTTGCTCATGTTCCTTTGGGACACCCGGAAACAATGAAAAGGCTCGATTCCGACTCGTTACTCGCAACTCATCACTCGAAACTTTTCGAAGCAAAGGAGCAAAACGCACATGTCCAAGAAAGAATATCTGTCACGGCGGGATTTCCTGCGCACGGCAGGAATGGTTGGCACCGGTTCGCTGCTCACTGCGGGCGGCATGCTGGCGCAGGCGGCTGGGGAAGGGGGCGGGCAGGGGCCGGACCTGAAGAACGCCACCGTTCCCATGCGGCCTTTTGGGAAAACCGGAGTCGAGGTCTCCTGTCTTTCCCTGGGCGGCATGTTTGACATCCCTTCGAATCAGCTCCTGCTGAGACTGGCCTTGAAACACGGGGTCACCTATTGGGACACCGCTGACTGCTACGAGGGAGGCAAAAGCGAGCTCGGCATCGGTCAGTTCCTGGCAAAATATCCCGAGGTGCGCAAACAGCTTTTTCTGGTAACCAAATCGGATGCGCGAGACCCAGCCGGCATGACGAAACTCCTCAACCAGTCGCTCGAAAGGATGAAGACGGACATTATCGACCTCTACTTCGTCCATGGGATAAGCAGCATCAAGGAGCTGAATCAGGACACGAAGGCCTGGGCGGAAAAGGCCAAAGTGGCCGGCAAGATCAAATTCTTCGGCTTCAGCACGCACAGCAACATGGAAGAGTGCCTGCAGGCGGCGGCGCAGCTGGGATGGATCGACGGCATCATGATGACCTACAATTTTCGGCTCATGCACACCGACCACATGCGGTCGGCGATTGAGTCGTGTGTCAAGGCGGGCATCGGTCTGACCGCCATGAAGACCCAGGGAGGCGGCTCGGTGAGCATGGAAAGCGAGACAGAACTGAAGCTGGCCGGACGTTTCATGCAGCTCGGGTTCACCGACAAGCAGGCCAAACTCAAGGCGGTGTGGGAAAACTCCAACATTGCCAGCATCTGCTCACAAATGCCCAATCTGACCATTCTAATGGCCAACATTGCTGCGGCCCTGGACCAGACCAGACTTTCCGGGGGAGACCTGGAACTGCTCAGGCAGTATGCGTGCGAAACGGCCTCGAGCTATTGTGCGGGATGCGCTTCGCTCTGTGAATCGGCTTTTGCTGCGGCACCGCCGCCCATTCGCGAGGTGATGCGCGGTCTCATGTATTTCCACAGCTACGGGGAAAAGGATCAAGCCCGTCTGCTCTTTGCGGGTCTGCCGGAAGCCGCCCGTAACAGCCTGTTGACAGACGATTTCGCTGGAGCGGAAAAGAACTGCCCCCAGGGTCTTCCCATCGGCAGACTCATGAAGGAAGCGGTTTCCTTACTTGCTTGAGACGGTCGTCCTCGGGAGTCGTGCTCAGCAGCTTGCCCTTCTATGTTGCTTCAATTTGTGGAATTTACAGGGAGTTTCAGCATGAGCAAAGTGAAAGTCACCGACGAAATCTACCAAGTCGGGGGAGGACCGCTCACCGATCCTGAGGATGCGGCCATTTATCTCATCAATTTTGGCGGTCGGGCGGCTCTGGTGGATGCCGGCTGCGGTTTTTCCCACGACCGGTTGCTGGCCAACATTCGCGATTGTGGTGTCGGGCCGGAGCAGATCGAATTGCTCCTCATCACGCACTGCCATTTTGATCACACCGGAGGAGTTGCTTCCTTGTTGAAGCTCCTGAACTGTCGGACGGTGGCTCATCAGCAGGAAGCGGAGTTCCTTGAAATCGGCGACAATACGGCAACGGCTGCTGACTGGTATGGTTCGTCCCTTCAGCCTTTTGTGGTTGACAACAAGATAGTCGGTTCCGGCGAAACCCTTCCTCTGGGGGAGCGAACCATTGACGCGATCCATACTCCGGGCCACACTCCTGGCTCGCTGGTCTATCTGACGGAATCTCAGGGTTTGAAAGTCCTTTTCGGCCAGGATGTGCACGGACCGCTCGATGCCAGTTTTTACTCGAACCGGAAAGACTATGAAAAGTCCCTCAAAATGCTCCTCACCCTCGAAGCCGACATCCTCTGCGAGGGGCATTACGGGATTTATCGAGGCCAGCGTGAAGTGAAAGCATTCATTCGGCAATTTCTATAGGATGGCAACACAGCACCTGCCATGGGGTTGTCCGCCAGCCCGCGCGGGGCAGCTTCGCAGGGTGGGTTGTGCCCACCGCCAACGCAGCATGTGGGCATAGCCCACCCTAGCCACCTGTTGACCGTGACGGCTATTTCTGGACGGTTCCCAACCTCGCTCCCGCGCGGAATCGGACGTTGACTTTCCCGCAACAGTGAGAAACACTAAACAGGTTTTCACAAAGTAAGATGAACACCGTCATCCCTTGCGGGAGCGATATCCCATGATTTCCAGAAAGCCTCTCTTTGCATGGGTTTTGGAGCGCCATCGAGGGCTGCAGATGCTCCTCCTGCTGCTCATCGTGGCCGCGATTTTCCTCCGGGTTTTTCCCCTGGAAATGCAGAAGCGGATTGTCAATTCGGCGATCGGCTTGAGGAACCTGAACGCCCTGTATCTCTACTGTGGGCTGTACCTTGGAGCGGTCCTGCTGGCGGGCCTTTTCAAATACGTCATCAATCTCTTGCAGGGCTACATCGGGCAGAAGATTCTCCTGCGGATCCGCACCGAGCTCTATGATCACATCCTCAGCCTGCCCCTTCCCTTTTTTCGGCGCACCCCGCCGGGGATGGTCATTGCCTCGCTCACTTCCGAACTCAGCGCCATCGGGGAATTCATGGGCGGGGCCATCGCCGTGCCGGTCATCAACGTCCTGACGCTGGTATCGTTTGCGGCTTACATGGCCTACCTCGAGCCACTCCTGGCAGCGGTGAGCTTCTCCATTTATCCAGTGGAAATCGTCATCATTCCTTTCCTGCAGAAACGTTTTAACCGGCTCAACCGGGACCGTATCGAGGCGACGCGCACCATGAGCAACATCATTGGCGAAGCCGTTTCCGGGATGCACGAAATCCAGGGGCATGCCGGTTATCCGCTCGAGAATCAGAAGCTGGGACGCTGTGCTTCCCGTTTGTTCGAGATTCGTCTGCGCATGAACCACTTCAAGTTCCTGATCAAGTTTGCCAACAACTTCTTCCAGAGTCTCGGGCCCTTCATTCTCTTCATCATCGGCGGGTACCTGACCATTGCCGGCAGGTTCGACCTCGGTGCCTTGGTGGCGTTTCTTTCCGCTTATGAAAAGCTTTACGACCCCTGGAAGGAATTGATGGATTATTATCAGGACTATCAGGACAGCAAGGTGCGCTATCGCCAGATCATGGACGCCTTTGATGTCATGCCCGAGTTTCAGCGGAGACCTGAAGGAGATCGCGAGGCTCACCGACTTCTTGGGGGTATCGAGGTGAATGATCTCTCCTTGGCGGTCGACGGGCAGATCCGCATTCTCGATCAGATCTCGCTGAAGCTCCAGCCCGGTCAGCAGCTGGCTCTGGTGGGCCTCTCCGGAAGCGGCAAGAGCACCTTGGCCATGGTCATCGGGCAGCTCTATCACTACAACAGCGGCCACGTGCTGATTGACGGCAGGGAGCTCCGGGACCTCAGCCGCGCTGATGTCAGCCACAATATCGGCTTTGTCGCTCAGTATCCCTTCATCTTTGACGGGAGCATCCTCGACAACCTGCTCTACGCATGCCGGTCCCTGGATCAAGCGGGAGGCAACCCCGCACGGACGCTCCCGAATCTGGAGGAGATCTTCCTGGTGTTGGACAGGATCGCCTTTGCCGACGATATCCTGGCAATTGGCCTCAATACACTCCTTTCTCCTGAACGCCATCCGGAGTTTGCGAAGAAACTGATTGGGGTCAGGCAGGCCTTCTTTCAACGCTGGGAGACGGAGCCAGATGGCCCGGTCGATTTTTTCGACGCGAGCCGCTTTCAATACCACACGAGCATTGCCGACAACCTCGTTTTCGGGCATCCCAATCGCAAGCTCTACGAGTCGCAGGCCTTGACGCGGAATCACCTTTTCCGGCGGTTTTTAGAGCAGGTGGACCTGCACAGGCCGCTTCTGGATCTCGGCAAAGACTTGGCGGTGAGCACGGTAGGCCTGTTGAAAGGGTTGGAGGCTGATGAATTCTACTTCAAGATGAGCCCGATTCCGGCGGACGAATTCGACTATTACCGGGAGCTGGTGGAGCGTCTGACTCACTCGAAGAAAGGACATCTGTCGGGTGAGATGGAAGAGGCGCTGCTGAGGCTCGCTCTGCAATTCACCCCGGCCGTGCATAAAATGGCGTCTCTCTCACCCGCCCTGGAAAGCCAGCTGTTGCAGGCTCGCCAGGCACTCATGGAGAAGATTGGCAGGGAGGATTCGGGGGCGGTCACTTTCTATCGGCCGGGCGAATATCTGTATGCCCACAGTGTCTTGGAAAATGTTATTTTTGGACATCTGAGGACCGAGCAGGCGCAGATGAATGAGCGGATTCGCCAAGTGGTGGTCGACTTGCTGAAGGAGGTCGGGTTGCTCGACGATGTTCGGGAAGTGGGGTTGGAGTTTCAGGTGGGCAGCAAAGGCGATCGCCTTTCGGGTGGGCAGAAGCAGAAGATCGGGATTGCGCGGGCACTGCTCAAGCATCCTCATATTCTCATTTTGGATGAGGCGACAGCAAGCCTTGACAACGCTTCTCAGGCCCGCATCCAGCAGCTGCTCAATGTCGAGCTGAAGGGCAAGCATACACTGGTTGCGGTGGTGCATCGGCTGGAGATGGTCCGTGATTTTGAGCTGATTGCGGTCTTGAAGGGCGGAAGGATTATCGAAATCGGCAATTATGAGGAACTGATGGCACGAAAGGGTCTCTTTTATGAGCTCGCCAATGGACCGGGAGAAAGCTTCTGAAGCGGATACCGGAGGGAAATGCGCCTGCGAGCTGGAGGTCAATCTGGACATCCTGCGGAAGGTGCCCATATTTTCCAGTATTCCCATTGAGCGGCTAAAGCTCTACGCGTATCTCAGCAAACGCATGCGTTACCGCCCGGGGGAATTTGTGTTTCGCCACTGGGAAGGCGGCAACCTCGGGTACGTCATCATCTGTGGAAGGGCCCAGGTGATCCGGGAGCTCAAAACCCATTCCCTCTTTCTGCATGAATATAAGGAGGGCGATTTCTTTGGCGGCTTTGCCCTTTTCGCCGATGCTCCACGGCTTTTCTCGGTGAGGGCGACAACCGAGCTCGAATGCCTGACCATCGATCGCGAAACGTTCCAGAAGCTTTTCCTGCAGTTTCCCGAAGTGGGCATAAAAATGCTCGAAATCATGGTGCGGCGGGTGATCCAGATGGAAGAGAAGCTGCTGCAATTCGAGGCTGACTATCGCGTGCACGATGCAACAGCATCTTGCCAAGGAAGGGTTCTGGCACCGCCGGCATGAGCCGTCCCCTTCAAGGAACAGCTGAAGCATATGAATGAGCTGGTCGTGAGGCTGCAGCGCGAGGCCGAGCGGATTGCCTCAAGACATCCGCCCCCGGAATTCTACGCGCGCTTCAAGGCGCCCCAGGCGCTGGCGCGCAAGCTCTTCTTTACGAGTCCGGTGCTGCTGAGACTGCGGCGTTTGGTCGAGCCTGCCCTGCAGGAGGACCTGGGCCATGGGCTTTATCACAGCACGAGGGTCAGCATCGATACCGCGACCCTGATTGCGGTCGAGCTCGAATCGGACCATCTCCGCCCGGTCAAACGCGAACGTCTGATGCAGCTGGGGCTCATCTGCGGTCTGCTTCACGACATCTGCCGCGACGAAGAACACCACGCGGTGGCGGGAGCATTGGAGGCCGCCCGCATTCTCGGCCAGTTTCCCCTGGGGCCGAGAGAAGTGCAGTGCGTCTGCCGCGCGATCAGCAACCACGAAGCCTTCACGGTACCGCTTCCCTGTGAACCGGCCTGGTCGCAACTCATTAGCGACTGTCTCTACGACGCCGACAAATTTCGCTGGGGTCCGGACACCTTCACGCATACCCTCTGGTATATGGTCGATCACCAGGGGATCACCCCCCAGGAACTCATCGACAAATTCCCCTGGGGGATGACCGGCATTTTCAATATCGCCGAGACTTTTCGCACGGCCACCGGGCGCCAGTACGGACCGGACATCATCGAGACCGGGATAGCCATTGGCAAGGAAATTTTCCGTTACCTGTTGCAGCATTACAAGGATAATGCCCATGTCGAATAACACTCTCACCGCCATCGCGGGAATCGCCGTCGGGCATGCTGCCCTGCCGGATATCCCGAGCGGGTGCACCGTGATCATCCCCGAGGGCGGAGCGGTGGCCGGTGTTGACGTCCGCGGCGGCGCTCCCGGCACTTACGGTACTGATGCCCTCAGTCCGCTCTGCCTGGTGGATCGCATCCATGGACTCTTTTTTGCGGGGGGAAGCGCCTTCGGGTTGGGCGTGGCCGAGGGCGTGAAAAGCTTCCTGAGAGAACAACAGGTGGGCTTTGACAGCGGCTGTGGGCTCATTCCCATTGTCGCCGGAGCCATCATTTTCGACTTGGGGCTCAATCCTTCAGGGCACTACCCGGATGCCGCTCTGGGTTATGAGGCTTGCCTGAAGGCCTCCTCCGAGCCGGTTGCCGAAGGGTGTGTGGGGGCGGGGTTGGGAGCTACGGTGGGGAAGCTATATGGGCTGGATCGGGCCATGAAAGCCGGCTTGGGGAGCGCTTTTGTGCGAGCTCGGAGCGGAGTTGAGGTGGGGGCCCTGATCGTCGTCAACGCCTTCGGGGACATTGTTGATCCCACCTGCGGCCGTCTCCTGGCAGGATGCCGCAAAGACAGTGTGAGTAAGGAATTGATTGATTCGGAACAGGAGCTGCAAGGACTGACCACCTTGCTTGGATTCCAGGATGGCCAGCACACGGTGGTGGGGGTGGTAGCGACCAATGTCGAATTCAACAAGACCCAATTGACCAAGGTGGCACAGATGGCTCATGACGGTTTGGCCAGGACGGTCTGCCCCGCTCACACCCTTTACGATGGCGACACGCTGTTCGCCTTAAGCTGCGGTGATCTGGCGGGGGTCGAAGTCACCGTCGTCGGGGCCCTCGCCGCTCAGGTGACCGCGCAGGCAGTGCTCAGAGCCGTACGGAAAGCGCACTCCTTCGGCAGTTGCCTCCCGGCCTGTGAAGATTCTTTTATCTGAAGTGGGAAAGAGAGTGAAAAAGACAACGCTATTCAAACATCTTGTTGACGCCCCCGAAATTCTCATCATGCCCGGTGCCCATGACGCCCTGAGCGCCAGGATCATTGCCCAGACCGGCTTCAAAGCTCTCGCGGTGGGGGGCTATGCGGTCAGCGCCGCCCATCTCGGAAAACCCGACGTTGGGCTGCTTACCCTTACGGAGATGGTCGATCACTTTGCCCGGATTGTGGATGCCGCGGACATCCCCGTGCTGGCCGATGGCGATACCGGACATGGCAACATCACCAACGTGATGCGAACCGTCAAGGAGATCGAACGCACCGGCGCCGCCGCCATGTTCCTGGAAGATCAGTTGTTCCCCAAACGATGCGGCCATATGGAAGGAAAGGCCGTAATCGCGGTCGAGGAAATGATTGCCAAAATCAAGGCGGCTGTGGATGCGCGTACGGACCAGGACTTCGTGATCATGGCTCGCACCGACGCCCTCGCCCCCCTCGGCCTGGATGAAGCCATCGACCGTGCCAACCGGTACCGCGAGGCCGGAGCGGACATGATCTTTGTGGAAGCGCCACGAACCGTTGCGGAAATGCGCCGGATCACCAGCGAGATTGAGGCGCCCACCATGGCCAACAATGTCGAGGGCGGAAAAACACCCCTCTTGCCGGCGAAGGAGTTGGAAGCCATCGGCTATCGCCTGGTCGCTTTCCCCACTGCGGGCATCTATGCGGTGAGTGCCGCCCTTGCCAAAGCCATGAAGGAGATCCTTGAGAGCGGCAGCTCGGAAGGCTTTCGTGACCACATGATGGAATTCGAAACCTTTAACCGTTTCATGGGGCTGCCCTCGATCCGGGAAACCGAACGGAAGTACTATGGTCCCGTTCCTTCCCTCTCCCCCCTGCAGGAAAACCACCATGGAGGATAAAGACCGCATCGTTGCGCAACTGACTGAGGAATTGGCTGCGGCGCGCTCTCGGGTGGCTGAACTCGAAGCCATGAAGCGTGAGCGCTACCAGGTGGAGATGGAACTGCTCAAGGTGCTGAAAGCCCTGGAAGAGCAGACGGTCAACCTGGAAAACGCCAATCAGCACCTCCAGCAAGAGATTGCCGAGCGCACGAAGATGGAAGATGCGTTACAGGCAGCCCACCAGAAACTACTCGATATTGTTGACTTCCTGCCCGACGCAACGTTCGTAATCGATGAGCAACGTCGAGTCATCGCCTGGAACCGGGCCATTGAAGAAATGACCGGCGCTTCAAAGGCCGAAATGCTTGGGCAGGGGGATTTTGCCTATGCCATGCCGTTCTATGGCGATCGGCGACCGATTCTCATCGATCAGGTCTTCGACAGCAGTATCAATATCAATGCCAATTATGACTTTGTCAGAAAGCAGGGTCACACGCACTTTGCCGAGACTTTTGTCCCCAAACTCCATGCCGGCAAAGGGGCCTACCTCTGGGTCACCGCTTCGTCCCTTTATGATCGCAAGGGAAATCGAATCGGCGCCATCGAATCGATCCGCGACATCTCCGAGCACAAAGAGATGGAAGAAGCGCTGAGAAGCAATGCGGAAAACATCAAGCACTTCGCCTATTGCGTCTCCCACGACTTGAAAAGCCCCATTACCGGCATTAACGGTCTGACCCACCTGCTTCATCGCCAATACCGTGATCTGCTCGACAACAAGGGCAGGAAATACTGTGACCAGATCATCAAGGCTTCAGAGCAGGCTTTGAAACTCATCGAAGAGGTGAATGTCTATATCAAGACCAGGGAAATGCCGCTGGATTTTGAGCGGATCAGCCCGAAAGACCTCATTCAAGCGGTGAAGGATGAATTCGAAGCGCTGCTCAGCGTCCGTCAGATCACTTTTCGCGAACCGGATACCATCCCCGACATCATTGCGGACCGGCTTTCCATACTCCGGGTCTTCCGCAACCTGGTGGATAATGCACTCAAGTACGGTGGCGAAAGGCTTTCGGAAATCAGCATCGAATACCAGAGTTCAGATGATTTTCATATCTTTCTGGTAAGGGATGACGGCATCGGCTTGAAATTTCACGACGAGGCGAAGCTATTCAGCGCTTTCCAGCGTGATGAATCCTCCAAAGGTATCGAGGGCACCGGCCTGGGGCTGGCCATCGTGCGGGAAATTGCCGAAAAGCATGGGGGAAGAGTCCATGCAGAATCTGGTTCGGAACAGGGAACCGTATTTTCTATCTATATTTCTAATAAGTTATAGAGACAATCCGGACTGAAGGGAGGATTTGCCCGCTGGCATTGTGACACATTTTTTGCCAATCCTCCCTGCCGATGAGTAAAATTTTGCACCGGCCTGTTGTCTTACCCCGCCAAGCAACCATCATCCCCCCCTCAGATCTTGTGGTCTGCAATAACAGATCAATTTATCAATAGGTTGGCGGCTAGCTCCCGGACCTTTCGCCACCTGGCACACCGGATGCAATCCCTGGCCAACTGACAACTGAGAGTGGTTCCAACAGGCCGTAACGCAGCCACCAGGGCGATTTGTCGCCAAGACGACGGTCTCCGTGAGGGAACTGAAGAGCTGCCGCTGGGGACCGTCGCGAGAGGAGGAGGCAGGGGATGTAGAGACATCTTGATTGCACCCGGAATGACTGGCAGGGTCGAATTTGGAAGAAAGCATCAGAGGATTGGTTTTTACGATAGGAAGGAGCATCGCATGAAAAAGGCAGTTACCCTTGTTGGCGTTGGTGCCATGGTTTTGATGCTGGGATTGGGTCCCGGTCTCGCGCAACAGTCTGCACCGCAGGAAGCTACCGCCGTGCCGGCGGTTACTCAAGCCAGACCGGGCACCCCGGCTGAAGCAATGAAGGAAAAGGCCGCCGTGGCCAAACCGGGGATGGAAGTCAAAGCTGAAAAGGCCGCTCCGGCAGCTGCGTCGGTGGGCAAAGAAGCGGACAAGGCCACGACCATGAGGACAGCCGTGGAGCCCAAGGCTGACAAAGCGGGGACAGTGGGCAAGGAGTCCGAGAAGGCCGGGACGGCGAAAGCGGCAGTGGAGGCCAAGGCGGACAAAAGTGCTGTGGTCACCCAGGAAGCGGGCAAGGCCGTTGCCCCCAAGGCGGAGCCCAGTGTGAAACCGGCTACTCCTGCCCCCCTGAAGGGCGCTGCGGACCAGGTGACCGACAAGGCTAACGTGGCGAAGCCAACCGTGGATGCGAAAACACCGACCGCTGTTGCCACCAAGCCGACCGTGGATGCCAAAGTGGATCAAACCAAGCAGGCCACGGATGTGAAAGTGAAGACCACTGATCCCGCCAAATCAGGAGTGGAAAAGGCTCCCGAGAAAACCGGCGACGCGAAGGCCCCGGTCAAACAATAACCTGTCTCTCCAAAATCGGTCGTCTGACCGAACAAGCAAGCTCTCTGGCGTGGAGCACTTTCTGCCCACGCCAGGAGCTCATAGGGCGATTACAAGTAAAGTCGCCCGCACATTGTCCTCGTCCTCTCAATCATCAGGTTTTGCCGTTCCTTCCACGAACTTCTTGGGCTATACTACCTCCCTTTCGTGATCAGCGAACAGGCGCGTGCGCCGGCCATGAGCATCAGTCTTGGCTGTCGTTCCTTCAAGGGGGTCCATCAATGACCTGGAAAGTTGCCACCTTCAATGTCAATGGCATCCGTGCCCGCCTGGCCGCGGTTGCAGGCTGGATCGGCGAACATCAGCCCGACGTCTTATGCCTTCAGGAAATCAAATGTCAGGACCAGGATTTTCCCGGCGGATCTTTTGAAGAGGCGGGTTACCATGTTCAGCTGCGAGGGCAGAAGGCCTTCAACGGGGTGGCGATCCTCAGCAGGCGGCAACCCGATCAGGTCATCAAGGCCTTTGAAGACGGTGATGCCGATGAGGAAGCCCGCTTCATCGTCGTGAGCGTTGACGGCATCTGGGTTGTCAACACCTACATTCCCCAGGGACGGGACCCGGAACATCCCGCCTTTCAATACAAACTCGGCTACCTGGCAAGGGTGAAGCGGTGGCTGGAAAACCACCTCGACCCCACTCAACCCGTCATTTGGACCGGGGACATCAATGTGGCTCCCACGGCCCTCGATGTTTTCGACCCCAAACGCCTGGCCGGGAGCGTCGGCTTTCATCCGCTCGAACATCAGGCGTTTGCGGAAGTTGCGGCCTGGGGACTGGTCGACTGCTTCAGAAAGCATCATCCCGATCAAAAGCAGTTCACCTTCTGGGATTACCGGCTTCCCAAAAGCTTTGAGAGGAACCTGGGCTGGCGGATTGATCACATCCTGGCCACCAGACCCTTGGCTGAGGTCTGCCTGGATTGCCTGGTGGACGGGGAGCCCAGGGGCCGTCAGAACCCGAGCGACCACACTCCGGTGTGGGCGGAGTTCGCGCTCGAGATTTGCTCTGACAGGAACAGAGAAGGCGCCGTTTTATGAGCAACAGGTTTGTAGTTGCCAACCTTCGACTTAAGGTCATGCTGCTTTTTATTCTCGTTGCTCTCGTGCCGCTCTGTGTCATGGGTACCCTCGCCATGGTCACGGCCGAGGAGCTGATACTGAGCAGGGTGACGAATCAAATCGAACACGTGGCGGCGGATAAGGCTGCCCTGTTAGAGCGGTGGATTTCCGAGCGCAGCGCTGATCTTGAGGTCGTGGCCGGGTCCTCGATTCTGAATTCATTGAATCCTGGGCAGATCGCAGCCTACCTTGAGCTGGTGAGAGACAGGTACAAAGTCTACCGAGAGATGATCGTTGTCTTCCGGGACGGCGGCATCATCTATGACAGTTCCCGGGAGGCTTCCGAGCCGCGGGAGGAAGCGTGGTTCAAGGATGCTTTGGGCGGCAAACCGTACCTCTCCGATATCGCTTTCGATCCCGAACGGAGAGAGTCCTTCTTCCGAATCGCCACACCCTTTTTTGATGCTGCCGGGGTCGTTAAGGGGGTCGTCTGTGCGACAGTGGGCACCAACACCATTCTTTCTTTGATGTTGAGGGTTTCCCTGGGAGAGACGGGAGAGTGCTATCTGGTGAATCGCGAGGGTACTTTCCTCGCCCATAAGGAGCCCAATCGGATCCTCGCGGAAAATATCGCCCAGTCGGAGAGCTTCAAGAACATCCTCGAGGCCGGGAACCGAAGAGCCATCTATATTGATTACCGGGGCGTGGAAGTGTTGGGAGCGTCGGCCCGGGTTGGCGGCACGGACTGGGCGCTGGTGGTGGAGCAGGACCGGAAGGAAGCCTTTCACGACGCCGATCGACTCAAGCAATACCTCTTCCTGGTGGCTTCGCTTTCAGCCTGCGGGGCGCTGGCCTCAGCCTGGCTGCTTTCCCATTATGTGGTCAACCCCATTCGTAGCCTCAGCCTGGCTGCCACCTATCTTGCCAAGGGGGAATTCGAAAGGGTCGAGGTCAAAAGCGAACGCGATGATGAAATTGGGGTCTTGTACGACGCCTTCGGGGAAATGGCAAGGCAGCTTCAGCAGCGGCAGGTGATGCTCGAACGGCGCATGGTCCTGAAAGAGGCGGAACTGGAAGAGACCGGGGCCAGACTCAAAGAGACCGAACAGGCTGCCGCCCGCTCCCAGCAATTGGCCTCCCTCGGGCGGCTGGCCGCCGGGGTGGCCCATGAGATCAGGACCCCCCTTACTTCGCTTAAATTGTTCCTCGAGTCCGTCGAGGCGGAAATCGAGATTTCACCTGACTATGAGGAAGATTTCCAGGTTGCCATGAGCCAGGTCAAGCGGATGGAAGCCACCATCAGCCGTTTCCTCGACTTTGCGCGGCCGCAGGACCCTCTTTTTTCCCTCTTGAGCGTGGGAGAACTGATCGAGGAAGCATTGCTGGTGGTAGGTCCCAAGGCGAGACAGCAGGAGACCATCGTTCGAAAATCCATCAGCAGCCTCCTGCCAAAAATCCGAGGAGATCGGAAACAGCTGGGCGAAGCGCTGCTGAATCTGATGGTGAATGGTCTGGAAGCGGTTGCAGGTCAGGGTGAGCTCAGCATCAGAGCCAACCTCGATGAGACACAGGCCGAAGGTGGACGGCGAAGGTGCGTGCGCATTGACATCAGCGATACCGGCCCGGGTATCGCGGAGAGAAATATGAACAGGCTTTTCGAGCCGTTTTTTACTACGAAGGCCACCGGCGCCGGGCTCGGCCTGGCCATTGTCACCAGCACGCTTCAGAGACATGACGGCGAGGTGTTGGTGCGGAGCACGGTGGGCCAGGGGACGACTTTTTCCGTGTTCGTCCCCACCGAGGGCCAGGGGGCCGTCCAGGAATAATGATGCCGGTTATGGGCTGTGCCCACCGATGGCGAAGCGAGGGGTGCAGCCCACGCGCCTCGTGTTGACCGCAAGGTTGGTTTTGGGATGGTGAAATAGCGGATGCTGGAGGAAGATGGAAAAGATTCTGATAGTTGATGATGATGAGGGTTTGACTCACTTTCTGCATCGTTTCTTCGCAAAACAGGGGTATGCGGCTCGGTCCTGCGGCAACGGTCAAGCGGCGCTTGCGCTGATCGCGGCGGAACAGTTCGATTTGGTCCTGCTGGACTACAAGATGCCCGGCTTGAACGGCCTGGATACGCTGCGAGAAGTGCGCCGGGCGCAAGTCAAGACCCCCGTGATCATCATGACCGCCTACGGCACCACGGATACCGCTATTGAGGCCATGAAACTCGGGGCCTACGACTATCTCCCCAAGCCCTTCGACCGACAGGAATTACAGCGCATCGCCGCGGACGCTCTCGAAGTGAACCGCGTCATGAAGGAGATGATCACTTTCCCTGGCCATCTCTCACGACCACCGCTTCCTTCTCGAGGGGCAGTGAAAATCGTCGGTACTCACCGGCGCATGCAGGAGGTCTACAAACTCATCGGGCAAATCGCGGGCAAGGATGTGACCGTTCTCATCACGGGGGAAAGTGGTACGGGCAAAGAACTGGTAGCCAGGGCCGTCTACCACCACAGCAACCGCAAGGACAAACCGTTCCTGGCCATCAATTGCGCCGCAATTCCGGAAACTTTGTTTGAAAGCGAGCTGTTCGGCTATGAGAGGGGAGCTTTTACCGGGGCCGAGCGTACCCAGATGGGCAAGTTCGAACGGTGCCACGAAGGCACGCTCTTCCTTGATGAAATCGCCGATATGCCGCTCTCGACCCAGGCAAAAGTGTTGCGCGTGCTGCAATACGGCGAATTTGAAAGGCTTGGCGGCAAGGAGAATCTTCGAGTCGATGTACGGATCATTGCGGCGACCAACAGGAATCTGGAAAAAGAAGTCGAACAGGGTCACTTTCGCGAAGATCTCTACTGGCGGCTCAAGGTGATTTCCATTGACCTTCCCCCCTTGAGGGAACGCCCCCAGGACATTCCGTTTCTTGTGGAGTATTTTGTAAGCCGTTTCAGCGAGGAGTATCAGACACCCATTCGCTGCGTGGCCGAAGCGGCCCTGCAAAAACTGAAATCCCATTCCTGGCCCGGTAATGTGAGAGAGCTGGAGAATTGCATCAGACGGGCGGTGCTGCTTTCTTTGGGTGACATCATCCTGGAAGATCACCTGCGACTCGAAGCGGGCGAGCAGGAGTCGGCGCAGGGCAACAGCCGGGAGCAGCTCATGGCCAGCATCGACCGCAAGCTGGCGGAACTCATCCCCGATATCCTCCGCCTGGCCGGCGAAAAGACCCACGCCAACGTCATTGAAATGGTCGAAAAGGCACTCATCGCAAGGGTCCTGGAGCAATGCGCCTATAACCAGGTCAAAGCGGCCAGAATGCTGGGGACCAGCCGCAATACCCTGCGCCACCGCATGAAAAAGTTTCACCTTGGCACTCTCACCGATCATAACGGCAAGGACGAGTGCTGAAAATGGTACACGACCTGTTCAAAGTCTGAACAATCCTGCCATCAACCCTGCGGGCGCACCATCGCGCCGGATTCTGAGACCATCTGAAGGGAGGTCCCTGCGGCACTTACAGCAGACCTCAGGAGGAGCCTGTCCGCATGCTTCAGACACCAAGGCAGCCTTTCTCCTTAAAATTCAGAGTGTTTTAGCACTTTGTGGGATCAGCCCTCACCGTGGCACACGAATAGCAAAGAGTGGATGTGATGACTTTCACAGTAGTGTGGTGACCGCGGCAGGGGGTGGTAGCAATGGGTTCAAAAGTCAGGGATGCAATACCGACTTCGAAAAGCCAGGAAGGCATGGCGAGGGACGAAATAGATCGCATCAACGCCAGGCTGAGGCATTTCAGGGGGGTAGCGGCGAGCGTCATGGGTGACGCTTTGGAGATCTGGAGAGAAATCTGGGATGCCTGCCAGGATCCCCGATCCTGTGAGGACATCCTCGAGGATGTTCCGGAGCCTCCGGGTTGCACCCCCTCGGGGGGCTGGGCTGAATACCTGGAAAGACTTCATCTGCTGGGCACCTACATCGACTATGCAAAGCGGCTCTGCGAAGGTTCAACCGATCACCCGATTCACCAGGAAAGCGAGGTAGAGGCATGGCTAGACAGCTCACGGTCGTTCCAAACAGCAAACCCTCCGAGCATTACCAGGTTCTGTCGCCCGAAGAAGAAATGATGCACTTCCGAAGCGTTGCCGGCGTTGTTCTGCAGGATGCGCAGAATACCTGGGCCGAATTATGGAATGAACTGCAGGGGAAGGTTACCGACGACATCATGATTCTTCCGCAGGCGGAAAAGGGTTTCAGGCCCGAGTGCGGGTGGCCGGAGTTCCTGGAAAAGATGTGGCGTCTCAAACACTACCTCGATTACGCGAGAAGATTCTCAGCAGGAGAGGTCTAGGCAGGAGGGGTAATTACCAGGGATACCAGCCGGGAGCGAAAATGGTGCGAAGGGACACCAGAGCAGCACGTTCTCGGGGGACTAACCAATTTGGGAGGCTCAGAAACAATGACAGAGATCAGCCATCAAGACAATCCGTTCACCATCGCCCAAAAGCAGATCAATGACTGTGCAGACATTTTGGGTCTGCCTGCGGGTGCCAGGCAGGCGCTGCTTCACCCTATGCGAGAATTCCACGTGAACTTCCCGGTGCATATGGATGATGGCACAATCAAGATTTTCCAAGGTTTCAGGGTGCACTACAATGATGCGAAGGGGCCGACCAAAGGAGGGATTCGGTTTCATCCGGACGAGACCATCGATTCCATTCGGGCTCTGGCCGCATGGATGACCTGGAAGTGCTCGCTGCTCGACCTGCCCCTGGGTGGGGGCAAGGGGGGCGTGATCTGCAATCCGAAGGAATTGTCCCAGCCCGAACTGGAGCGCATCAGCCGTTCCTATATAAAAGCCATCGCCTCGCTCATCGGTCCGGATCGAGATATCCCTGCACCGGACGTCTATACCAATCCCCAGATCATGGCCTGGATGCTCGACGAGTATTCGTCCATCATCGGGAAGAGTCAGTTCGGGGTGATCACGGGCAAACCTTTGTCACTGGGCGGGTCCCCGGGTCGAACGGACGCTACGGCCAAGGGTGGCATGTATACCCTGCGGGAGGCGGCCCGCAAGCTGGGTATGGATCTCAGCAAGGTGACCATGGCCATCCAGGGATACGGGAATGCCGGAAGCTACGCCGCCTCCCTGGCAGAATCGATGTTTGGGTGCAAAATCGTGGCCGTGAGCGATTCCAAGGGCGGGGCCATCTGCGATGAGGGGCTCTGTATTCCCAAAGTCGCCCAGCACAAATCCGAAACCCAGTCGGTCGTCAGCTGTGCCGGCACCGCCTGTATCGATAACGAAGCCCTGCTGCAGCTGGACGTGGACGTGCTGGTGCTTGCCGCCATGGAGGGGATGGTTACCGGGAGGAATGCCGACAAGGTCAAGGCTAAGATCCTCGTCGAGCTTGCCAACGGACCGACTACTCCCGAGGCGGATGAAATTCTCTATCGAAAAGGGATACACGTGATTCCCGATTTCCTGTGCAACGCCGGGGGGGTCACCGTGTCGTACTTCGAGATGGTCCAGAACGCCTGCATGTATTACTGGGATGAGCAGGAAGTCTACGAGAAGCTCGATAAGAAGATGACGCGAGCCTATCATGAGGTGTATGACACCTCGGAAAAATATAAGATCAACATGCGCAAGGCGGCCTATGTCGTTGCCGTGGAACGGGTGGTCGAAGCCATGAAACTGCGGGGGTGGTTCTAACCCGGCAGGGTGCCGAGGAGCTGTCCCGGAATTACCCGCAATCACCCCGCCAAAAGCTGATCCACGAAGGCACACGAAGGCACACGAATAACCGCAAAGAAATCTCTTCGTGTCCTTCGTGTTCTTCATGGTAAAAGATGCTGCTTGACTATTACCTGACTAACGAGATGTGCTCTGCGAGGAACCCCGGAGTGTCGCACATGTCCTTCAAAGCGTTACGGGTGTATCTCGGAAGGGATCCTGATGCCCCAATCCAAAGCCTTTGGCAGTGGCATACCAGCTCTCGACGTCATCCTGCAGGGGCTTCGCCTGGGCGATAATGTCGTCTGGCAGGTCGACGGGCTGGACAACTACCTCAAAGTAGCACGGCCCTTTGTGAGTCAAGCCCTTCAAGACCGCCGCACGGTTGTTTGGGTGCAGTTCATGCCGCATTCGAGGGTCCTCGAGCCGGACCCGCGCATGATCACCAAGGAGGTTGACCCGCGGCCGGGTTTTGATTCCTTCAGTGCCCAAGTCAACAAGATCATCGAGGAACAGGGAAGGGAGGTCTTTTATGTCTTTGACAACCTCTCCGCTCTGGTCGCGGACTGGGCTACCGACGAGCTCCTGGCGAACTTTTTCCAGCTGACCTGCCCCTATCTTCGGGAGCTGGACACCATTGCCTATTTTGCCCTCACCCGGGGGCAGCATTCCCACCGCGCGGTAGCCCGCATCCGGGACACCACCCAAGTCTTGATTGACCTCTATCATATCGAAGACCGCCTTTATGTGCATCCGCTCAAGGTTTGGGATCGCTACTCTTCACAAATGTTCCTGCCCCACCTTTATGCAGAAGGAACTTTGACCCCGGTATTCGGCAGCGGAGATGCTTCCGCCATCTCGAAAACCGCCAGCAAAAGCCCTCTCAAAGTCAAGGCGGCTTCACTGGCCCCCTGGGACAGCGTCTTCAGAAAGCTCAGCCAGTATGACGAAGACCAGCTTGACCCCCTGGAGAGTACATCGGAGATTTTGGTTCTCAAAGAAGAGCTATCACGGATGATCATCGGCACGCATCCCGAGTACATGCGCCTGGCGGATCGCTACTTGAGCCTGAAAGACCTTCTTGGCATCAGGAATCGGCTCATCGGCTCAGGTTGCATCGGCGGCAAAGCGGCGGGCATGCTGCTGGCGCGCCGAATCCTCCTGAAGGATCTCGAGGACATTGATTACTCGGAAGTCCTCGAGGAGCACGACTCTTTTTATATCGGCTCGGATGTCTTCTTCACCTTTCTGGTCAACAACGATCTGTTCCGCTCGCGTCTCCGCTTGACGAGGAATTCTCAGCTCACGCCGGAACAGTTCGAGAAGGTCGAGCAGCGGTTTTTGGAAGGTCGTTTTCCGCATGACATCATGGAACAATTCAGGGACCTGCTCGATTACTTTGGTCAGGCCCCTATCATCGTGAGGTCGAGTAGCCTGCTCGAGGATGGCTTCGGTAACGCCTTTGCCGGCAAGTATCGAAGCGAGTTCTGCGCCAACCAAGGCAGTCCGGAAGTGAGGATGCGGGCTTTCCTCCGGGCCGTGAAACTGGTCTACGCCAGCGCCGTGAATCCGGATGCCCTTTCCTACCGGCGCCAGCGCGGCCTCGGTAATGCGGACGAACAGATGGCCATCCTGGTGCAGCGCGTATCGGGTATGCGCTACAAGCGCTATTTCTTCCCCCAGCTTGCGGGAGTAGCCTTTTCGCATAACCTTTATCGGTGGAGCGACCGCATCGACCCAAAGCAGGGCATCATCCGTCTGGTCTTCGGGCTGGGAACACGGGCGGTTGACCGCTTGGGAGGCAACTATCCCAGGATGATTCCTCTGAGCAACCCTCAACTTCGCCCCGAAATTGGCTCAAAGATCGCCTCCTATTCGCAGCGGGAACTGGACCTGCTGGATTTGTCCGCCAATGATTTCAGGAGCAAGCAGGTAGCCGAAGTGATTGCCGATGCCGATTATCCAAACCTGCATCTCTTCCTGTCCTTCATGGAGGACGGGTACGTCCGAGATCCCGGAGGACGGCGGCTCAAAGACCTCAGGAACGGCATTCTGACCTTCAATAACCTGCTCACGCAAACTGACTTCATCAAGCTCATGAGAGCGCTTCTGGCGAAACTCGAAACGGCCTATGGCTACCCCATCGATTCCGAATTCACCGCTTCTGTCAATGCCGAGGGGAAGGTCAAAATCAACTTGCTGCAGTGCCGCCCCATGCGCCTCGCGGGGTTGACGGAAGTCGCCACCGTGCCGACCGATATCGCTCCCGATCTCATTCTGTTCAGGGCCAGCCGGACGATCTCGGGAGGCAATGTGCCGCACATTCGATACATCGTCTATATCGATCCGGAGGGTTATGCCAGGAAGGCATCGATGGGAGTAAAGCAGGAGTTGGGGCGAATCGTTGGTCAGCTCAATCGGCATCCGGACATCTCCCTTCATCCCACGATGCTGATGGGACCCGGCCGATGGGGCAGCTCCAACGTTACCCTCGGCGTCAACACCAGCTATGCCGACATCAACAACACGTCAGTTCTGGTGGAAATCGCCCGGGAAGAGGCGGGACACCTTCCCGATGTGTCTTACGGAACGCATTTTTTTCTGGATCTGATCGAATCGCGAATCATCTATCTGCCGTTATATCCGGATGATCCAAAGGCCGCCTTCAACCAGAAATTCTTCAGCGAATCACCGAATATGCTGAGCCAACTCCTGCCCGATGCCAGATATTTCGAGACCTTTGTCAAGGTGATCGATGTGCCTTCCGCTGCCGATGGGAAGTACGTGCAGGTGGTGGCGGATCCCCGGACCCAGGAAGCCCTTTGCTTCATCAGCCCCAAATAGCCTGAATTCTGCCTGGGTCGCCTGAGTTACCCAACGGACCCATTTCCATAGACGGGACCTCATCCCTTACGGTTTGAAGCCTTCCCTGCTCACGTTAGGTGTTTTTCCTGAACCTGGCGGATTCGAGGTTGGCACGCGCCATCAGGCTATCGGCCGTTTGTTGCAGGGTTATGTTCTCAGGCAGGTCAACCACCTCTCCGGATCCCTCGCTCGCGGCCAGCAGTGCCGACTGGGATTGCACCAGGCGGTAGATGGTTCCCTCGAGAGCAAGCGCCGCTTGACGATACTTACCGGAAAAATCGTTGCGCACGCCGGAGAGTTGGAAATCCATGAGGGGTGGAGCGGCCGTCGGCCCTGTCACGGCATGGGTTGTCCGTTCAGGCTCTCCGGCTTCCGCGCTCTTACCAGCAGGAACGGGCACAACTGGGTCTTGAGCCGCAGCTGCCGGCTTGGCCATTCTCTGTTCCAAGGCAGGAGCATAACCCTTGATTTCAGAGATTTTCATGTTTGCCCCCTTGTTGAAAGTGGACCTGCCCAAAAGTCTTGAGTCCGATAATTCGAGGTCTCCATTAAAGCAGAGAAAGAGTTCGGATTCAAGGTTAACCGGCCCCTGTCTAATAGTCGGCTGGAATGGACTCATCCTTTAGCGGAAATATGCAACCTCGGACCTTTCTGGAGCGGCGGCCTGATAAGGGTGGAAGATGACCCGCGGGTGAAAGAACGTCGAAAGGCTGAATCAATGTGCAGGAGGTCGGTGATCAGCCTCGCAATGACGAATTCCCCTGGCGGATGTTTGATCGCTTGCGAACGCAGTCAGGCTTGAAGTGAATCGCAATTTGGGCGATAGTGACCCGTGCCCGACTCGCAGGCCCACAACGCAAATACCGAAATCAGGGTTCAGCCGGCCGTGTCCTCACGAATGTTGCGGGCGAGGCCGGGAATCATCCCATTCCTTCCGGGGAAATCACTATGACTGAGAACAGCCCATCCAGGGAGCAGCTCATGGCTGAACTGGCGCTCATGCGCCGGCGCACGGCCAAACTGGAAGAGGCGGAAAACGAACGTAAGCAGGCGGAAGAGGAGTTGGCCAGGTATCGCGGTCACCTCGAGGAGTTGGTAAAGGAACGCACGGCTGCCCTGGCCAGAGCGAATGAGCAACTTACCCGTGAAATCCAGGAACGAAAGAAGGTGGAGCAAGCGCTACAGGAATGGCGGCAAATGCTGCAGTCCGTCCTGGATACCATCCCAGTCAGGGTTTTCTGGAAAGATCTTCATTCCACCTACCTGGGCTGCAACCGCCCCTTTGCTCGCGATGCGGGGCTGCAATCCGCCGAGGAAATCATCGGCAAGAACGACTTCGAGATGGGGTGGGCGGAACAGGCAGACCTTTATCGAACCGATGACCACTTGGTGATGACCACGGGGAAGCCTAAGCTCGGCTATGAAGAACCCCAGACCACCCCCAATGGCGGCAGGATTTGGCTGCGTACCAATAAGGTGCCGCTGCTTGATGCCCAGGGTCGGATCAAAGGGGTTTTGGGGACCTATGAGGACATCACGGCAAGCAAGCAACTGGAGGAGTCGCTGCGAATCTCCGAAACCAAATACCGCATTGTTGCCGACAATACCCATGACTGGGAATACTGGGCAAGCCCTGAAGGGCGTTTCCTTTACCTCTCTCCGTCGTGCAGAAGGATTACCGGCTATGCGGCCAGTGAGTTTGAGGCGGACCTTACACTCTTTTCCCGCATAGTCCACCCGGATGACATGACCCGGTGCAGGGCCCATTTGGAGCAGGCTCAGCCTGCCAGGGCCCCGTGCGAAATGGAGTTTCGCATCATCCATCGTGACGGCTCAACGCGCTGGATCGGTCACGTCTGTCAGCCGGTGTTCGATGCCCGCGGCCATTTCCTGGGGCATCGCGGGAGCAACCGCGACATTACGGATCGCAAGCGGGCAGAACAAGCATTGCTGGACAGTTCGGAAAAGTTGAAGCTTTTTGCCTACTCCGTCGCCCACGATTTGAAAAGTCCGGCTATTGGTCTCTATGGTCTCTCAAGACGGCTGAGCAAAGGCTACAAAGATGTCCTTGATGAAAAGGGCAGGAGTTATTGTGAGACGATCATGAGAACATCGGAGCATATTGCCGCCCTGGTCGACAAGGTCAATGTTTTCATCGCCACCAAGGAAGCTCGTCTGACCATCGAAAGGGTCAACATTGCCGAGATTCTTCAGATGCTCAAAGATGAATTCTCAGCGCGACTCCGTCTTCGAAAAGTCGCCTGGCTTGAACCGCAGATGGTGGTGGAGGTCCATGCGGATCGGCTGTCCCTGCTGAGGGCCTTCCGCAACTTCGTGGATAACTCTCTCAAGTATGGGGGAGAAAAGCTGAGCAAGATCTGGATTGGATACGAAGGCTCGGAGGATTTTCACACCTTTATCTTTGGTGATGATGGCAGGGGAATAAGGAAGCAGGATTCGGAAAGAGTTTTTGGGGCCTTCCAACGCAATGAAAGCTCCAAGGGCATCGAGGGAGCCGGCCTGGGTCTCACCATTGTAAAGGAAATAGCCGAGCAGCATGGCGGCAGGGTGTGGGTAAAGACGAGAGGCAGAAAAGGAACGACCTTCTATCTGTCCATCTCAAAAAAGCTATTGCCCTCCTACTGAGCAGGCGGGGGCTGAAATTCGGGCATGATCGGCGGACAAGGAAAGAGCTCTTCCCTGGCAGGTCCTCACCATTGCCACGCTGGGCTTGGAATGGCGACAGACGGAACCCGCCCCGATCCGACCTTTAGCGAAAGGCCTTTTTCACCGGTCCGACGGCCAGGAGATAGAGCATGGCCGAGGCCTCATTCAATTCTAACAGGGCCGCCGCCTCCCCGTCGTAGAAGGCACCGATGCCGCAGCAGCCGAGGCCGAAGGCGGTTGCCCCGAGATAGATCTGCTGGCCCAGGCGTCCGGCGGTCAGCATCGCATGGCGATAGCCCCGCGGCCCCCAGACCTTTTCGAGGACCTCAAGATTCGCTGCAACGAAACAATGCAGGCTTGCCTGTTCCAGCCACTCCTGATCGAGACAGGTGTGGGCCATGGGCGCTGTGAATCCGCCGGCCTTCGCCAGACCCAGACGGCGCTGTGTCCGGTCCAGCCAGTAGCAGCCGGGATCGAGTCCCTCCACGTTGCCGGCTAGAAAGCCCAGGGCAACACTCTGCTGTTGCAGCAAGGACCGGCCCCCGGCAGCTTCGCCGTTTAGGCTGAGGAGCATGGTCAAGGCTTGGAAGGTTGTCCAGGGGATGGTTTGCCGGATGAAATTACGGTGAGAGCGCCGCCGTCCCACGGCTTCCCCGTAGTTCATCCGCTCGGGCCAGACGTCACACGGAGGAAGCGGCCGCCAGGAAGCTGGAGACTGGCCCACGGCCTGGATCATATCCGGGAGGGGAGCCATCGGCTCAACCACCCGGGAACTGGCCGCGTGGAATTCCTGCAGTGCCGGGTAGGTAACCTCGCGCGACGCCACCTGGCTGGCGGCCTGGATCGATTCGGGGAGCCTGGACACGGCTTTGATGGCCTCGTCGAGCAGGCCGCTTCCCTTGCCACCTACCGAGACCATGGCCAAACAGCCTTCGCGGGCAGGATCACATCCCAGGAAGACATTGGCTGCCTGATCGTCGAAATCAAAGATCAGCTCGCCGGGCAGCGATGCCGCCTTCAGGGCCAGCATCAAACTTTCCACAAGGTGGCCGGAATCCATCAGATGGTACCGGTAGGAGCGCGCGCGATACTTCCAGGCGCTGCGAAAAAAGATCGCCGTCACGAGGAACACGAGGGAAGGGACGGGGACGGTTATGTCCGGCGGCGAATCCGTGCCCGGGTCGACGAGGAAATTGCCCGAGCGCAGTGGGACCAGCCCATGGCGGCCGATGGCGTAGTGGTAGAGTCCGTCGGGCAGACCCGCAAGGGCATGGGTTACGACATAGAGCTCAGTCGGGTAGAGTGCTCCGGCGGAAGGAACGCTTCGATAGTAGAAATCTCCTCCCGCATGACGGGACCTGGCGGTGAGACGATAGGCCAGGGCGAAAACCCGGCTGAGCTGGACCAGGGAAAAGGGCTTCCTTGTCCCCGCCGGCGCTTCCTGGTGGACGATCTGGGAAAGACCGGCGGGTCCTTCAGCTCCGACCGGCGGCAAAGGTAACATTTCCAGCCCGGGATAGTCCTTGAAGACGTCGGGCTGATTGGCCCAATCGAGCGCGTGTCCGTCCATCCGGTGCCGTTCGTAGCTGGTGAACCGGTGGTAGGCGTCGCATGTCGCAATCATGAGTGCAGCCTCCTCAGAAACCCTGCCCTGGGCAACCGCTATCCGGCGGATGGATCAAAAGCTGTCCAAAGCCAGCCCGGAGGGCTTGCCAGGGATGCTGGTGCTTGATTGCATAGTCCCTGAGGTTATACCGCTTACCCCCTCCTCGTCATTCCGGCATGCTTTCAGCCGGAAGCCAGGGCTCATCCACTTACTGGACCCCGGCCAAAGCTTGTCCCCGCAGGCTTTAGGCGGGGATCCTGCCGGGGTGACGGATCATGGATATGATCGGAGACTTCTGCAATTGAGCACTAGCCGTGCTTCCTCGCAAATTCGTTCATGAACTCCACCAGGGTCTGCACCGCCTCCAGGGACACCGCATTGTACAGAGAAGCCCGGCAGCCGCCCACGGACCGATGCCCCTTCAGTCCTCCAAGACCGCCGGCCGCGGCCTCTTTGAGGAACTTCTCCTCCAGGTCGGGGGTCGGCAGGCGAAAGGTCACGTTCATATGCGACCGGGAATCCGGCCTTGCCGTGCCGCGATAGAACCCCTGAGCGTCGATGCAGTCGTAGACGGCCTGGGCTTTCTTCCGGTTGATTTCCTCCATTCTGGCCAGTCCGCCGATGGTTTCCTCAAGCCATTGCATCACCAGATCAACCACGTATACGGCAAAGCACGGGGGGGTATTGAACATCGACTTCTTTTCGGCAAAGGTCGTGTACTGCAGCATAGTGGGGAGTTCTTTGGGCACCCGGGCCAGCATGTCCTCGCGAATGATCACCAGCGTGACGCCGGCCGGTCCGGCGTTCTTCTGCGCCCCGGCATAAATCAGCCCGAAGGGTTGTGGGTCGAATCCCCTGCTGAAAACATCAGAAGACATGTCACAGATCATGGGTACGCCGCCGGTCTCGGGAAAGTCCTGCCACTGGGTGCCTCGAATGGTGTTGTTCGAGGTGATGTGGAGGTAGGCGGCCTCGGGAGGCACCGTGAAATCCTGGGGAATATAGGTGTATTCACGATCTTCCGAACTGGCCACGACAGTGACATCCTTCCCGAGGATCCTCGCCTGCTTGATCGCATTGCTCGCCCAGGTGCCGGTATCGGTGTAGGCGACGGGCTTTCCGGGGATGGCAAGATTCATGGGGATCATGCAGAACTGCAGGCTCGCCCCCCCCTGGAGAAACAGCACGTGATAGCGCTCATCAAGTTTGAGCAGGCGTTTGATGCGGGCCATGGCATCGTCCAGCACGCTCTCGAAAGGTTTGGAGCGGTGGCTGATTTCCAGGACCGACATGCCGGTGCCGTGAAAGTCGAGCATCTCCTCCTGGATCTTTTCCAGGACCGGTAAAGGGAGTGTTGCCGGTCCCGCATTGAAATTGAAAATGCGCTTGGCCATTGCTTCCGTCTCCTTAAACCAAAAAGTATGACTGCCGGCAGATGCCGGCCTGCTGTCCCAGCACAACCTAACCACGCTAAAGACGGTAAGTGTTTTTGTCAAACAGATTTTCCGCCGGTCTCGCACAACCGTATTCCCATTTTCTCCCCTTTCGTGCTTAAATAGACCTTCGGTAAAGGGGCCGGAGGGGGTGACGAGGCATGACCTTCCAGGGCTTCACACGGGAGAGGAGAGTCTGCGCTTGAAACTGAGGAACCTAGCCTACCCTAATGACGAATCGGGAGAATCGCGGCTGGTAATCGAGGATGGCGCGCTCCTGGATTGGGCGAAGGAAGCCGGCTTTTCCCCCCGCGCGGCTCAGATCGCGGCCCTGGAAGCAGGGATTGTTCCCTTGCGTTACGTGAAGAATTTTTCCGCCATCGACCTCGAGGCACAGACGCGTATCTGCAAGAGCCGCGTGCTGGTCTGCGGCTGTGGCGGACTGGGTGGTGCGCTCATTACCCTGCTGGCCCGCGTGGGCATTGGGACCTTGCGACTGGTGGATGGGGACGCCTTTGCCACCTCAAATCTGAATCGCCAATGGCTCTGTGATACCAGCAGCCTCGCCCGCTCCAAAGCGATGGTTGCGGCGCAGCATGTTCGAGAGGTCAATTCCCTGACCGAGGTTGAGGCCGTCCCCACTGTCATGGATGCCGCGAACGCCGCAGACCTCTCACGCGGCATGGATCTGGTCATGGATGCGCTCGACAATCTTGAAGGCCGTTTCTTGCTCGCCAACACCGCTCGCAGTCTCGGCGTTCCCTTCCTCCATGGAGCGGCCACCGGCTGGTGGGGGCAGGTCAGCACCTTTTTGCCCGACTCCCCTCTCGACCTCACGGCCATCTATGGCAGTGCCAAGACTCGGGACGCGGTGGAGATTGCCATGGGCGTGCTCGGCCCGGCACCGGCCCTGATTGCCAGCCTTCAGGCCTTCGAGGCCATTCGCCTGCTTGCAGGGAGGAAGCCCGCCTATGCCAACCGGCTGCTCTTTTTTGATGGTGAAAGTGGGACCGTGGAGCTGTTGGCGCTCGAGCGCGGGTAATGGGTCATGGGTGATGGGCCGTGGGTGATGGGTGGTTTTTGGGAACGCAGGTGTGGCGGCAGGCAAAAGCGCCTGCGGTCGAGATTTACAGCACCTAAAACCAAGACCCATAACCTATAACCCATTACCTGCCTTATTGAGGAGCTGTTATGCAGATTGACTGGCAAATCGCGGTTGAATCCGACTGGCGTGCCGACGCGGTACTCTTTTATGCCTTCGAGAATGCCCCTGAGCCGTTGCCCGGTTTCAAACACTGGCTGGAAACCAGCGGTGGCTGGCTTACCCGGTCTCTGGCGCTCCAGGATTTTCGAGGAAAATTCCAGGACCTTGCCGTTTTCTATGGGCCGGCTGAAGCGACGATTTCCCGCGTGGTCCTGGTGGGCTTGGGCGTATTGGACAAGTGCGATATGGACAAACTGCGCGGGGCGACCGTCGTTGGCCTTCGAAAATGCCGTGAGTTGAAGCTCGCTTCGATGGCCATCCCGCTCTCTGCCCTCGAAGGCCTGCCTTTTGAAACCGTGCCGGCCTTGCAGGAGCTCCTCATTGCCGGCGCACTGGGTCTGTACCGCTTCGATGCTCTGAAGACCCGCGACGTTGAATCCGCAGAATACCCTGAGAGACTGCTGATCCTTTCGGAAAATGAACCGGACGACGCCCTGCGGCGGGTCCCTCCGGCCGCCGAGGCCATGGTCTCAGGCATCACTCTGGCCCGCGACTTGACTACCGCCCCTTCCAATCAGGTGACGCCGGGGTTCATTGTGAGTACGGCCCGCGAGCTTGCCGAGACCCATGGCTTTCGCATCCAGGTAATCGACATGGTCCGGGCGGAGGAACTGGGCATGAGGGCCTTCCTGGCCGTCGCCCAGGGCAGCCGGGAGCCCGCCTCCGTCATCATCCTGGAACACCTGCCTCCGGGGATGGAACAGGATGCGCCGCTGGTTTTCGTGGGCAAAGGGATCACCTTCGATACGGGCGGTATTTCCCTCAAGCCAGGCGAAAAAATGGAGATGATGAAGCATGACATGGCGGGGGCTGCGGCGGTTCTCGGGGCTTTTGACATTCTGGGCAGAGAAAAGCTCGCGCGGCGCGTGGTGGGTATTCTCCCGTGCACGGAAAACATGCCGGGGGGCAAGGCTTATAAGCCCGGAGACGTCCTCCAGTCCCTGGCTAACCTGACTATCGAAGTCATCAGCACGGATGCCGAAGGGCGCCTGATCCTCGGTGACGCCCTGGCCTACGCACTGACCTTTCAACCGACGCTCATCCTGGATCTGGCCACCCTTACCGGCGCCTGCATTGTGGCCCTGGGCAACCAGGTAGCGGGGGTTATGGGAAACCGGGAGGGCCTGATCCGGCAAATTCAGGAGATTGGCGCTCAGGTCGGCGAGAAGGTGTGGCCCCTTCCCTTGTGGGACCTCTACTTCGAAAGCATCAAAAGCGATATCGCCGATTTCAAGAACGTGGGCGACCGCTCGGCCGGGACCATCGTCGGCGGCATGTTCCTCAAACAGTTTGTTCCCGACCACGTCCCCTGGGTCCATCTTGACATCGCCGGCACCGCCTGGACTGATAAAGACCTGCTGACCACCCCCAAGGGAGCGACCGGCTTTGGAGTGAGAATCATGGTGGAACTGGCGCGTCGCTGGCCCGAGTTGGGCATAGCGTGATGATTTCCGGGGCCGGCTGCCGTCCCTGAAGCACGTTCCACCTCATTGCCGAGCTGTTGCAAGCCTGCATCTTGACTAAACCTTTGGTTATATAATTCATAATTATAATTATTTTGACTTATAGTAGGAAGGTTCGCACAATACCCTTACGCGATGGCGCAGGCGGGCCATCAATGGGGGCACTGAGCGAATGGTAATCCGACACATGTGAGGAAACCATGCCGAAGATTTCCCTTTCCACCTGGTCTTTCTTCCTCAAGATGAACACGCAGCGCGCCATGGATTTTGCGGTACGCCACGGCTTTCAAGGGATTGAGCTTTGGTGCAATACCTTTGATTTTTGGCCACGGTCGGTCACTTCCAAAGAGATTGAAGCCATCAAAGCCACGGCCAAAAGCAACAGTCTGTCCCTAGCGGTTCATTTCTGCATGACCAGCAATAATCTGGCTGATCTGAATGTGGGGCATTTGAATGAAAGCATGAATCAGCTGAAGGAGACCATCCGTCTGTGCCGCAGGATTGGCGGTGAGGTGGTGGTCGTGCATCCCGGAACCTGCCCCGACATCGTGACCCACAATGGTCATTTCCTCAACCCGCGGTACACCCCTGCCGCGCTGAAGCAGGCCGCGGTCGAGCAGTTCAAAAAGTCTCTCCGTGAGGCCACGCTCTTTGCCCAAAGCCACGACGTCGCTCTCGGGCTGGAAAATGCCACGCATGTCAAGAACAGCATCTACGAAACCATCGGGGACCTCAAAGAATGGGTCGATGAGATTGACAACCCTGCTCTCGGCATTACGCTCGACCTCGGACATGCGCAATTTGATGGCGGGGTGAATCACCTCCTCCGCGTTCTGGGTTCGAATATCAAGCACCTCCACCTTTATGACATGGACGGGACCAACGATGATCAGATCGAGCTCGGTACGGGAATCATCGACTGGTACGCCATCAGCCCCTTTCTGAGAACGTTTCCCGGGATGCTCACCCTTGAAGTGATCGTCCGCGAAGACATTGAAGGAGCGGTCCTGCGCAGCAAGGCCTTCCTGGAGCGACTGCTGGCGGAGCGATGAGGGCGTTTTCGGGTTGAGAGACCAGCACGTAGTGGCTGCCGCGGACGAGTTCGCTGGTTTGGTCGGACCCTGAGTCGTGCCCTCCGCGCGCCCGCCGGCGATGCTCATATATGAGTAAGTGTTATTGTTTTTATGATTATTATTATTTTGACTTATAGTTGGTGGGAACGCAAAATCCAAGACGGCAGATTACCGTGAGGGGCTGGGCTGCTGGCACGGCCGGCATCAACTTGCGGCATTTCGGCCAAGCTTATCTCCGAGGTGTCGATGGGCAGGCCGGGAGAGTTGGCGTAGGGGGCGCACCCTTGATCCACGAAGCACCGTAAACGAAATGACCAGGAGTGAAGAGAATGGACAGAGAACCTATGTTGAAGAGGAAGACGGCGATTTCTTACAAAACGGAGGAGAAGACCGTCGTCCGCGGGTATGACCTCAGCGAACTGGCGGAGGCAGGCTACTCGTTCTGTGATGCTTTGTTCGTCCTGTTCCAGAGCAGGATTCCGACGGAAACCGAAGAGGATATGCTCCGCTACGAAATGGGCGAATTCCTGGAGCACTCCATGTCGCCGTCGGCGGCCTCCGCGATCGCGGTGATCGGCGGCCGGCCCAATCTCCCTGCAGCGGTGGCGGCAGCGGTGATGACCTTTGGTGGCGCTCATGGTCCTGGGGCGGCTCACGGCTACATGATGAACAAGGCCATCGAACGGGCGCGGGTGGAAGGCAAGAGCCTCGAAGAGATGGGCAAGACACTGGTGGATGAGTACATGGACGCCGGGCTTGCGGTGATGGGCATGGGACAGCCGCAGCACACCGACGGCGACCCTCGAGCCGAACCGACTCACATCAAGCATGAAGAACTGGGGCTCCACGGTGTTTACCTGGAGCTCCAGCGGTCGATTGAAAAGCATTTTAACGAACGCCGTGAGCGAGAGGGAAGATCTTACGTGGCGGTGAACATGATCGGAGCGGGCAACACGGCCCTGGCAGAACTCGGTTTTTCTCCCAATGCGGCTTGGGCGATCGGCTGTGTCTGTCGCGGTTTCAGCTGTGCGGCCCATGCCCTCTACACCATGAAGAAGGGACACGCCTGGGCGGCGTCCAAGAGAGAGCCCATGGTGCAAATGCTGGATCTCTCGATGATAAAATATGTTGGTCCTCCCGACAAGGAAGTTCCGAGCCAGGCCGAGCGACAGGAATACGCCAGGAAGCAAAAAGAGGAAGGAGAGTATAAGAAATGGGCTCTTTAGACGATCCGAGACTGCGCTACGATTACAGGGACCGCGAGAGGGGAACCGTCCCGCCGGACACGGCGAGGCAGCCATTTCGGTGGGTTTCCGAGGTGGCTTATAAGAATGTGCATCGCATTGTTACCCGTGGATACGACACAACCGAGCTGGTAGAGGCAGGCTATGGCATTGAGGATGTGCTCTTTATCGATTTCCAGGCCAGAATTCCGTTGGTGGAAGAGGCGAAGATGTTGAGTTACGTAATGGTCCTGGGCCTGGAAGACGGGCTCTCGAGCCCAGCCGCCATTTCGAGGATCGTCACCAAATCCAAGACTCTGCTGACCCAAGCTGCGGGGGCCTCCATCCTGGCGTTCGGCCATGCTTACGCCGCCTATTCCGATTTTGGCAAGATGCTGGACGCCTACCTAGCCAAAGTCGAAAAGGAAGGAAAATCCCTGGCCGAAGCAGCGGAAATGGCCGTCAAAGAGAACCTCGAGAGCGAGGCGCTTGGAGTTTCCGAGCTGATGCTGAAGGACCCGGCGGCGAAAAGGATGATCGCCCGCGCAGAAAAGCTCGGGGTAGCCGGCAAGTACATCGCCTTCACCAAGGAGATCGTAAAGGCCGCGCAGAAGCTCTTCAAGGAACCGGTCGATCTGGATATGCTCGGTGCCACGGGGGCCACCATGATGGACCTGGGATTTTCGCCCGACGCCACTTGGTGCATTCTGGCCGTGACTCGCGCCTATGCGGCGGGAGCCCACTACTGTGAGGAAGTTGAGCGCGAGCCGTATGTGAGGTTGGGGCAGGCCCTGACCCCGAAGGAATACTACGACGGCCCCGCCGACCGGCCGGTGCCTTCCTTGGAAGAGCGGGCCAAAACGGCGGTTTCCGGAACAGCCAAGACGCCGGAAGAATGGCACCGGAGTTTCATTGAGAAGCAGCAAGTCAAAGGCAGCGGCTGGGGTATCATCGAGGAAATCGAAGATCCGCGCCGCAAGATGTAATGCCTTGTGAACGAAGGGTTAGGGGAGGATTGCATATGGAGGTCGTGAAACCTGTTAAGAGGAACGTGCTGCTGAATCCCGGGCCGGCAACCACCACCGACACCGTGAAGTATGCTCAGGTCATTCCGGACATCTGTCCTCGGGAGCAAGAATTTGTTGATATCATGTCGGGGGTCCGCGAAGACCTGGTCAAGATCGTCCACGGTGACCTCGAGAAATACACCTCCGTCATTTTCGCCGGGTCGGGAACGGTGATCCAGGATGTTTGCGTCAACTCCCTGGTGCCGGCCGGAAAAAAGCTCTGCGTGGTGAACAACGGCGCCTACTGTGCCAGGATGGTGGAAATCGCCTCCTACTACGGCATTCCCTGTGTCGATCTCCAGTTTCCCACCACCGGCCTGCCGGATCTCAAAGTAGTCGAGGAGACCCTCGAGAAAGACAAGGACATCGCGGTAGTTGCCACGGTTCATCACGAAACGGGCACGGGGGTGCTGAACCCGGTGCGGGAAATCGGCAAAATGGCCCACGATAACGGTCTTATTTTTGTCGTGGACACCATCTCCACCTATGGTCTCATTCCCATCAACATCGAGGAACAAAACATCGACTTCCTGATGTCTTCGGCGCAAAAGGGACTGGCGGCGATGACCGGCGTCTCGTGGGCGGTCGGCAACCGCAAGGAAATCGAAAAATCGAAGGACTATCCCAGACGTTCCTACTACTGCAATCTCTTCATGCAGTACGATTTCTTTGAACGGGTCGGCGAAATGCATTTCACGCCCCCGGTTCAGACTATTTATGCACTGCAGCAGGCCATCAAGGAGTACTACGAAGAGGGGGAACAGGCCCGCTGGGAGCGGCTCCAGAAATGCTGGGAAGCGATCCATAAGGGAATGGAGGAGATCGGTCTGACCTCGGTGATTGACAAGAACATCCAAAGCCGCCTGGTCGTCACGATCAAGGCGCCGGACGACGCCAAGTTCGACTTTTTCAAACTGCACGACTACTGTTACGAGCGGGGATTCACGATCTATCCGGGCAAGATGTTCGGGTTGAAGACCTTCCGCCTCTGCAATCTGGGGGTGATTACCGCCAAAGACATCGAGGATTTCTTCGTGGTTGCGAAAGAGGCTTTCAGAAATATGGGATACACCCTGCCGCTCAAGGCTCATGCATAACCGAGGACGTGCGACGGGCAGGGGTTTTCCCCTCCATGCGCCGTTGGGTGTGATGTGACCAGGCAGAACCGCTACTGATCCAGAAAAGGCAGAAAGGAACAGGCAGGAATCATGGCAGAGCTCGACAACATTCAGGAAATGTATCAGAGGGCCAGGAAAGCTTTTGAGGTGATTGAATTCTGGTCTCAGGAACAGGTCGACGAGATGGTGCTGGCGGTGGGATGGGAGTTCATGAAGGAAGAGAACCGCATTGCCATGGCCAGACTGGCTGTCGATGAATCGGGGATCGGCGTCTACGAAGATAAGCTGGCGAAGATTCGCAGCAAGACGCTCGGGACTCTGCGGGATCAGGTGGGAGCAAAGACCTGCGGGGTGGTTGAGGAAATCCCCCAAAAGGGTCTCACCAAGCTCGCCAAGCCCATCGGCGTCATCGCTAACGTCGTTCCCTGCACCAACCCCGAATCGACGATTTGCTGCCTTTCGCTGAGCACCCTCAAGACCCGCAACGCGATGATCGTTTCCCCCCACCCGAGGACCCAGGGAAGCTCGTATCTCACGATCCAGGTTGCCCGAAGGGGGTTGAAGAAGGTCGGAGCTCCCGAGGATCTCCTGCAGTGCATCAAGAACACCAGCCAGGAAAAGACTTCGGAACTGATGGCCGCCTGTGACTTTGCGGTGGCCACCGGGGGGGCGGCCCTCCATAAGGTCGTGTACGCCGCAGGCAAGCCGGCCCACTCCGTCGGCGCCGGCAATGTCATCTCCTTCGTGGACGAAACCGCCGACGTCCCCGTCGCCGCGCGAAAAATCAAGACTTCCAAGATTGCCAACAACTCCGCCTCCTGCTCGTCGGAGAACGCCGTAGCCATCTATGAAGGCATCTACGATCAGATGATCGAGGCCCTCAAGGCCGAAGGCGGGTATCTCTGCAATACCGAAGAGCGGGAAAAGGTGCGCGCCACCCTCTGGCCGGACGGCAAATCCCTGAATCGCGACGTCGTGGCGACTTCCGCCACGAATATCGCCCGGATGGCCGGTATCCAGGTCCCCCCGGACACCAAGTTCATCATGGTCATTGGTGAGAAGATCGGTCCCGAAGACCGGTTCTCCGGGGAAAAGCTATCGCCGGTCCTGACCGTGTGGAAGTGGCGTGATTTCGATGATATGGTCCAGCGGATGAAGAAGATCCTGAAGTTCTCCGGGGAAGGACATTCCGTATCGATTCATTCTCGACGGGAAGACCGCATCCTGGAACTGGCCAAACACGCCAATGTGGGTCGGGTGGTCTGCAACCAGCCCCATTGCCACGCCAACAGCGGCGGCTGGTGGTCGGGATTGCCGACGACCGATTCCCTTGGCGGCGGTACCTGGGCCGGCAACATGACCAGCGAAAACATCAATTGGAAGCACTTTCTGAACTACACTTATGTCGCCAGGGAGCTGCCGGAACAGGTTCCCACGGAAGAGTGGATCTTTGGTTCCTATTTCCAGAAATGGGGAAGAGACTAGGACCGGCAGGTTTTTGTCTTCACTGCGAAGACCGCTGAGGCTGCGGAGAAAAGATGGGTCTGCTCGCCGCACCCTTGGCGGTCCCAGCGGTGAACGCGGGACGGTTGCGCCATATGGTGAATGATCGAGAAATCAAGGCGGTAGTCTTCGATTTCGGGCAAACCCTTGCCGATTCTTCGCAGGGGTTTCGCACGGCCGAGGCGGAGGCTCAAAAAAGACTCTTTTCCTATCTGGGGAAGACCTCCTGGGGTGACTTCATCGCGATCTATCGGGAGATCCGCAAGACCCGTCAGGACAGTTCGGATTTCTCGCGGAAGGACATGTGGGTCCAAGTCTGCAGCCGATATGGGGCTGCCTCGGACCGGCTTCTCTTCGAACAATGGGAGAAGGACTACTGGAATACCGTGGAAGCGCAGACGGAGCTTTTCCCGGAGGCCTTGTCCACGCTGAAAGAGCTCGCCGCCAGGTATCGGCTGGCGCTGATCACCAACACCCAGGGCCAGGAGCAGTCCGGCAATCACCGTATCAGCCGCTTTCCCAGTCTGAAGCCACTCTTTCGGGAGATCATTGTGGCCGGGGGAGGAGGGTTGCCGCCCAAACCGCATCCGGCTCCCTTTCGTCACTGCGTGACGCGGCTGGACCTCTACCCCCGGCAGGTGGTTTTCGTCGGGGATGACTGGCGGATAGACATCTGCGGCGCGGGCAGTATCGGGATGCAGCCCATTTGGCTCAAACACCACTCGGTCAAGCGATCCTGGCCCAGCGTGACAGCACGCGTTCCGGTCATCACCAGCCTGGAAGAGCTGCTCGGCCTGGAGAGTCTGCTCCGTGCAGAAGGAGCTGAGTGGCGGTCCCTGCTGCCTCCGAACGGGAAGAATTTCGGGGCCGAGATCGCTGCCTGGGAAGAATTCAGGGCGGGGGAGGAAGGGCCGATTCCCCTGAAAAACGGTCACCGATGAGTGCTGGGAGTGGAGACTCGGCCCCTTCCACGAACTTCGCTTCGAGCCCGGAAAGCTGAGTATGATGCCAGCCCAAATCATCGTCTGTCTCGACGGCTGTGGTCCGCAGTACCTGGCCCAGAGCGACACCCCCAACCTGGACTCCATCGCCCGGTCGGGTTTCGCTACCCTGGGGCAGGCCATCGTCCCTACGGTAACCAATGTCAACAACACCACCATTGTGACCGCGAGCCTTCCCGAGGTGCATGGCATCACCTCCAATTATTTCCTCGACCCCGAGACCGGCCGGGAGGTCTACATGGAATCGTCGGAGTTCCTCCTGGCCGAAACCATCTTCCGTCGTGCCGCGCGAAAAGGGAAGAAAGCGGCGCTGCTCACCGCCAAGGATAAGCTCAAGAGTCTCATCCGCGATGGGGCAGCGATCGCTGAATCGGCGGAGGACCCGCCTCCGTGGTTGACCGACAGGCTCGGTCCGTCGCCCGGGATCTACTCCCTCGAGATCAATCACTGGCTCATGCGAGCCGCCCGTGAAGTGCTGCTGCGTTTTGCCCCCGACCTGCTCTACGTGACGACGACGGATTACGTGACCCACACCCATGCCCCAGAAGATGAACGATGCCAGGGGTACCTGCATGAACTTGACCGCCTCCTCGGGGAGATTTTGAATACCGCTTCCGGGCACGAACTGGTGGTGACGGCCGATCACGGCATGAATCCCAAATCACGGGCCCTGGATCTGAATCGGATTCTGCAGGACCGGGGAATTGCCGCCAACGCCATCCCCATCATCAAGGACCGCTACGTGGTCCACCATCAGAACCTGGGAGGAGCGGCCTACGTTTACCTGCGGGACCTGGGGGCGGAAGCCGAAGCCATGGCCGTCCTGAAGGAAGAGACGGGGATCGAAGCCGTCATGACCAGCCCGGAGGCCGCCGTGCGCTTTCACCTTCATCCTCGGAGGATCGGCCATTTGTTTGTCCTCGCCGATATCGACACGGTTTTTGGCAGCCTTCCTGAAGCCCGGGAAGAGGTGAAAATCCGTTCGCATGGGTCGCTGCACGAGCGAGAAATTCCCATCTTTGGCTACGGACCGGGGCCGCTGGCGGTTCGCCCCAAAACGAACCAGGACGCGGCGGCGTGGGTCGTCTAAAGGGGAACTCGGATGAACCCGGAAAAACCGCTCGAGAGGGCCAGGGTCAATCGCATTGAAGAGAAATACCGAGGAAGACTGTTCGCTTTCCAGGTGGAGGATATCACCCTTCCCAACGGGCATAGGACCGAAGCCGCCATCGTTCGCCATCCCGGCTCCACGGGTATCGTGCCCTTCGCCGACGATGGCAGCGTGGTGATGACCTATCAGTACCGGCACGCCGTCGGCAAGTATCTACTGGAAATCCCCGCGGGAACTCTGGAAAAAGGCGAATCGCCCCTGGTCTGCGCGCAGCGGGAACTGGAAGAAGAAACGGGCTTCACCGCGGCAGCGTGGCTCCCGATGGCCACGATCCATATTCTGCCGGCCTATTCGGACGAGGTGATCCATCTCTTTCTGGCTACGGGGCTCAAGGCTGCGAGCCAACGTCTTGACCAGGATGAAATCCTGCAGGTGGTCCACCATCCCTGGAAGGCTTTGATGCAGATGCTGGAGGCAGGCATGATCACGGACGGACTCAGCGTCCTTGCGCTCCAGCAGGTGCAACGGTTTCGCCTAGAACTGGGCTGGGACACCGCGGAATGAAATATCAAGGGAGATGACCCATCCCCCTTCGTCAACTGCTTTTCCTTTTACCGGGATCGCTTCCTGCCGGGCGAAAGGGCCATGGGCGGGGGATTACCCTTGCTCGCAGGCCGGGAAATGAGTTAGCATAATCCCCGCTAATCGTTTCCTGAAATTCGTTGACGAAAGGTTATATGCAATGAATATCAACTTGCTGAAGATCTTTTACTTTGCTGTCAAATACGGCAGCATCAGCGCCGCCGCCAATGCCCTCTTCGTTACTCAACCGGCCGTAACCAAGGGTTTGCAAAGACTGCAGGACTTCTATGAAATCAAGCTCATCAACCTGTTCGGCCGGAAGCTGGCCTTGACCGATGCCGGGGAGGTGCTCTACGGGATTGCGGAAAAGATTTTCGATATGGAGGAGCAGGCCGAGGAGGTCATTCGCGACTTCCAGGGGCGCAAAAAGGGCCTCATCCGCATTCTTGCCAGCGAAAGCTTCGGGGCCTACTACCTCCCTTATATCATCATCCCCTTTGGTACGGAAAACCCTCAAATCCATTTGTGCGCCAACATCCTTCCCACCGACCTGGTCGTGGAAGGAACCGCCGCGCTGAATTGTGATGTGGGATTCATTTCCTATCCGGTGGAGCACAAGAAGCTGGTGGTGCGGGAGGTGCTGGAGGACCGGATCGTGGTGATCGTGCCGCCGGGTCATCCCTTATCGGACAAAGACGTCATCGACCCGCTGGATCTCGATGGCCAGGCCATCATCATGCACGAAAAGGGGTCGGCCCCTCAGCGGGTCATCGATGACCTGATCAGCCGTTATCATCTGACGGTGGTCGTCCCCCTGGAGCTTTCCAGCAACGAGGGGATCAAACGAGCGGTTTCGGGGGGGCTGGGGATTTCGGTCGTCTCGCGCAACGCCGCCGCGGAAGAGATCGAGTCCGGGAAACTGGCGGCGCTGTCCATTTCCGACCCAACCGTTCGCCGGAAATTTTACATGGTGCACCACAAGGACAAATATTTCTCCGAGCCCCTGCAGAAGCTTGTAGACACCGTTTATCATTGGGCGGATGAATACGCCAAGAGCATCTCCTGATAGAAAGGGCAAGTAATGACGACCCCGAACCGGTCGGAGGGGGACATCAACCTCTCGCCAAGACGCGCCGAATGGCAGCGGCACCATCTGAACGAGGAGACCCGAGCCCTTCTGAAAGAGGACGACCGGTATTTTCTCCGTCAATCCCTCTCAACCCCTTGTTTGAATGCCATATGCGCCTGTGACGGTGCCTATATCGAGGACCTCGAGGGCCGGCGTTATCTGGACTTCCACGGCAATAACGTCCACCAGGTGGGCTTTGGCCATCCCGCCGTCCTTGCGGCGATCAAGGAGCAGCTCGACCGGCTTCCCTTTTGCACCAGACGGTACACCAACCAGGTGGCTGTCGATCTGGCGAAGAAACTCGTGCAACTGGCGCCCGGCAACCTGAACAAGGTGCTGCTGTGTCCGGGAGGCACCAGCGCTGTCGGTATGGCCGTCAAACTGGCGCGGGTGGCTACCGGTCGCCACAAGACCATTTCCATGTGGGACTCCTTCCACGGAGCCTCCCTGGACGCCATCTCCCTTGGCGGGGAAGCGGTTTTTCGCCAGCACATCGGCCCGCTCCTTCCCGGGACCGAACACGTGCCGCCTCCCGATGAGTACCACTGCTTCTACGAATGCAGCAGCCGTGGCGGATGTGATCTCATGTGTGCCAGGTATGTGGAATACATCCTTGGCAAGGAGGGGGACATCGCGGCCGTTATTGCCGAACCGGTGCGCAGCACACCCTACATCCCCCGCCCTGAGTATTGGCAGACGATCCGCACGGCCTGTGACCGCCATGGCGCCTTGCTCATCTTTGACGAAATTCCGCACGCCCTCGGACGGACCGGAAAGATGTTCACCTGCGAGAACTTTGGGGTGGTGCCGGACATGTTGGTGATCGGCAAGGGCCTTGGCGGAGGAGTCTTTCCCCTGGCCGCCTTGATTGCCGATGAGCGCCTCAATGTGGCAGGGGATAAGGCCCTGGGTCATTACACCCATGAAAAGAACCCTGTCGCCTGTGCCGCGGCGCTGGCGACCCTTCGGATTATCGAGTCGGAAAACCTGGCGGAGCATGCCGCCGAGGTGGGGCGCCGGGCATTGGAGCGCATGCGGCGGATGATGGACCATCATCCGCTGATCGGGGACGTGCGCGGCCTGGGTCTGCTCATGGGGATCGAGCTCGTGAAGGACCGGGTGAGTCGGGAGAGAGCGGCGGATGAGGCGGAAGAGGTGATGTACGCGGCTCTCAGCAGAGGCTTGAGCTTCAAACTGACCATGGGCAACATCCTCACCTTGACCCCTGCGTTGACCATTACCGCTGAAGAAATGGACCGCGCCCTGGATATCATTGAGGAATGCCTGGAAGAAATCGAAAAGCGGCGCCATGTGCCCTGATAGCGATCCGGTCCGGTATTTCAAAGCCGGCGAATTCGAAAAGGCAATCCACGCTGGCATTGACGACGAAAGACCCCTTTCGGAATCCGCGCAGCGTGCCATCGTGAATCACTTTGAGCGAGAACTGGAACAGGCGCTGCAGAAAGCTGACTTCCCAGCGGTGCGGCGCTGGCGGCGCCGGATCGAGGCATTCACGACCTACTGCAACAGCGGCTGTGACCCTCTGAGCCTGATCAAGCCCGCTGAAGTACCGGCGGCATACCGGGGCAAGATCCTGCTGGTCACGATTTCCGGAGGCCTCTTGAATGGCGCCATCGGGCTGCGCTCCGATGATCTTTATCACCGCGACATTCTCAGAAACACCGAATTGGAGCTCCAGGATCTCGGGTTGTCGAGCTCCCGGGTATACGAGCTTGGGGGGGCCTATTTGACCAGCAATCCCGATGGAAGCATACGGATTTGGGGAAGCAGTGACGAGTTTGGGGCCTGCGATCGGGAACTGGCCGCCGAGCTCGTGCGAAGCCTTCTCCCGGAGGCAAGGGTCGTTGCCGAAGCCTGAAGAAACCATTCGAACCATTCGCGCTGCCGCACACGCGGCCATTCCCGCAGAGAAGGGCGCACCATGAGGGAACTTTCGGACTATTGGGACAGCATCATGGATGTTCTCGACGACGGCATCTATATCTCGGATCGCCTCGGTAAGACCCTCATGGTGAATCGGCGGTACGAGGAGCTGACCGGATTGAAGCGGGAGGACCTGGTTGGGAGAACGGTCAAGGAGCTGGTGAAGGAAGGGAAATTTGATGTTGTGCTGAATCCGGACATTGTTAAGACGGGAATGCCAAAGACCGTCATCCAGACGACCAAAATCGGAAAGAAGGTGGTCCTGAACGGGAATCCGGTGTTCGATCCAGCCCACAAAGTAGCCCTGGTCGTGACCTTTGTGCGCGATATCACCTCGCTCTCCAAAATCAAAGAACAGCTGGCCTATCAACAGGAACTGCTGGAGCGCTTCAGTGAAGGGGAATTCTTAGCCCGGGGGGAAAGGATTCAGCAGCGTCTGGTTTTCGAGAGCCGCCCGATGCAGAATCTGCTGGAACTGATCGGCTCGTTGGCCGCCACCGATGCCACGGTCCTCCTGCTCGGCGAAACCGGTGTCGGCAAGGACATCCTGGCCCGGCATATCCACGAGAAAAGCCAGCGGGCGGGCCAGGCTTTCTTCAAGGTGGACTGCACCGCCATTCCTCCCAATCTCGTTGAATCCGAACTTTTCGGCTACGATCCGGGGGCGTTTTCGGGGGCCGACCGCAAAGGCAAGCCCGGCTTCTTCGAAATGGCCCACAAGGGAACCCTGTTCCTCGATGAAATCGCCGAGCTGTCCCTGGTGATGCAGGGGAAACTCCTGCGGATCCTTCAGGACCGGGAGGTCATCCGTGTCGGGTCAACGCGGGTCAAGAAAGTTGATGTGAGGATCATTGCAGCGACCAACCGCAATCTGGTCGAGGCGGTTGCCGACGGGACCTTCCGGCGGGACCTCTTCTACCGGCTACAGGTGGCCGTGGTGCACATCCCCCCCTTGCGTGAACGCAGGGAGGATATCCTGCCGCTGGCGCATCATTTCCTCCAGATGTTCAATGCCAAATACCGGAAGGACCTGACCCTGACGCCGGAAGCCGAGTCGATTCTCGAAAACTATTCCTGGACCGGAAATGTGCGGGAGCTCGAAAACCTCATCCACGGATTGGTCATCATGCTCCAAAAGGACCAGGCCGGCTCGACGGACCTGCCTCCCAACATGCTGCCCGTCATGAGAAACGGTCGGAGCAAATCACTCCATGCGGTCCTGGCCGAGATGGAACGCGAGCTCCTCCGCAAAGGCCTCGCCGCCTG
>CAZDKX010000004.1:0-52854 GCA_964505935.1 uncultured Syntrophobacteraceae bacterium
CGGGTCGGTGATCCCGATTTTTCGCGAACAAATCCGGCGTGGTGGGCCGGTTACCCTCACGCATCCGGAAATGACCCGCTTTATCATGACGGTCAGGGAATCTGCTCAGTTGGTGATCGACTCGGCGGCGCTGGCGCGGGGTGGAGAGGTCTTTATCACCAAGATGCCGGCAGTACGGATCGAAGATCTGGCTGAGGTGATGATTGAGGCCCTGGCGCCGCGCTATGGGCATACCGCCGAAACCATTCGCGTGAGTATCATGGGAACCAAGCCGGGCGAGAAGATGTACGAAGAACTGATGAGTCATGAAGAGACCCGCCGGGCGTGGGAACTTGGCCGCTATTATGTGGTCCTGCCAGCGTTTACCTCGTTTCATCGAGGGGCCACCTATAACTACTCCGGCATCCTCTCCAAAACCATTACCAACCCGTATCATTCAGGAAATGAGACACCGCTTTCCAAAGCCGATCTGTACCAGTTTCTTCAGACGAACAATCTCATCGAAAAGGATGGGTCCGTCAGGGAACATCCGGCCGAACGGTACTGGCCAAATGGAGATTGTGTGGCGCCTTTTCCCGTGTTAGAAGTGCGGGCGCTACGTTAGTCATGGGTCTGTCTGGTGAAAATGGCGACGCAATGAACGGTGCCCGGAGATGATATGCGTGTTCTGATTCTGGGGGGTGATGGCTATCTGGGATGGCCCACAGCCATGCATTTGACCTCAAAAGGTCACGAAGTGGCAGTGGTGGACAATTACCTGCGTCGCCGGTTGGGGCGCGAGGTGGATGTGGAGCCTTTGTTCGCCGTCCCCAATCTTCACGAACGGGCTCGCCTCTGGCAAGCTCTATCGGGGCATTCGGTGCAGGTTTTTATCGGAGATCTGACCGATTGGGAGGTCGTTGCTGAAGTCTTTCGCCAATTCCCACCCGATGCCATCATCCACTATGCCGAACAACCCTCTGCCCCTTACTCCATGCTGAACCGGCGGGCGGCTACCCTGACCCTCCAGAATAATCTCCTGGTTACCGCCAATGCGATTTTTGCTGTGCGTGAGTTTGTCCCCGAAGCTCATATCATCAAACTCGGGACCATGGGGGAGTATGGCACTCCAAACATTGACATCGAGGAGGGGTGGATCGATATCGAGCATAAGGGTAGAAAGGGTCTTTTTCTCTACCCTCGCCAGGCTGGCAGTCTGTATCACACGACAAAAATCATGGACACGGACATCCTGTGGTTTTACGTCCGCATGTGGAACCTGCGGGTAACCGACCTGATGCAGGGGCCGGTCTACGGCATTTTGACCGAAGAGACGGGAATTGATGAAGGATTGTATCCGTTTTTCAACTACGATGAGATTTTCGGGACCCTGCTGAATCGTTTTCTGGTGCAGGCGGTGGCCGGATATCCGCTGACCGTCTATGGCAAGGGCGGCCAGACCCGGGGTTATCTGGATATTCGGGATACCATGCAGTGTGTGCGCCTTTCTCTGGAGAATCCCCCGGAACGGGGAGAATTGCGCATCCTGAATCAGTTCGTGGAGCTCTTTTCGGTCAATAGCCTGGCGGCAATGGTCGAGCGGGTGGGGAACGAGCTTGGCCTGCAGGTGCGGATCCGGGCCGTTGAGAACCCCCGCAAGGAGGCTGAGGAACATTATTATAATCCCGTTCATCGCGGTCTGATCGAACTGGGACTGCAGCCTCATCACCTGACCGATGAGGTGCTGGCGGAGATGCTGAAAGTGGTTCGTGGCTACCGGGACAACGTTCGGGACCATCAAATCCTTCGCGGTGTGAAGTGGGACTGACGGGATGCCTTTGAAGATGTTTGGCCACTCTGCAAATGCCTGCATGGCGATCTTGAGGTTTTTCGGTGAAATGGCTCATCACGGGAGGCTGTGGCTTCATCGGCGTTAATCTGGTCCGGAGGCTGGCAGCTCAGGGAAAACACGCTATCCGCATTTTCGACAATCTCTCTGGGGGGACCCGTGACGATCTGGCCGCCGTTTCGGGTTTTACTGAACTGAGTCCTGCTCAGCTTCCCGCTCATCCCTTGTCACCACTCCCCGGTTCCGCTCTTCCTGAGTTGGTGGTTGGTGATGTTCTGGATGATCAGTTGATGGTGAAGGTCTCGCGGGGTATGGAGGTGATCGTTCATCTGGCGGCCAACTCCGGGGTTGCCTCGTCGGTCGCCAATCCGCGTTGGGATTGTCTGACCAATGTGATGGGCACTTTCAACTGTCTTGAGGCGGCCAGGAAGAACGGGATCAGACGATTTGTATTTGCTTCGAGCGGGGCTCCCGTCGGTGACTGTCAGCCGCCAATCCATGAGGAGGTGGTGCCGCGTCCCGTGTCCCCCTACGGCGCCAGCAAGCTTTGCGGGGAAGCATACTGCTCGGCCTATTACCGAACCTTCGGTGTGGAAACCGTAGCCCTGCGATTTGCCAACGTTTATGGTCCCTTCAGCCGCCGCAAGAGCAGTGTGGTGGCGAAGTTCATTCGCCAGGCCATCACTGGGGAACGGCTCGAAGTTTATGGCGACGGTTGCCAGACCCGTGACTTCATTTACGTGGACGATCTGGCGGAGGCCGTTATCCTGGCTACGGCCGGTGATGCGATCGGTGGCGAGGTTTTTCAAATTGGGACCGGCCTTGAGACTACCGTGACCGAGTTGATGGGTCTTCTTTTACCTTTGCTGAACAAGGCTGGGTTGAGAGACGCCAGCGCCCGCTACGGACCGCCGAGGCTGGGGGATGTGCGGCGCAACTTCGCTGATCCTTCCAAAGCTCAACAGCAACTTGGATGGCGTGCAGAGGTCGCCCTGGCAGATGGACTGACACGGACGGTCCAATGGTTTGTGAACAATTCCGCTCGGCTTCGGACTACCTGACCTCAAGATGAGCCTATGACCAATCACCTGTTATCTAGTTCAATTTTACTGTATATATGGCGATGGATTGCGGCAGATATCATAAAGAAGCGTGTAGCCAAGAAGCGCCTTGCGATAATTGGTTACGAAAAGAATATTGCATTGTTCTCAAGGGAGCTATCGCGATTATCTTATACCGGTATTGAATTGAAAAGGGTGTGTATCATTGAGACGAAAGATAAGCCATACCTTGCCCTCGGACAATCAGTGCTTGTGCAGAAGGAGCTATCCGATCTTTTGAACGAAGGGGAATTTGATATTCTGGCACTTGATTCTACGAATGGGCATTTTTCTCCCGATCAAGTCCGAAGTATCCTTCAGCTAAAGTATGACGGGAAAATCGTCCGCGATCTCGCCAGCCTTTATGAGAATCTGACGGGCAAGGTCCCGATTGCGGCTATTGACCCGCAATGGCTGCTGCAAAATCCGGAGTTCCAAGGGGCGGGGGGCAGGTGCTACCGGAGTGTGAAACGCATCCTGGATGTCGTCATGGCGAGCTGTTTGCTGGTGATTGTCTCACCATTGCTGGTGCTGATTGCGTTGGCGGTCAAACTGGAGAGCAAGGGGGCGGCGTTGTTCGTGCAGGAAAGGCTGGGAGTGCATAGGAAGCCTTTCCGCTGCTACAAGTTTCGCAGCATGGTAGAGAATGCCGAGAGCGAGTCAGGACCGGTCTGGGCGACCGGAGATGATCCCCGGATTACGCGAGTGGGCCGCATTCTGCGAAAATCCAGGCTCGATGAATTGCCCCAGTTGTGGAACATCCTCAAAGGCGAAATGACTTTCGTTGGGCCAAGACCCATCCGGGAATATTTTGCCAACCATTTGGCCCAGCTTATCCCTTTCTATGGACTGCGTTTTTCCGTGAAGCCGGGGCTGACCGGGTGGGCGCAGGTGAATTACGATTATGCTGGTTCCGATGAGGGGCAAATGGAGAAATTCCAATATGATCTCTTTTATATCCTCAATATGTCATTAAAACTCGACTTTCTCGCGATGTTCAAGACCTGTAAAACCGTTATCAAGAGGGCCGGTGTCTGAAGATCAGCGAGGCCAGTTCTGAAGTGCCATTCAGGAGGCAGGAATGAGAAAGGCCCTGGTTTGTGGGGGCGGTGGCTTTATCGGCTCCCATCTTGTAAAAAAGCTCAAAGAGGAGGGCTGTTGGGTTCGAGCGGTGTATCTTCGCGATGGTAGTTTTTGCAGATATGTTATTGATCAGCACTTTGACGAAATTTTTCAGCGAACGCCTCCACCTGGCTTTTCAAAGGAATTACGGCATGGAAGTCCGAATTGCCCGCTATCCTAATATCTTTGGCCCCGAGGGCACTTGGTGTGGCGGCCGGGAAAAAGCGCCGGCTACTCTGTGCCGCAAAGTCGCCGAAGCCAGGCATGGAGATTACCTGGAGATATGAGGGGATGGCAAGCAAAGGGAAACGTATGCCTGGATAGCAAGACAGGTGGAGCTTGCCAAGGGAGTGTTAGGAAATAGCCGGCATGTGTATTGAGCACTTTTTTGTCCATGAAGTCCCACGAACCCCAAACTGAATATCCGTGAAGAATTTAAGTATTCTGGTTGTCCTGTTGTACTGGTACCCTTACAGCGGACCTCAGACTCCAATATATGCCGGAATTTTCAGGGAATTGAGGAGAAGAGGTCACCGGATTACTATTATCAGTTCGTTCCCGCATTTTCGCAGCGGCAGCAAGGAGACGTGGGACCAGTATCATGGAAAGTGCTATGAGGCCACCAGCTGGGAAGGCATTGAACTGATCAGGACCTACGTATTTGCACCAACCTTTAGCAATCATCAATACGGGCTTATTTCCAGAGCGCTCAATTTCATATCGTTTTCCCTCTCATCGCTTCTTGCCGGATTGCTATTGAGAAGACGGCTGGATATCGTTCTGACCTTGTCTTCACCACCGCTCATCAATGGTATCGTGGGATGGCTGCTGTCGAAATTTAAGGGTGCCCAGAGCGTTCACAACATTGTTGATATCTATCCGGACATGGCCGAAAAAGTCGGAATTTGGAGAGGCTCGCCGGTTATGTGGGTGTTAAGATGGGTCGAAAAACTGGTTTATCGGCTCAATCCTAAACTTGTTGTTTTATCCGAGAATATGGCGGAGAATCTGGCAAGGAAGAGGGTAGCGCCTGGTAAGATCGCGGTAATTCCCAACTTTGTTGAGCCCGAAGGATTCTTGGATGTCCCAAGAGACAATGCGTTTGCCCGGCGATATGGTTTGAGCGATCGCTTCGTGCTGATGTATGCAGGCAATGTCGGGGTACCGCACGGTGTGGAGGTTCTTATTGACGTCGCAAAAATGCTCAAGGGAGACGACGATTTTCGGGTCTGCATCGTCGGCCGGGGTGAGTACATGGCTCAAATAAGGGCAATGGTCGAGGATCGAGGGTTATCAAACGTGGTATTTCCGCCGAGGCAACCTGAGCATATGGTGCCACTCATTTGGGCGTCGGCGGATGCGTCAGCTGTCACCTACAAGCCGGGACTGGCAGAGTTCTCGGTGCCCTCCAAACTGCTTTACATCATGGCAAGTGGGCGACCTGCAATCGTCTCCGCTGATTCAGACAGCGATGCCTCGAGAATAGTATGCCGCGCCGGCAGCGGCATCAGTGTGCCGCCCTCGGACGCCGCGGCTCTGGTCGATGCCGTGCTCTACCTGAAGCGCAACCCGGCAGTTTGCCGGGAGATGGGACAAAGAGGCCGGGAATACGTGAGAGAACACTTTGAGAAGATGGCGGTTACGGATCAGTTTGAGAAGCTTTTTGGGGAGCTTGCCGGAGGGATGGACAGGGAATCGGCAGGCGCATCGCAGCATCGGTGAGCAACGCGGAGGCATTCATGCTGGTCAGGAACGGTTATCGCACCAAAGTGAGGTTTGGCGGCCTGATGGCAGTGCTGCTGTTGCTCACGGTCATTCAACACCCTGCTATCGCTCAGGAAGGTCGAATCAATTCCCCCGGTTCTTCCTCCGGTCCCTACCAGGGTTTTGGATACCCGTGGGAAAACAACGATCTCGGAATATCCCCAGAGGTTCCGGCTCCGTGGACCGCTCTTGCATACCGGCAAAACACGGTCAGTTGCTGGGGGCGAGAATTCTCCTTTGCAAATGGCGTTCTTCCCGTGCAAATCAGGAGCCAGGGACATGATCTTTTCGCCGGGCGACCGGAACTGACGATCATGATCGATGGCAAGAATATTGCCAAAGGCCTTGATACTCAGCCTACCTTTACTCAACAAAGCCGTAACCGAGCGGCTTACCAGCTCAAGTACCAGGAGGACTCATACCGGATTGAGATGACAGGCTCCCTCGAGTACGACGGACTGCTGCAGATTGACCTGGTAATCTCTCCAAAAAAACCTGTCAAATTAAACCAAATCTCGCTGTACCTTCCCTACAAGAAGGATGTTGCGGCCTTTTTCAACCGCAACCTCAACTTTGATGTTTCTTCGCAAAAGGTTCGGGGCAAGGATTTGCCGGAAAGCTTTGGGCGGCTTGGCGACCCTGTCCAAATGAGGTTCAATCCTGCTCTATGGGTTGGTAACCATGATGTCGGGATCGAGTGGATCTGTGAAACCAATGCGAACTGGTCTAACGAGAACCCTGAAAAGGCCATCCAATTCTTGCCTGCAAACGATAAGGTTGCCCTGCGGATTGATGTCGTCTCAAAACCTTTGAACATCCAAGGAGATTATGTTCTAAGCTTTGGCCTTTATCCAACGCCGGTAAAAAGCCTGCCTGCGGATTGGCGAAGCTATACCCTGATAAACGCTGCCCCCAAGCCGCCTGCCTTCAATACCGCCACGCGAAAAATCTACGGTATCGCGTGGCCGGAAGACATGCCGTATCGCGGACTTCCCATCCTGAAAGGCTCTGGGAAATCCGAAGGAGCATCCAGTTCCGGATCAAGCAAGATCACGGCGGAACATCGCGCCATGCAGAGACTTGGGATAGGGTTCATCCCCTATGGGGCCCTCTATGGCATGTCTTCTCATTTGCCTCTCGGAGAATGGAAGAACTACGGTGTCTTTTGGAGTGCCTTCGGCAAACAGGCATCCTCGAATGCTCCGCAATCCTCCGGGACCTCGGTTGAAGAACCAAGGCGGACGAAAGGTGGTTTTTCCTACGTATGCCCCTTTGCGAAGAGCTTCCGGGACTTTCTGGTATGGCAGTATGTGCAAGCCATAGAGAAATTCGACATCGATGGGATGTATCTGGACCTGGCCGCTCCTGGGATTCTGTGTCAGAACCAGAATCATCCTCACGGACCGGTCGTTGAGCGCGGGTATGAGTATTACCCGTTCTTCCTGCAGCGCAAGCTCATGCAGCGGTTGTATATTGCTTGTAAAGCCAAGAAACCCGCCTTCCTGATCAGTGTGCACCACTCCAAAGTGCCCGTCATCTGTTCCGGATTTGCTGATCTGGTGGTCAGCGGCGAGCCGCTGCAAACCCTTTTCAAGAAAAAACGTCGCATCTTGAAGCTTGGCAACAAGGACGCGTCTGCCTATGTGCCGGACTACAGCGACCTTCCCGATTGGTTCTTTGAAATTGAGTATTCCCAGAGGAGGGGTTTTATCAGCATGCTCTTGCCGGAGATCATCAAACGGAACGAACAATTGATGAAAGCCCGGCCGGACTTGTTGAAGTATTACACCCGCACGCTTCTCACTCGAGCGGTTGTCTACGATATTCCCCTCTCTGCCAAAAGGATGGACCTGGAATCCTACAACAACGTGCTCAAGGCCCAGGAACGATTCGGTTGGTTGACAGGGGCGAGCTACAACGGCCCCTGGGAGTCCGGCAAGTACCTCAGGGGTGGAGGTCCAAGGCTCAAACTAGCCCTTTACTTGCAACCCCAGGATAGTAAGCTGATGTTGGTGGCAGCGAATTTTTCGGATCAGGATGCAGTCGAAGAGATTTCTTTGAACCTCGAGGAGTTGAAAGAGTCAGGTCTTCAACTGCAGGGGAACTACCGGGTCTCCGATCTTCTCGAGGCCAGGCCCTATCCCTCCGAGAATGGACGGATGAAACTGAGTGTTCCTGCCCAAGACTTCCGGATGCTTATGGTGCAATGATTGCGAGATGGTAGACAATGCTATCCCAGCGACTCGCGGCCTTGCCGCTGGTTACGAAACTCGATATTCACATGCGGGAAATTCTTGGCGGAGCTTTCATCGCTTTCTTGCTGAAAGCGATCGCTGCGGGGTCGAGTTTTGGTTTCAGTGTGCTCCTGGCCAGGATTCTGGGTGCTCACGGAGCGGGTATGTACTTCCAGGCCCTGACCCTGACCACCATTGCCGCAGTTGTTGGCAGATTCGGGCTTTCCAATACGCTGGTTCGCTTTACCGCCGCTAACGCAGCGGTGGGTGACTGGGAGAAGATCGCCGGACTCTACCGAAAATCAATCGGCATCGCTTTCCTTGGTTCCAGCTTTGCCGCTCTCCTGCTGGCCGGTGGTTCGCAGTGGATTGCGGAGGCGGTGTTTGCGGAACCCCAATTGGGCAGTATCACCCGCTGGATGTCACTGGCCATTGTACCGGCTGCGCTCTCTTTCCTTTACGCTCATTTGCTTAAAGGTCTTAAGCGCATCGCAGCGGCAATCTCCATTGAGAGTGTTACGATCCCTTTGGTGACCATGGTCGGCACTCTTGTTGCGGTCCCCTCGGGGGGAATCCTTGTGGCGGTCTGGGTTTACACGGTTGCAGTCCTGCTGAACCTTATTCTCGCACTGATGCTCTGGCGGAAGGCGGCACCGGACGTCTTGAGCGTCAGGGGCCATTTCGACACGCGGGAGTTGTTGCAGAGCAGTATCCCACTTTTTGCCATGACCTTGCTGCAATTGGTGAACCAGAGTACCTCGACCATAATGCTTGGCATCTGGGAGAACAGCGCCGAAGTCGGCATTTTTGCCGCGGCTTACCGGACCTCCAGCCTCACAAGCTTCGTGCTGATTGCCGTCAACAGCATCGCGGCCCCCAAGTTTGCGGCCCTGTTCAGGCAAGGGGACTTGAATGCATTACGTCAAACCGCTCAAAATTCGGCCAGGCTCATGGCCTTGGCGGCGGGTGTCCCCCTGCTGTTGTTTCTTCTGTTTCCAGGGTGGGTCATGTCCATCTTTGGACCCCAGTTCGTGTCAGGCAAGCTGGCCCTCGCCATCCTGAGTGCAGGTCAGTTTGTAAATGTGGTGACGGGTTCGGTGGGTTTTGTGCTCATGATGAGTGGCCACGAAAGCGTGATGCGAAATATCATAGGCTTTGCAGCGGTTTTAAACGTTTCCTGCAACGCGGTCATGATTCCCGCGATGGGAGTCGAGGGGGCGGCCATTGCCGGTGCCATAACATTGAGCCTGCAGAATCTTCTGGCTGCGGTGATGGTACGGTGCCGACTTGGCATATGGACCCTGCCCATTTTCCCCAGATGGTGACTTTGCATGAGAATATCCCACCAACATCGGTTTGTGTTTCTGGCTAATCCCAGAACGGGGAGCACCACGGTTAGAAGAATTCTCGATGATTACTCGGATGTTAAGAGTGTTCACATAACAGAGACGAGTGATGAGTTTCCCTTTTATGACCATATTTCGGCGTCTGAATTAAAAGCGATTTTTGAAAAAAAGGGATGGGAATGGGCTGAATATCGAAAGTTTTGTATGGTCCGCAATCCTTTTGATCGAGTCGTCTCCCTATATCATCTCCATCAAGAGATTATGCGCCAGAAAGTTAAGGGGAGAAATGTTGTTCAGAAGCTACTTCGGTACATCAAGCGTAGAATCATACCCCTAAATACGTTCCATGATTATGTTATGCATATCGATCCTAATGTCAGGATGTCAAAGTCACTAAAAAATTATATCTGCGACAATAATGGATATTCGTTGGTCGATGATGTCATTATGTATGAACGCATCAGCGACGAACTCCCAGCATATCTCAGTTTATTTGATATATACATAAGCAAAGAGGAAATTCCACATCTTAATGCTAGTAAGGCCAGAGAAGATTATAGACATTACTATAGCGAGGAAACGAGGAATCGCGTCGAATGTTTATATGCTTATGAGATTGACCGATTTGGATATCAATTCTAGAGAAGGCAATTTGGAGAGAAAGCATGAGGGAACTGTCAGGTCTATTGTTAACAAATACTTTAGTTAATATCAATCGAAAGCTGACCATGGTCGTCCGTAGGAATCCAAGGTTGCGACTCGTTTTCCCTCATCGCATACTGAAATATGTCACACGAACCAGGTCTTGTCTGTCTGATTCTCTCCTCCACCTGACTCCAGTCAGATACAGATCATGCAATGTCAATATCTATCACTGTTGTGTCCACAAAACTGGTAGCCAATGGATTAAGTCATTGCTTTCGGATGTTATAACCTATCAATATTCAGGTCTAGGCCAATATTCTTATCAGTCAAAGATCTATGACGGTTTCGATCCAAGAAACATTACTGACCGGAGCTTTACAGAATCCTTCCCTCAGAATGGAATCATCTCTCCTCTATACGTGGACTACCATCATTTCAAAGCTATTCCCAAGCCCGACTGCTACAAAGCCTTCTTTGTCCTGAGGGACCCGAGAGAAGTCCTGATTTCGTGGTATTTTTCAGCCAAGTATTCACACATACCGATTGGGTACATACCTCAGATCAGGAGGAATCTTAAGAGCTTGTCCCTCACTGATTCAATGCTTTTTGCGATAGACTATCTGAATGAATTCGGTCTGTTTGCGACAATGCGATCCTGGAAGGAGGCAGAGGGCAGAGATCCAAACATCTTGCTGGTGCGTTACGAGGATTTGGTAAATTCCAGCCAGGAGGCTTTTGGCAGGCTATTCGCGTTTTTGGACATCGGGATGACACCCGAGGCACTTGTGGATTTGTTGCAGGCATACAGTTTCAAACATCTGAGCGGACGCAACGTGGGCACGGAAGACAGAAAATCTCACATTCGCAAAGGAGGCTCCGGCTCCTGGAAGAAACAGTTCAACGAGACGATCGCAGCGCGATTTGCTGACCTGACGGGGGACCTTGTCCAGTGCCTCGGTTATGATTGAGAGGGTCGGTTGGCAGCGGAGCAAGGGGCGAACGGTTGTGATATGGCTTATTTGAAAAGGTTCCCACTTACCTGGTTGAATGCCTTTCTTCAGTTGAAAGCTGGCGGCTGGCAATGGAAATAAACCAGAAGCAAAGAGTCACCGACCACCGGCAGGGACCTCTGCTATTGTTGCAGGTCTTTGCCCTCATCCTTGCAGGGATGCTGGTGATTTCAGTTCCCTTATTGATCCTCTCCCTGGGTGTGGAAAAAGCCCTGCTCTGTGGTATCGGGCTCTGTGCCATGTTGATACTTATTACGCCCGTCTTTATCGCGAAAGAACATGATATTTTCGAGCCTATCAGCTTTGTCATGCTCTTCGTCATCATTGGGGTAACGCTGAGGATCGTCTACCTCCTCCTTTATTACCGTTCGAACAATGAGAGCATTGCCTTTTTGCTGCGTGGAGAGCCACCTGAATTCCTGCTCGCTTCCGGAACTCTGGTCCTCATCGCCCTTTTCTCTTTTGTCCTTGGATATGCAGTGAAGCCTTTGCGCCTTTCAATACGGCAGTATTCCCTGATCAGGAGAGAAGACTGGAGCCCGGGAAGGTTTGTGTTGGCTATTTTGGTGCTGGAAGTAATCGCTGCGATTGCGACTTATCTCTTTATCAAAGAGCTCGGAGTCCAGTTCGTGACCTTAAGCGACCTCTCCTCAAAGCATTTTGAGGTGGTCGAAGGGGCAGGTGCCCGAACTTCTTTTGGCTTTCTGCGATGGCCTGCATCATTTGCAGAGACTGCTTTTTACCTGGGAATCTGCTGTTTTGCCGCCAGCAGGAGAAGGTGGTTTTCGTTTGCAGCAGGGGGGGTGGTCCTGTTGGGGGTGCTGGCTTCCGTCTTCCCTTTCTTGAATAGCAGTCGCAGTTCGGTAGTCTTTATTATCATCAATGGAATGGTTATTTACCACTACTTGCGAAAACAAGTCTCTGTCAGAAAAATCGCCTACTCAGCCCTGACGATTATTTTGATACTTCTGGTAATGACGGCTTTACGTAAGAACGTTAATGAACTCAATGCAATGTCTGACTATTTTACAATTGAAAAAATCCTGGATCAATTGGTTGGGTCCGGCAAATTCTTCGACATTACCAAACCCGCTCACATCATGGCTGCCATCCCCACCAAAGTTGATTATCAGTATGGTGTAACCTTGATGCTATGGCTGTTTGCGCCTATTCCAAGAACTCTCTGGGTTACGAAACCGGTTATCAATATCTCCACAACCGTTGGACAAATGATTTATGGGACAATGGATGTATCAGGGCTTGGTGCAGGAATACCACCAGGCTTTGTCGGTGAATTATATTGGAATTTTCACATTCCCGGCATTGTCGCGGGTTTGTTCCTTATGGGTGTCTGGCTCAAGTTCGTGTATATCAACTTTAAAGAGCATCTGAGCTCCAATAAGAATGCTATGCTCTTTTACCTTATGTTGATGGTACCGTGTATAAACCTACTCCAAGGTGCCTTTGCGTCATTCATTTTGGATTCACTGAAATCAATCATTCCTCTGATGGTAGCGCTTCGATTTATTGGGAAATTGCCGAGGCCGCATGGAATTCAAGGTTAGCGTGTTTCGAACCTCGTGTGAGGTGGGGAGAAGGATGTTGCGCAAATTGCAGATAGCAAAGCGTTACTTTCAGGGCCTGGCAGGTCTGCAGAAGGAAGATGTTATTCTGGCGTCCTATCAGAAATCCGGAAACACTTGGGTTCGTTTCTTCCTTTGCAACATCATCAGTGAATGTGAATGGGGCGGGAGAACGGTCGATTTTCACTTGCTGGATCGTACGATGCCTGAACTTGGGGTGAGTAATCTCATGGAGCCATGGCCGCACGTGGCGATTCCCCGGTTTGTCAAGACCCACAAGAACTACTGGCCGATTTTCCGGAACCGGAAGTCGGTTTTGGTGGTTCGTGATCCCAGAGATGTGATGGTGTCATATTATTACATGCGAAAAGGATATACCAAATCACCTTTCAGAGGAACCTTTTCCCAGTTCCTCAAACACCGAAAATACGGGTTGAAGAGTTGGTTTGACCACTATCGGTCCTGGAAACCCTATTGTACGGTCGTGGTCGAGTACGAGAGACTTCGTGAGGACGATGTCTCAGGATTCAACCAGATGCTTTCCTCATTGGAGATTGTTGTTTCTCCTGAAGTTGTCAGAAAAGCCGCCAGGAAGGCAGGCTTCGATCAAATGGGAGCGATTGAGAGGCAATTCGGGCTGTCAAATGCAAAGTTATTCAATGCTGATTACACGTTCATTCGTCAGGGAAAAAGCGGTACCTGGAGGGAACATTTTTCCAGTGACGATGTTGCCTATTTTGAATCCATCAGAGAGCAATACGGGCCTTCTCTGGAGGCATGGAGCGGTTTGTAGCTGGTCGGCAACTCGGCAACAGCGTGGACCATTTGGTTGTGCAGGATTGACCGCAGGTGACGGTGTTGAGGGTGAGCGCCTGAAGATGCCGGGGGCTTCCCGGCACACTGCGCGGTTGAGTTGCGACCATCCACGACTCTGCCCGTGAGGAGATGAACATGAGTGATCCAGAAACGAGAGGGGCACACCAGGAGCTTGATTTATTGGGTTTCCTGCTCATCATGTCGAAGAGAAAACGACTCGTCCTGGGGGGAAGTCTGGCATACGGGGTGTTGGTCGTTGCCGTCTGCCTGATCATGTCTCCAGTTTTTCTGGCGACTGCTCAAATCACCCCGTCACAGCAGAACAGTTCATCAGCAGCACAACTGCTGGGGCAGGTTGGGGGGATGGGCGGAATGCTGCTCCAGAATATGCTCCCGATCTCCTCCACCGGTGATTTCTTTGTTGGTGCTCTGCAGACGGAACGAATCCTCAATGCGATCATAGACCGATTTGATCTCAGGAATCGCTACGGCGTGGAGACGCGTCAAGAAGCACGCAGGATCCTCCTGGAGGAGGTATTTACGTTTTTGAATAATGCAACATCCAATATTGTATCCGTCTCTGCTCAAGAGAAAGATCCCAAACTGGCGGCGGACATGGCAAATGCCTGCGTTGATGAGCTCATCAAACTTCTTGGTGAACTGGCTTTTACGGATGCAGGCAAGCGGCGTGTCTTCTTCGAAGCAGAGCTCAAAAAGGTCTATGAGCGGCTCGGCGAAGCAGAGGATGCTCTGCAGGGGTTCCAGGAGACTACCGGTGTGGTCAGGATGGACGAGCAATCGAGTGTCCTGGTCCAGGCCATCGCAAGTCTCAAGGCTCAGATTGCCGCCAAGGAGATTCAGCTCAAGGTGATAAGATCCTATGCAACCGAAAATAATCCTGACCTGAGGAAATTGACCGAGGAGCATCGCGGTCTGACAGAACAGCTTCAAAGACTGCTTCAGAGCCAGCAACCCGAGACCAACAATCCCATCATTCCTACTGAGGAAATCCCCAGCCTTGGCATGGAATACATCAGGAAAATGCGGGAACTTCGATACAATGAGGCTCTCTACGAAGTCCTTGTCAAGCAGTTCGAGGCGGCGAAGCAGGACGAAGCGAGGGAAGCCATGATGGTTCAGGTAATCAATCGGGCAAATCCTCCGGAACTGAGAGCAAAACCGCAACTGGGATTGTTGGCTGTTGCCGGGGTGGCAGTAGGATTCTGTCTGTTTACGGCTTTGGCCTTTGTCGTTGAATATTTCGAAAAGACCGCTGGGGACCCCGAAAGAAGTGGACGACTTTCGCGATTGAAGCAGCAGGTCATGCATGTTTGATAGCGTGTTAGAAAAATAGCTGCAGTCCAAGACCAGCACGTCCAAATACTGGACAGCGTGCATGATGCTGAACGGAGACGAGAAAGCAGGCTCATGCGGGTGTTGACGATCAATACGGCATATTCAACAGGTGGCGCTGCAAAGGTGGCGTTGACGTTGCATCAATACATGCTCAGGCAAGATGGAATAGATCCTGTCTTCTTGTCTGGGAGAGGGGATATGGTCTCATCTCAAAATATAATAACATTACGCAGGCACTATTTATATGAATATGCTAATGCAATTGCTTATCGCCTAATGGCTACGGAAGGGCTATTCAATAAGAACGTCCTTGCCGGGATACTTAAAGAAGTATTACCGAACATAGATATTATACATATGCATAATATACATGGATATTATATTGACAAGTCGGTTTTGAGTATTATTGAAGACATGCCCGTTGTGTGGACCTTGCATGATTTTTGGATCGCCACAGGAAGATGCACTTTTCCACTTGACTGCAAGGAGTTGGTGAACCGTTGCACGCGCTGTTCACATACCTTAACCCGCTATCCCAAGACATGGTTGCTTCATAATTTTGATGAAACATATGCAATGAAGCGTGATCTGTTGAATATGTTTAAGCACTTGACCCTTGTTGTCCCATCGCATTCATTCCAGACCTGTCTTAATAAGTATCATATTAAATATCACAATATTAAAGTGATCTATAATGGAATTGATGCTAATGTATTTAGACCTGCCAAGAGTATCTTAGAAAAACAAGAGATCATGCGTAAGCTAAGCCTGCCTGATGACGGGCGCCCCATAGTATGTTTTGTTGCAAGGCGCATAGCTGAACTGAGAAAAGGGTTCTCGATACTATATGCAAGTCTGAATAATCTGGGTAAAGCAATTCGTTTACTTATCATTGGAGAGAGTAAACATTGCCTTGATCAGTCTCAATTTAATTGTAACGTCAATATGATACCTTGTGGTTACCTCGACGATCCCAATATACTGACAGATTATCTCAGAGTGGCTGATGTCGTGGTGAATCCTTCCGAAGAGGAAACATTTGGCTTGACCTCCATCGAGGCACTCAGCTGCGGAGCAAGACCGGTGGTATTCAAGCTGCCGATCTTTCAAGAGGTGCTGGGCGAATGGGCCATCTTCAGCGAGGAGAAGAATAGTGAGTCCTTGAGGGAAGCCATTCTATCTTCGTTGGAAAACCCCCTTTCGTTTCATGAAAAACAAGAGGCCCATGAGTATGTTCAGAGCTGTTTCTCGTTGGAGAGAATGTGTGATAGCTATATGGCGTTATATCGACAGGCAATTGGCATGGAACAGGCTTGAGCGATCACATCTATTTCTCGCCAAGAAGAGCGATACTCCCCCCCATCCTTCGCAGGCCTGGGATCATCGAACAAAAGGCATCGTCCAGGCGATTCAAGAACCAGGCCGTGGAGAGGCTTGATGGGAATCCAAGCTTATGGAGCAACAAAAGTGGATAGCGCAGCATCGTCCCGTGATGGATGACGCGTGAATCCCGGAATGCCTCATGGAATGGTTCAAGACGTTTCTTGGTAAGGGGTTGGCAGGATGCGTGATCAACTCCTCTTTTTCCAAAAAGGGCCGTACCCACCGTATACATAAAGGTCCGAAATGGATCCATTGCCGCGAATTTTCCAGTCACCTTAAGAGTGCGAGCGCATTCCGGAAACGTAAAGGACGTTTCTGTATGGTGGATACAGCCACCGGAATAGATGGCGTCGAAATATTCAGACTGGAAAGGCAGTTCCTCAGCGATCCCCAGGACGCAGTGCAGTTTTTCAGCAACATCGGCCAGGCGAGCCAATTCCATGGAAAACCTGATCTCTCCCAGTACCGGAGTGATCAGCCAGCATTCGGCCGCCCCGGCAAGGAGAAAGCGCACGGCGTGAAGGCCTTTTCCGCCCACCTGGAGAAGGCGTTTGCCGATAACCGGAGCAACATGCTGGTAGGCATCCATTTGAGCTGCGGAGTCATAGACGGCGTCCAACCATATTTCCCAGGGATGAGGAAAGCACAAGCGTTCTTGCTCCGGGGCCCGGCGGATGGCTTCAATCCGGTGGTAGTCGTCGGAGGTCCGGATGTTCTCCAGTTCGTTCAGAGCAATCTCATTATAGCCCTTGATCTCTTTGTAAGCTTCCGCGTACTTGGGTTGTGCCAGGCTGACGTCACACCGAAAACCCGTTCTGGTAAACATTTCCGGGACCAGGAGCACCGGAATGCCATCCACGACAGGATAGGCGCGTTGGGCATCTTCCCGAAGAAGCACAGTGGGAGTCTTCTCAAAGAGTTTTAATACCGCCGGAATTGCCGTACCAAACGCTTGGCCTCTCAAGCTCTGGTCATTCAGCTCCGCGACGTTACAGTAGGAGAGTCTCTGCTTGCTTTCCGGACAAACGACAATCCCCTGGGCAACGAAGTCCTTGAGTGTCTTCACGGAGAGCGATGAATTCATTGTGAAATCTGCCATGGTGATCCACCTCAAATCCGCCCGCAAGCGTAGTTCACCTTCGCCCACCCTGTCAAGGCAGCTTTGCACTGCGTCCCCAGGGGGCCCCTTGTGCTTTGAGAAAGGAAGATGATAGAATGCGTGTAAGAGGCAAAGGCATTCATGAGGACGTCTGTTCTGACTGAACATCATAAGACCATCACATCCGGAGGAACAATGACCACCATCAAAGCAACGAATATCACCTGGCACAGCACTCATGTTGATCGGAAGGACCGCGAACGACTGCTCAGACAAAAAGGATGCACCATCTGGTTTACCGGGCTGCCTTCTTCCGGCAAGAGCACCACGGCTTTCACCCTCGAACATGAGCTGATCAGCCTTGGATATCTGGCTTATGTCCTCGATGGCGACAATGTACGCCATGGGCTCAATAAGAACCTGGGTTTTTCGGCACAGGACCGGGAAGAAAATATCCGGCGCATTGGCGAAGTGGCCAAGCTATTTGCTGACGCCGGTGTCATCACGATGACCAGTTTCATTTCCCCCTATCGCAGAGAACGAGACCTGGCCCGAGACCTGCATCGGGCAGCGGGACTGCATTTTGTTGAGATCTTTGTCGATACTCCCGTCGAGGTTTGCGAGGAAAGGGACCCGAAGGGCCTCTACCAGAAAGCCCGGCGAGGTGAATTGAAAGGCTTTACCGGCATCGATGATCCTTATGAACCGCCCCTCTGTCCGGAGGTGGTGGTGAAGACCGCAGAACATTCACCCCAATTGATCTCGGCCCAGATCCTGTCATTTATGGTGAAGAACGATCTTCTGGTTGTGGATGAGAAGAATGCCTGCCTCGAGAGGATCAACGCGCTCTACGAACAGCCGTCGGGTGCGTGCGTTTGCGGGATACCGCCGCGCTAGAAACCTGACATCGGACGGCACGACTCAGGTGTTGCCCATGGATTTCAAGTACTCGACCACCAGCATGGCTGTCGGTCGATGATAGAGCATGGCTACGTGGCTCAGAGGGACGGTCTCCTGGTGAACCCAGCCGGATTCGGTGGCTTGCAGGGCGTGATGGGGTAGCACCATGTTGTCGATGGGGGAGTACAGGGCAATGCAGGGAATGCCTGGCCTGCCCTTCCCCGCTTCCAGGGTGTCAATGAGGGGACCCCGATAGAGCAGGCTCCGGGCCAGTTTTCCCAACCCGAATGCGGCCAGTTTGCTCCCCCGGTGCGGGGTTCCCAGGGTGATCACGCCGGCCAGCTTGATGGGACCGTCCCATGACTGGGTGCAGGCTCGGCCAAGGAGGCCGCCCAGGCTGTGGCCAATCAGCACCGGCGGGCGGTCTGGGAAGTGCTTGCGCACCTCGGTAAGCAGTTCTTCCAGCTTCGTGATCAGGGCCGGAAAGGCCTGGTTCCAGCTGCTGTAACCCAGGAGATATATGTTCGAAAAACCGGCACCCTGCAACCATCGCCGATAGAGAGTCCAGGCACTGACATTGTGATAAAGCCCGTGGACAAGGATGACGGGTGGGCGGGAACAAGCCTCCACGACGTCGGGCTGCCGTCGTCGCTGCCAGAAGCTGGTAGGGTAGAGCAGGACGGTGAGCAAGAGGCTGAGATAAGAGGACAGGATGCCTTTCAGTAACAGCCTGCCCGGCTTTCCATGGGTAAGGTTGGCCAGGTATTGTCGATGTTGGCTGCTGGCGGTTTCATACCAGAAGAAGGCATAGGTCAAAACGCTTACACCCAGAGGGATGGCCAGTAAAAGAAGGATGAAGGTCATGACGGTCCTTTCTGCAAGAAGCAAGGCAGGATTTCCTTCAAATGGGTAACGGTCCAGTCCGGCAGAGGTTTTTCGCCTCGCAGGACCTGTGCCAGCATGGGGCGTTCCTTTTCCGGACTGTGAAGGACCCAGGCGGTACGCATGCCGGCCATCAGGGCCGGTTCAATATCCAGTTCGTAGCAATCCCCGATCATCCAGCATTGCTCCGCCGGAGCGTCGGCTTGCGCGAGGGCGAACTGAAAGATCTCCCGGCAGGGTTTCTTCCATCCCAGACGATAGCTCAAGATGGCGTAGTCCAGAAGTCCAGCCATCTCCGGGCATTTTCCGAGAAAGCTCGAATACAGAGGATGCCAGGTGTTGGAGAGCAAACCCAGCTTGAACCCCTTTGCCTTCAGGGTTGCCAACACGGATAGGGCGCCATCGATTGCCTGCACCCTTCGGTGCTGATCTTCCCAGACCTCTGTCAACACCTGTTCGAGCCGGCTCAGGTCGTAACCAGGCAGGACCCCTTTCAAGACTTGAGCCAGGGAGGAAGGATCGAGGGCCGGATCGGTCATCATCAACCGTCCCACTCTCTTCGCTTCCTTTTCGGAGAGGGCCAGCTTTGAGGCCACCAGCCTCCGGGGGGATTGGGCGCCGGTGGTCACCAAAGTTTGCGCAAGATCGAAGAAGATGACCTGAAAAGGATTTCGGGTTTCGGATTGCGGATTTCGGATGTGGGGTTTGGGATGAGGACCAGGCAAGGTGGCGGGAGGATCAGGCATGTCTGCGCCTCCGTTGCAAGTGCTCCCGTGCCGAAGGAAACAGCTCTATTTGGGTATGAGGCAGGAACAGGGCAGCCACAAACTCGTTCATGAATTCGGGATGGATCGAGAGTTCAAAGTAGGTCATCTGACTGGCGATTTTTTCGGCATGGTGGAAGCCATCCGTGGAGAGCAGCGCGAGCCTTGCTCCCGCAAGGGAGCTGTTGCCGATGAAGCGAATACGTTCTCGGGGGATGTCCGGTAGAAGCCCGATGAAGATAGCCCTGTCAATATCCAGGTGGGAGCCAAAGCCGCCTGCCACATGAAGCGCTTCGAGTTCGTCGAATGAGAGTTGGAGGTTTTCGAGGAGTACCTTCATGGCGGCCAGCACGGCCCCCTTGCTCTTTATCAGGTTGCCGATGTCGTCTTCGGTAACGACGACCGCTTCCCCGGTTGCCGTCTCCGCAGGCTGGGCCAGAACGAACTCGGCGACTTCATCAACCACGCGAACCCGTGGATGATCATAGCGGATGAACTTGCCACTTTGATCAATGATCTGTTCGGCTACCAGTTCCGCGATGGCGTCAACCAGTCCGGAACCGCAGATCCCTCGCGCTCTGGCTCCTCCAACAGTCCAGTAGATGGTCCTGGCACCCTGGATCCTCACTTTTTCAATCGCTCCGCCCATGGCTCTCATCCCACATTTTACGCCACCACCTTCAAAAGCAGGGCCGGCGGAGCAGGAACAGCATACCATCCATTCCTGATTCCCGATCACGATTTCGCCGTTGGTGCCGACATCGATGAGGGCGCTGACCTGCGGCTGGTCATTCATGCCGCAGGCGAGAACGCCGGCGGTGATGTCGCCTCCCACATAACTGCTCACGCAGGGCATGCAGTGCAGGATGGCCTGGGAATGGGCATGCCAGCCGAGTTCTGCGGTTTGAAAGGAAGGAAACCGGCTGGCGGTGGCCAAGTAGGGTTCCATGCGAATATGGCGTGGGTCAAGGCCCAGGAGGAGGTGAGTCATGGTCGTGTTGCCCGCGGCAACAAAGCAGTGGATGTCGTGATGTTGGACCCCGGCATGGTGCACCAGGTCGTCGACAAGCATATTGATGGTGGCGTTCACAGCCTCGGTGAGCGAGGCCAGCCCCCCATGGCTGCAGGCAACGATCATTCGCGAAATGACGTCCTCACCATAATGGGCCTGGCGGTTCTGGCTGGCTTCCACCCCTACCACGGTACCCGTGTTCAAGTCCACCAGTTGGGCTGCGATGGTGGTGGTGCCGACATCGATGGCCACGCCAAAGTTCCTGGGGCTGGTATTCCCGCCCTCGATGCAGCGAATATCGTAGACCTCAGCGTCGCGCAAATGAACCGTGGCCGTCACTTGCCAGCGATGATGGCGAAGCTTCGCCGGAAGGCCCCACAGGCATGAAAAATGGGCCTGCATCCGGAGGGCCCGGAAGGGCACGATCTGCTTGCGAAGTTGACGATAGATGCGGTCGAGATCGGAAAGGGTGTCGGTCAGACTTGGCAGGGGGAGTTCGAGATAGAACTTCTGGCAGAGGGGCTGGAGGGGGCGAGCTCCTGGGACTTCCGGGCCTTCGTCGAAGGGGCTTGGGGCTTCATAATGCAGGATCTTTCCCGCCGCCAGCCCCGGTTTTCGTCCTGTGGGCAGGTCCGTGACGGTCCTGCCCCAGTCGATGGAGACGTCATATTGTGTGAGGATCTGCAGGTCGTCCTGCCGCGACTCGGGGGGGATCCAGATTTCGATGTCTTCGTTCAGCAGCTCCGCTTGACAGGCCAGTACAAATCCCGCCTCGAGTTCCTTCTTGGTAAGAAAACCAAGATGCTGGCTTGAAAACCTCACTCTGCCGCGCGTAATCTTGACCCGACACTTGCCGCAGACCCCTTCCCCTCCACACTGGTTATTGATGTCAAGTCCCGCGTAGGATAGAAGATCAAGAATGGTTTCACCCGGTCGTGCTTCGATTTTCGTGCCTTCAGGGCGAAAGGTGACGACTAAGGAATCCATGGCGGTGACACTCCTGGTTGCCTTCGCACGCTGAGGACGGCGGAAAAGATCGTGAATCAGGAAAAAGTGTTTCTAATCTATCCTATTTCTGACTCGTTGGCTATAGCTTACCGGCAATGAGAGGAATGTCCTGCTCATGGAAAAGTTGGCATATTATATCACTCCCCACGGTTTCGGGCATGCGGTGCGCTCCCTCGAGGTTATCAGGCACCTGCTGTGGCAGAACCCCAAGCTCGAAATCACCGTGGTTTCTGATATCGCTGAGTTCCTGGTCGAGCAGCGAGTGGGAAGCTTGCTGCCGTTCAGGAGAAAGCGGCTGGATGTGGGGCTGGTGCAGAAGGACAGTCTCCGGTTTGACCTGAACGCCACTCGGGAAGCCTTGGGTGCCCTATTCCGCGAAAGCGAAAGCTTGATTGCGGAAGAAGTGCGTTTTCTCAGGAACGAAGGGATCGAGGCCCTGGTCTCCGATATTGCCTTCCTGCCTTTCCATGCTGCTTCGCGCTGTGACATACCGGGCATCGGTCTTGGCAACTTCACCTGGGACTGGATTTATGCCGACTATGCACGAACGGAGCCGTCATGGCGGTCGATCATAACCTGGATCAAGGAGGGTTACCAACACTGCGACCTGCTGCTTCAGTTGCCCCTGCACGGGGATTGCTCCTCGTGTCCCAACCGGTGGGAAGTGCCGCTGGTAGCCCGAAAGGCGGAGCTGGACATTGAACAGACGCGCCGACTCATCGAGTGGGACCCGGAAAAGAAACACTATCTCCTTGCCTTCTCTGATCTCGACCTTGAGGAGAGTGCCCTCAAAAGACTTGCCGCCATTAAGAACGCTGTCTTTTTCTTCAAGTACCCGCTGGCATTTGAGTTTGCCAACGCCCGGTCCCTGGATGCCCTGGAGCTGGCCTATACGGACGTTGTCGCGGCCATGGAAGGAGTGATCACCAAGCCTGGCTATGGCATTGTTGCAGACTGTCTGGTTCATGGCACGCCCATGGTTTATACCGACCGCGGTCCCTTTCGCGAATACGCTATCCTGGTGGAAGCCATTCAAGAGCATTTGCCCAATGTGTATCTTCCCTCCCGCGATCTCTACGCCGGTTCCTGGCAAAAGGCGCTCCAGGAGCTCGCCAGGCAGCCCCGCCGCACCCCAAGGATACGCAGCGATGGTGCTGCCATCTGTGCGGGCCTTATCACCCAGGTAGCGGAAGGAGTGAGCAATGCCGGCCGACGACCCTGAAGCAGTGGTGATCCTGCCCATCGAGGACACGCTTGACTTGCACCCCTTCCAGCCCCGAGAGGTTGAGCCTTTGCTGGATGATTACCTCCAGGCGGCCCATGAAAAAGGCTTTCGCGAAGTCCGGATCATCCATGGCAAAGGTCAGGGGGTGCTTCGGCAACGCGTCCATGCCATGCTGAAAAAACACCCGCTGGTTGCCAGTTTGCGCCAACCTGAGGCCTCCGGGGGAGGGTGGGGTGCGACGGTGGTGGTACTGACGGTGAAAGGTGAAGAGTAAAAAGTGAAAGGTGAAGAGTAATGAAGGGTAGGGGGTGGAGGGAGAGGCCTGAAGCGGTGTCATGCCAGCGTGCACCCCAGGAGGTGTGGACCTATGAGCCAAGAGCGAAGAGCCAAAAGCCAAGAGCCAAAAGCCAATTACCGTCGCGCGGATACGATCTCGAAGCGTTTGATCCTGGGGTCAGGCTTGATCGAAGCGATCACGGCGAAGAGGTAGCCGGGGGGGGTCTGTTGCTTCGTCTCCTTCCGATCAATTTCAATTGGGTGGATTTCACAGGGCTTTCTTTGCAGGACATTGCCTTCGCCATCATAAACGATCAGAGAAAAAGCCTGATCCTTCAGACTTGTCCGGCTGCTGAGCACATTCTGCATGACCAGGAGGACGCCGTTTCCCTGGATGCGAACAAGCTCCGAGAAACCGGTCTCATGATTAAACTGGGGTCCATGAACCACTTCCTGGGAAGCTCCGGCGCCCCTCTTGGTAAGGCTCTCCGCCTGGAGGATCTGCAGACTCTCTTCAGGGCCGAGGGCCTGGTAGTTGGGCGTGGGGGGCAACTGTTTGGCCACAAACTCTTTGAGCTTTTTGGTGGGATCGGCCTCGGGACCCTCCCTGGGAACTTCGATCAGGACCTCAGGGTCGAACTCCTTTGCCGTCAACACTTCCTGGATCGAGCTCACCTGAGCTTTGGGAAAGCCGGCAATGCCCCCGGCGAACTCAAATCTGACCTCACCGCTTTCTTCCCAATAATAAGGGACTTCGATGGACCTTCCGTCGTTTATATTGATTCTGAGCGGTCCACCCCATGCGCACGCCCAAGTCATCAGGAGCGAGAGTGAGATCAACAGGGCCGGGGAAATGATCCGATGGGTCAGAAATCGAAACCTCATCTTTTTCATCCTTTTTTTGGCTTTGCCGCTTCGAGAGTTTTTAGTATAGAGGACAGCGATTGGAATGGCTGAATGAGCTGTCCGGGCTTCGAGCATGCTTCGACTTGGCGGCACTCACAGAAAGGAACAAAGGGAAGATGCGAATTTTCATCTCGGGGTCCCTGGCTTATGACCGCATCATGGACTTTCCTGGGCGTTTCGCCGACCATATTCTGCCAGATAAGATCCATGTTCTCAATGTCTGTTTTAACATCAGCGGACTCATCGAGAAATTTGGAGGAACGGCGGGTAACATTGCCTATACCCTTGCCCTGCTGGAAGAGCGACCGTATATCGTGGCCGCGGTGGGCGAGGACTTTGCACGTTATGCGGAGTGGCTGGCCAAGAACCAGCTGCCCGACCGCTGGATCAAGGAGGTCTCCGGAGTCCTGACTGCGGGTGCCTATATCACGACCGACCAGGACGACAACCAGATTACCGCTTTCAATCCGGGCGCCATGGCGTTTGATGCCGATCTGCCCCCCCTGGATGGCATAACCCGCGGAGCCATCGTTTTCATTGCGCCTGGCAATAAGCGCGACATGATGGCCTTTGCCGGCAAGGCTCGCGTTGCAGGCGTGCCGTTCTTCTTTGATCCCGGTCAGAGTCTCAATACCTGGGACCGTGATGAACTGCGGGATGCGGTCAGCGGTGCTCTCTGCTTCATTTCCAATGACTATGAGCTTTCCCAGTTTCTGCAACTGGTGGAATGGCCCATGAAGACTCTTTACCAACATGTGGAGGTCGTCATCACGACCCTCGGGCCGGATGGGGTGACTCTCGATATGCAGGGGGAAAAACTCCTCATCCCTGCCGTTCCCGTCGCTGAAGTACGAGATCCGACGGGAGCAGGAGACGCCTTCCGGGCCGGCCTGCTCAAGGGGAGGAGCATGGGGATAGAGTGGGACATCTGCTGTCAGATGGGCGTCGTTGCGGCAACCTACGCCGTTGAGCAGTACGGAACCCAGGAACACTACACCGACTGGCGAGCCTTCCGCCGACGCTATAATACGCACTTCGGTCCTCTTCTGAGCGCTCTGACATAACATCCCGTGGTCAGTGAGCAGGGTCCCATGGACGCTGGTCATTGGCCAGCTGTAGGTTGGGTAGAGCGGTAGCGAAACCCAACACAAGCTTTCGGTGGGTTACGGCGCAAAAAGACGCGCCTAACCCACCCTGCGCACTGACCATTGACCACTGATCACTGTTCACTAACCCACCATCAGTTGCTCCTCGCGCAGGCGCTTGATCTGGTCGCGCAGCCTTGCCGCCTTCTCGAATTCGAGTTGTGCCGCAGCCTCTCTCATGGCTTTTTCCAACCGCTGCAGCTGCTCCACCGGATCCAGTCCGGATTTCCTGAGTTCCAGCAATTCCTGGGGTTCCATCATGACATCAAAAGGAACGACTTCAAGCTGCTCTTTGTAGTCGGCCAGGATATCGGTGATGTCCTTGCGCACGGTCTGGGGGGTGATGCCGTGTTTGAGGTTGTAGGCCAGCTGAAGCTGTCGGCGGCGTTCGGTTTCATCGATGGCCCGGCGCATCGATTCGGTGATCCGGTTGGCGTAGAAAATAACCATGCCTTTCACATTACGGGCGGCCCGTCCCGCCGTCTGGACGAGGGAACGCTCAGAGCGCAGAAACCCCTCGTTGTCGGCATCGAGGACCGCCACCAGGGAGACCTCGGGAAGGTCGAGTCCTTCCCGGAGCAGATTGATGCCCACCAACACATCGTATTCGCCCAGCCTCAGGTCTCTCACGAGCTCGATCCGTTCCAGGGTTTCCACATCGGAATGCAGGTAACGGACGCGGATGTTCAGCGTGGTCAGATACTCGGTCAGGTCCTCCGCCATGCGTTTCGCCAGGGTGGTGACCAGGACGCGGGTGCCGCCCTTGACCTGCTTGCGAATCTCGCCGATGAGGTCGTCCACCTGATGATTGGCGGAACGCACTTCAATCCAGGGATCCATGAGCCCGGTAGGGCGAATGATCTGCTCCACCAGATGGTTTCCTGACCGCTCCAGTTCATAGGGGCCGGGAGTAGCGGAGACATAGATGACCTGATTGATCTTGCGGCGGAATTCTTCAAAGGAGAGCGGCCGGTTGTCGAGGGCGGACGGCAGTCTGAAGCCGTAGCGTACGAGGGTTTCCTTGCGGGCGCGGTCGCCGCGGTACATGCCCCGCAGCTGCGGCACAGTGATGTGGCTTTCGTCCAGGAAGAGCAGCCAATCGTCCGGGAGGTATTCGATGAGGGTTGCCGGAGGGGTACCGGGTTCTCGTCCGTCCAGATGCCTCGAGTAGTTTTCGATGCCCGTGCAGTAGCCCAGCTCCAGCAACATTTCGAGGTCCAAACGAGTACGTTCGTCCAGACGCTGCGCCTCAACCAACCGGCCCTCTCGATGGAAAGCCTCGAGACGCTGAGCGAGTTCGTGCTGGATGGCTGCGATGGCGCGCTCCAGGTTTCCCCGCGTGGTGACATAGTGGGTGCCGGGGTAGATGGCAACGCTTTTCAGGGCCTGCAGGCCCCTGCCGGTCAGAGGATCGATCTCTTTGATACTGTCGATTTCATCCCCGAAGAATTCCACGCGAATGGCCCGGTCTTCTTCATGGCTCGGGAAGATTTCCAGGACATCTCCCCGCACCCGGAAAACGCCCCGGTGAAAATCCGTGTCGTTGCGCTGATATTGAATATCCACCAACTTGCGAAACACCTGTTCGCGCGGGATCTCCATGTTCACGGTGAGCTGGAGGAGCATTTCCCGGTAGGTCTCCGGCGAGCCCAGGCCATAAATACAGGAGACACTGGCGACGACGATGACATCGCGCCGTTCGAGTACCGACCGGGTTGCGGAATGACGCATCTTGTCGATGGTTTCGTTGACGGAGGCGTCTTTGGCGATGTAGGTGTCGGTCCTGGGTACATAAGCTTCGGGCTGGTAGTAGTCGTAGTAAGACACAAAATACTCAACCGCGTTTTCCGGGAAGTAGCTTTTGAACTCCCCGTAGAGTTGCGCGGCGAGGGTTTTGTTCGGGGCAACGACCAGGGTTGGTTTTTGGGTCTGCGCAATCACCTGGGCCATGGTGAAAGTCTTCCCGGAACCGGTGACGCCCAGGAGGGTCTGTTCCTTGACTCCTTCTTCAAGGGCGGCAGTGAGCCTGGCGATGGCCCGGGGCTGGTCCCCTGTCGGCCGCAGGTCGCTCCGTATGATGAAATTGCTCATGGCGTCAGCCCGTGGGTCCCTGAATCAACGCCCGCAAGACTTCACCCAGTTTTTCCAACTGATAGGGCTTGGTGACGGCCCCTACGAAACCGTGCTCGGCGTATGCGGCGACGACGGGATCGTCGGCATAACCACTGGCAACCACCGCTCTTACGGAGGCGTCGGTTTTCTGGAGGGCTTTTATGGTTTCCTTTGCTCCCATGCCGGCGCGGACGGTCAAGTCGAGGATGACCAAATCGAAAGGCAGCCGCCTGGCCCTTGCTTCCTGATAGCGTTGAATCGCCTCGGCACCGTCACGAGCCACCTGGACCTCATAGCCGATGTAGTGGAGCATCTCCTGGGTCAGGTTCCGGACCATATCGTCGTCATCCATGTAGAGTATCCTCCCCTTGACGGAAGGTAATGGACTCTCGGAGGGTCTGGGCGCCTCCGGGGGCTTTTCCGCGGAAGCGGGGAGATACACCTGGACCTCGGTTCCCATCCCTGGGGTCGACTGGATGCTGATATGTCCCTCGTGTCGCTTGATGATGGCATAGGCAATCGTGAGTCCCAGCCCCATCCCTTTCTGGGTGCCCCTTTCCTTGGTGCTGAAATAGGGGTCGAAGACTTTCGGCAGGTCCTTTGCCGCAATTCCCACGCCGTGATCCTTGATGCTGAGCTTGACATAGCGGCCCGGTTTGAGGGAGGGGACTTCGCCTGGCGCCACCTCAAGGTTTGCTGCGCCAATTTCGACCATGCCGCCCTCGGGCATGAAATCCTTGGCGTTCATGACCAGACTGGCCGCCAGTTGATGAATCTGCCCGGGATCGCAATACAGCGGCCAGAGATTCTCAGCCAGGTGAAAATGGCACTTCACGTTGGAACCGCTCAGAGCGAGTTGTGCAGCATCTCTGATAAATTCGCCGATTGCCGAGGTGCACTTCAAGGGGGCGCCGTCATCGACGAGAGAAATCAATTGCCGGGTAAGGTTTCTGGCCTGGAGTGACGCTTTTTCGGCATCGTTCATGAGCTTGCTCAGCCTGGACTCGGAACCGACGAGGCTGTGAGCCAGGGAGATGTTACCGAGAATGGCGGTCAACAGGTTGTTGAAGTCGTGGGCAATGCCGCCCGCCAGGATCCCAATGGATTCCAGCTTCTGAGCCTTGAGGAGCTCTCCCTCCATGAACTTGTGCTCCGATATGTCAATGACGATACCCCGCAAACCCTCGTGTCGATCTTCATTCATGATGGGGCTCGTGTACACCAGGACGGGAAAAGGGCTGCCATCTTTCCGCCTTGCCGTCAGTTCAGCGGAATCCACCCTGTCGCCGTCAGTCCCTGGGGAAGAAGCCAGGAGAAGCTGGGCCACTTCCTCGCCGGCGAAAATTCTCTGGAGGCTCAAACCATCCTCGATGTCCCGCCAAACGTATCCAAAAGCATCAAACGCAGCCCGGTTGAGAAAGGAGAGACAGCCGTTGGTATCCGCTTCAAACACGGGTTGCGGCAAGAGATCAGCAAGCTCGCGGTAGCGTTCCTCGCTTACCCGCAAAGCCCCCATCGTCTCGTTGTGGATCTCGATTTCCCGGTGAAGCTTGCGGTTGGCCTCCTCGAGGTCCCTGGTCCGCTCCCTGATGCGCATTTCGAGGTCCTCATTGGCGAGTCTGAGCGCCTCCTGAGCCTGCCGGCGATGTTCGAGGCTCTCCGCGAGCCGGGTTGACATGGTGTTGATCGTCCTGATGAGAGCATCCAATTCGTCACCTTGGCCAGGTGCCACCTGGCCCTCGAGTTCACCTTCCGCGATAGCCTGACAGCGCCGGATCAAGAGTCTGATGCGGGTAGTCACTTGCGCGGCCAGGAAACGGCTGAGGAAAACAGCCAGAACCACACCGAGGAGCAGTGCCGTCAGCGCGGAAAAATGGAGGTTTTGAAACTTCTTGGCAACCTGGGTGGCATCCATGTCGATGCCGATGAGGTAACGCCCCTCTCCGTTTTTTACGGGTGCGTACCCTGAAAGGGTGGCTCCCCATTCATCGGTGACGATGTCGTCGTCCACGGAGGGATGGGAAAAGCCTTCCAACATGGCGGGTACGGATTCCACGTACTCGCGGCCGGGCAGCGCCTGCCTGTCGGTTTCGTCGGAGTCGAGAACAAAATAAACGCGATCCGCAACCCGTCGCATGACATAGAGATAGGCAATATCAGGATTGGAACGCCGAAAAGCCCGCAGCAAATCCAGATCTTCCTGATAGGCGGGCAGTGTTTGAGCGGCTTCCCCCTGGATTTCGTCCAGCCTGGCGGCATCGAGTATCTCGCTGAGAAGGGCGGCACTGTTCTTCAAACGGCTCTGAAGACTTGTTTTGAGGTTCTCCACGGCGCTGAGATAGATGTAGGTGCCAATGGTGCCGCAGACCACGAGCAGGGCCAGGAAATGGCTCAAAAACAGCTTCCTGTGCAGGGGCAGAAGGAATTTCATAGTTTGTGGCAAACCCTCGGAAGGTTGGGTCCTGTTCATCCGAAGCTCAATCCGCTGTCCCGGAGGTCTATGCATAACAAATCTGCAGCTGCCGCAGAAGATCTCTTTTGACAAGACAGAGCATGATCAACTACCTTATCGGAAGAAGGGATGAATCTCTGCAAGGCTTTTGATCTGTGCTACCGCTTCAGTTCCATCAAGGTCCACCGTCTCGGTCCGCTCTGCCTTGCGGGAATCTTGCGTGTAGACCGTTGAGAGCGCGGCGGTGACTCTTTTCTGAAAGAAGGAGAAGGGGAAGATGGCCAAGAAACGGATAGGGATTCTCACCGGCGGTGGTGATTGCCCGGGGCTCAATGCTGTGATCAGAGGGGTCACCAAGTGTGCCATCAACGAATATAATATGGAGGTTGTCGGCTTTTATGACGGGTTCCTGGGAATGATCGAGAAGAGATTTGTGTTTCTGACCTCGGACATGATCGCCGGCATTCTCACGCAGGGCGGCACCATCCTGGGCTCGGACAACAAAGCGAATCCTTTCGCGCACAGCGTGGGTGAGGGTGAGACCGCCCGCAAGGTCGACGTTTCCGACCAATGCCTCGAGCTTTATGAGGACTTGGGTTTTGATGCCCTGATCTGCGTCGGGGGTGATGGTACCATGACCATTGCCGGCATGATGGCCGAAAAAGGGGTCCGCGTCATCGGTCTTCCCAAGACTATCGACAAAGATCTGATGGAAACCGAAATCACGTTCGGGTTCGATACGGCCCGAATGATTGCCACCGAAGCCCTGGATCGGGTGCACACCACGGCCCAGTCCCACCACCGCGTGATGCTGGTGGAGGTTATGGGCCGAAACGCCGGCTGGCTGGCGCTGGAGTCCGGTATTGCCGGCGGCGCGGACATGATCCTCATTCCGGAAATTCCCTACGATATTAAGGAAGTGATCAGCGTCGTACGCCGGCGAAGCCGTCTCGGCAAGCGCTTCAGCATCATCGTGGTGGCCGAAGGTGCCAGACCCATCGGTGGTACTCAGACGGTCCAGCGCGTGGTCGCCGACAGTCCCGACCCCATCCGGCTCGGTGGCATCAGCCATCTCATTGCCAGCCAGGTCGAGGAGGCCACCGGCATTGAGTGCCGTGTCGCCATCCTGGGCCACGTTCAGCGCGGCGGGACGCCCACGCCGGCCGACCGGCTGCTGGCCACCCAGCTCGCGGTGAAAGCGGTGGCCCTTGCCATGGAAGGTGTCTTCAATCAAATGGTGGCGATGCAAGGCGGCAAAATGGTAGCCGTTCCCATCGAACGAGTGATGGGCAGGCAAGCTTTGGTGCCTCCGGATTCCGCGCTCGTGCACACGGCGATCTCCGTGGGCATCAGCTTTGGGGTGGGGCGCGAAGGCACAAGAATATGAAAGAAAAACAAGGCCTCGTGCAAAAGTCTCAAATTCCGTCACCCCGGCATGCTTCTAGTCGGGGTCCAGGAACTTTAATGCCTGGATTCCGTCCCAAAAACCCTGCCGGAATGACGCCCTGAAGGACTTTTGCAATAGGCTCCACAAATATCGAATATCGAATCATTGGGGGTGGTGTTAAATTGCAGGATCGGCCCCCCCAGAGATAAGAAAGGGCGCGTGATTGGAGGTGAAAAAGGGGGGATCTCTGCGAATAATGGAGGCTACGGCGGGGTGCCGCTTGAATTCCTTGTCGAGGAACTGTCTCACTCGAACCCGGTGCCAGCCTCGGGGATGGTCAAAGTCCACATACAGGGAGAGATCGCCCTCGTAGTGCAGCCTCGTATTCAATTCGCGGGCTTCCGGCCCATAGATAGGGAGATTGAAGATCGCCAGATTGAGAAAGGCGATTTCCTCAGCGTGCTTTACCGTAAACGCCAGGGTTTTTCGAGCTTCGAGGAGACTCTCGGGGGGAGTCCCGAAAAGTAGATAAACATAGGTTGCGATTCCTGCCGTCTTCAAATTCTCAAGTGCCCGCGATACCACCTCCAGTTCGATGCCTTTGCACTCCTGATCCAGTACCTGTTGATCGCCTGATTCAATGCCGACCTGCAGCATGATGCACCCGGAACGCTTCAGTGCGGTGCAAAAATCACGGCTGACAAAATGCTCGGTGATCCTGGCAAAGCCGTACCAGGGGACTCCCGGCGGACGGTCCACAAGGGCTTTCAGCAACCGTGGGCTCAGGGTGTTATCGAGGAAGTGCACCAGCACCGGATCTGTTGTTCTGACAAGATGCTGGAGTTCCGTTACCACGCGATTGACTGGGATTGGCACGTAAGGGCTGCCCTCAGCCCGCTCGGGGCAGAAAGCACACCGATTCCAGTAGCAGCCGGTCGAGGCGCTGTAGGGAAGAACGAAGCCGGGGGAAAGGTAGGGGGAATGAAGAGTGAAGAGTGAAGAGTGAAGAGTGAAGGGTGCTGGGTGCTGGGTGCTGAGTGACGCGGGTTGGGTGGTGGGTGATGAGTGATGCGTGGCGAGTGGGATTGGCGCGAAGTCGTAATGTGGCATGAAATGCTGGTGTTCGATATTGTGGGTGCCAACGATGTCGAGCAGCGCCGACTCTCCTGCTCCCGCTACCAGATGATCCACCAGGCCGATGAAGGGATTCCGCCAGGTGGGGTTGCGCAACCAGGACGTCACCAGCCCCCCTCCCAAAACCAGCGTCACGTCGGGGCATGTGCGCCGCAGCCACCCGAGCAGGGCAAAGGTACAAAGCGCCTGGCTGAGATAGTTCAGGGACACTCCGGTTACGGTCGGGTTCTCATGCGCGATCGTCGACTCCAGGCGCTCTTGAAAGTAGGGGAAGAAGGGATTTTCTTCGGGAACTTCAGCCGCTCGCAGGAGGTCCCTGCTTCTCACGGGCGAAAGCTCATCGTGCTGGTAATTTGCCAGGCTGAGGTGAACCTTGGGATTTGGCGACGATGTTTCCAATACCCGGTTCAGATCCATGACCGCACGCCGGTAACGATCGACGTGGCGATACAGCGCCGAATCCCTTATGGCGCGGAGGTTCTTCGGAAGGCTGCGAAGCGCCCGCTGAGTCCACCGGTCGTCGGCCATGCGAGGAGTGTGCAGCAGGTGGAACAATCCTTCGAGATTGAGGTCCACGATGGTGCAGTGCAGGCCATGCTGATGCAGCGCGCCTGCGAGGCGGGCAAGGCCGGCAGGTGGTTCGGAAGGCTTGACCACCGGGGGATTGAGCAGCAGGATGCGAGAACTGAGGTTATGTGCCATGAGCTTCTTCATAGGCTGGCCAGGGTCGTCCAGACGTTATTTTCAAACAAGTTGTGTTGAAGCGGGCATAACAGTAGAATGCATATCACAATAATGGATCGTTCTCACGGACTAACGCCATGGGGCAATGCCCCATGTTTGAGTCTTTTCATGCGGACGCCTGGCTTGGGGGGATGGCGAGGGGGATACTTCGCTGTGAAGAATGAGCACAGTGGAACCGGGACTTCTTGGGGAGGATGCATATGGAGCTATTCGAAGTCGAGCAACAATCGTGTCAGCAGGACGGCATCTGTGCGGCCGTCTGCCCCATGGGGATTATTGGCTTTGAGAAAGGCGGCCATCCGACCCCCGTGGCGGGGGCCGATGAGTTGTGCGTGCGTTGCGGCCATTGTGTGGCGGTGTGCCCCACCGGCAGTCTTACTCACCGTGAGATGCCGGTCGCGCAATGTCCGCCCGTCCATAAGGAATGGCATTTGAGTGCTGAGCAGGGCGAGCACTTTCTGCGGAGTCGCCGCTCCATAAGAGCCTACCAGAATCGTTCGGTGCCGCGGGAGGAACTCACCCGGCTCATCGAAATGGCTCGCTATGCGCCCTCCGGGCATAACTCCCAATGTGTCGAATGGCTGGTCCTGGATAATCGAGAGGAGTTGCGCGAGCTGGCAGCGGTGGTGATGGACTGGGCGCGCTGGATGATCGCCAATATGCCCCAGGTCGCACTCCCCATGCACATGGACAGATTGGTACAGAGATGGGAAGAGGGGCGGGATGTCATCCTGCGGGACGCGCCGGTGGTGATCGTCGCCCATGGGGAAGCAGGGAACCGCATGGCGCCTGCTGCCTGCACCATTGCCCTGGCATACCTGGAACTGGCGGCGACGAGCATGGACCTGGGGAGCTGTTGGGCCGGGTACTTCAATGCTGCCGCAACGACCTTTCCGCCCATGCAGGAAGCCCTGGCTCTTCCTCTGGGGCATCAGGCGTTTGGCAGCATGATGGTGGGATATCCCAAATTCAGCTATCACCGCCTGCCCCTGCGAAAACCTCCCCCTATCACCTGGCGGTGACCGGTGGTCGCAATTATTCGTTGAGGGCATGGTCAGAATCGTAGGTTGGGTTGAGTGGTAACGAAACCCAACAAAGAGGGCACGAGCCAAATGAACATTTTCATCCTTGTCGAGTATAGAGTGAAGCGTGCCATGCAAGCGCTGTGAGGAAGGACCTGTCGGGACGGCCTCGTGGCGGCGTCTCGGGGCAAGGCTCGTGGGAATCGGCTGAGAATAGTGATGAACAGGAGGAGCACGTGAATATTCTGGTGACGGGTGGTGCAGGCTATATTGGCTCGCATACTGCCAAGCTTCTCAAGAAAGTCGGGCATAACCCCATTGCCTTCGACAATCTTTCCAACGGATGGGCGGAATGGGTGAAATTCGGCCCCTTCGTTTACGGCGATATCCGCCATGAGGAGGCTCTCTTTCGGGCCCTGACAGCCTTTAAAGTGGATGCCGTGATCCACTTTGCCGCCAAAGCCTATGTGGAGGAATCCACCAGACTGCCGGAAGAATACTTCGACAACAACGTGGGCGGGACCGTGGCGTTACTCAAGGCCATGAAAAGGGCCGGGACCGGAAGTCTGGTTTTTTCCAGTTCCTGTGCGACCTACGGTAACGCCAAAACCAGGACCATCCGCGAAAACCATCCTCAGGAGCCGACGAACCCTTACGGTCGGTCCAAACTGCAGTGTGAAGAGATCATCATGGCGGTGGCTCCGGTTATCGGTCTACACTTCGCGGCCCTGCGCTACTTCAATGTGATTGGCAATGATCCGGAACGGGAGATCTACGAGCGGCATGAACCGGAGACCCACGTTTTGCCCAACCTGATTCGTGCGGTCGAGACCGGCGGCCCTTTTACCCTGTTTGGGACGGATCATCCCAGCCCGGACGGGACAGCAGTAAGAGATTACGTCTATGTTATGGACCTGGCCCTGGCTCACATCCGGGCGCTCGACGTGATTGCGGGTCAGGAGCGACTTGTTTCGAACGTGGGGCAGGGACGCGGGACCTCGGTGAGGGAACTGCTGACGGCGGTCGAGGAAGCTTTTCGGACCAGAGTCAATACGATGGAAAAGCCCATCCGCCCGGGGGACCCGCCGGAACTGGTGGCGGATAACACTTTCCTCAAGACCTGGTTTGACCATGAGTTCAAGAGCGTCCAGGGCGTTGTCGCCGATCTGGCCGCCGCCCCTCGTTCATAGGATGGCCCGGAATCAACGGCGCTTCACCCCACAGAGAGCACGAAGCAATGCCTTCGTGCTCATTGTATTCTTCGTGGTTTGAGGGATTTGGATTATGCCTACTTAGAGATTACTCATCTCCTGCCTTGATAATACAGTCCCAACCCATATTAGGATACCGTCTCTAACCCATTCTCTTATGCAAATTAGTCTTTTATTATTGTTTTTATGATCTGTGAGGTTTCGGCTGTAACAGGGCAACCCAGAGGGAGGCGTTGGCAAGGCCGGAATCTAATAGTGCAATGGTGACTCGGGGAGTTGCCCTCCTGTTCCTGGCTGCAATTGCTCATCCTTCTTGGCTCAAAGATTACTGCAGTTCTGTCTCCTGGCAAACCGGGTCCGGCATCGCGTTTATTATCACTCTTGGTAAAGGCTTCGAGCGTGCGCAAAGCACGGCAGAACAACCTTTTTCCTATTGAGTGCCTGACGGTGGCTCCTCACAAATCTTGGCTTGGCGGCAAATCTCAAGATGGAGGTTGAGATGTCCGGTCAACACGGAGATCGGACGTCAAATGGTAATGGCCTTCTCTCGGGTTAAGAAGAAGCCTCCCCAGGATTGATAGCTCCTCATAACCGTTCATTTACGCGAGGCCCTCCTGAACGGGAGGGCCGACATTAATATTGCATCTTTCCCGAGAATTCCCGCGACCTAAATGTAGGGCAGGTTGTTGAAGATCACCACCGAACCGACGGCATGGGCCGTCATGAGCGGCAGAGTGCTCAGAGGCCCTTGAGGATGAAGGCCCTCTGCCGAAATTCGGGGCGGCAGTGAGCAAACCCATCGCGAATTCTTGAGGGACAGCGATTTTCAATTCTCTCAGACGGCTAAAGATCATGCCGTGATCGCTTGCCCGCTCTCTTCTCAAAGGTCCTTCAGAAGGCGGACGGATTCAGGATGGTTCATCTTCGCTGCGAACTTCACGTCAGCCGTCACCATGACGCTTTCAGTCTCTTCCGCCAGGGCCAGATAAGAGGCGTTATAGAATGTCACCCCGTATTGAGCCATCCATTGGAAGCAAAGGCTGTGCATACTTTCGGTCAGTGGAATGCTCGAGAATTTGAGATTGCCGAGCATCTGCATCATTTCAAATGCCCGTCCGGGGAATTGCCTGCCCAGGAAGTTGCCCACCTCGTATTCCCAAAGGCTTGGAGCAAGCAGTTCGGTGCGTCCCTCCACCCAGGCGTTCAAAAGACCCAAGGCTTTGCTCTGATTGGGTTCCCGGTCATCACCAAGGACCCACTTGAGAATCACGGAGGCGTCAATCACGTACCGGTCCACTTAGTGGCTACTCCTGTCTCGAGTCAAGGCTTCGACAATTTCCAGCGTGGAGAGCTTCTCGCCGGCCGACGACGACCCGATCAGCTTCTCGACCGCGCGCCTCCTGCGAATGTGCTCCAACTCCTTGCGTAAAGCTGCGTTCACAATCCGGCTCCGCTGGCCGGGAGGAACCAGCTGGGTCAGATCCTTGCAGATCGCCTCTTCGATGAGGAAATTCATCTTTCTCGCTAATCTTCCCATAGGAAGCCCCTCTTCATGGTTCCCAAAAGTTACATACTTACTATACCTAATCCTGGTCGTTGGAATCAATACCTCCCGGTCAGTCATATTGGATGGTCCCCCTCATTAAGCCCATCACCGACATTGGAAAGGTGAGTGTCTCGATTCTCCGACTTGTTGCCAGCGAACGGGTACTCGAGCGGGAGAGCTTGACAGCGATTGGACGGTATCCGTCAGAAGCAGCGATAGCACGGATGCTTGTTTGATTCTTGAGATTTCCGGCATCATGGCGACGCTCAGACCTTCCTCATGGCCCGCCGCTAGCCGCTGCAAATAAGGCTCCATCCGTTAGCCTCTTTCGTTCATTGGAAATCCAGCCTGGTTTTTCCGTGCTACCAGCTGATAGCTGATGGGCATCATGGCATCCTCGGGGGCGATTCTGGCAAGAAGCCAGGCGCACAAGTTCCTGGCCAGGAGGTAGAAGGGGAGCAGCAGCACCAGAAGGGAGGCGGGATGTCGCTTTGAGATCCAGTTGAAGACGGTTTTGGTCAGGGCGATATTGCCGAGAAGGGCCGCTGTTTCCAAGGGATGGCCACTGTGAGTTTCCGCTTCAAGGGTGAATCCGTAATCCCCAACCAGTGTTTTCAGCCCGTGCACTGTCCAGCGGTGATAATCATGAGGCGCATCGTGGATTGGATAGAGAAAGGGGACAATGAGGACCAGCGTTCCCTTTGGAGCAAGGCAGCGGGCTGCTTCTCCGAGTGCCTGACGGGGATTGGGGATGTGTTCCAGGACGTCCACCATGAGCACGGTGTTCATGGCGCAGTCGGCAAAGGGCAGATGCTGGGCGTCGCCGAAGACATGAGGTTTGGCTTCGTACCATCGAGCCGTTTCGGGATAGTCCAACCCCACATAGCGGCAGGATGCGGGCACCAGCGTCTGAGACCATTTCGTTCCACAGCCGACGTCGAGCACCACCGGACCCTGGATTGCCTCCCGTACCAACTGCCGGATGTACCCCTCATGGCGGGCGACCAACCACTGAGGATGCAGGGGCGTGGAGCTCAACGGTCTAAGCAGATTCTTGATTTTCCTCAACATCATGACCATCTCTCGACGGTGGGGGGACTCTTGGGTTCAGTTCCTTTGCTCCTTTGCCGCTCCCACCTCCCACCGTCTGCCGTCGGAAGTGGCCCGGATCGCCCCAAGAAAGTCCGTGCGATAGGTGGGGATCCCTCGTCTGTGGCACTCTGCCAGCACGGCAGCTGATGGCAGCCCGAACAGGTTGTCGTAGCCGCAAGAAAAGACCACCGCTTCCGGTCGCAGCGCTTCAAAGAGCCAGGCCGGATTCGAACGCGCGCTGCCATGATGCGGGGAAACCAGGAGAAGCTGGCCAGCCGGCCGCCAGTCGCGAAACAGCCCCTCTTCCACGGTCTGGTCAATATCGCCGGGCAGGAGCAGGCTCGTCCCGCCATGAGTGATTTGCAGCACCAGTGACACGTTGTTCAGGCCACGCCGGTCCCACTTGCCGGCCAGATAATCCGGGCTCGGGTGCATCACCCTGAGCTCACACCCGTCAATGATGTGGGTCCCGAAGAGGTCGCCGATCGACTTTGCCGGAATCCCCCGTTTCCCGGCAATTTCGGCCAGTTCGGTCACTGGCCGCGGACCTTCCGTTAGCCCGCTTTCCCAGAAACAGCCCACGTCAAAATGAGATAGCACAAAACGGAGGCCATTGCGATGGTCGGGGTGGTCGTGGGAGAGCACCACGTAATCGAGTCTGTGAATTCCGGCGTGCCGGAGAAAAGGTGCCACGACTGCCCTTCCCACATCGAAGGCTTCGTTGTAAAAGCCTCCCCCATCGACAAGCATGCTGGTCCCGCCCGGAAAGCGCACCAGGGTCGCCGTCCCCTGCGCGACGTCGAGGGCAATGACGTCCAGCCTTCCCGGCTGCCCGAAACCTGGGCGAGCAGTCTGAATGAGGTGCACGACCAGGCTGAAGATAAGCAGCGCGGTGATGGCAAGAGTCTTTTTTCGCCAGTGCCAGGGGCTCAGCATCAGCGCCAGCACGGCATAGCAGACCGTCAAAGCGAGCACGGAGATGCCCCCAACCCAGAAATAGCTCCAGGAAAGCTGGCTGAACCAGACGACCTGGGCCTCGAAAAGCCCCAGGAAAAAGCCGCCGACCTTGAGAAACGGGACGGCAAGACTTTCATGCACGGCAAAAACCCCCAGACTGGCCAGTCCGGGTGGCAGCACCAGAAAACCCGTGAGCGGCACCAGGATGATATTAGCAAAAAAGCCGGCGAGCGATATCCCCTGAAAATAATACGCGGTGAGTGGCAGAACCATGATGTTGACCGCCACCGAAAGCCAGAAGGCTTCTTCGAAAAGGGCCACGGTCTTCCCCGGCAGCCTGGTGCGCGCTAAGGCTGGATGGACGGAGGTAAGGTGAAGCGGTTCGAACTTTGGGTAGAGGACGAAGATGGCAAACATGCAGAGGAAGGTCAACTGAAAGGAAATCTGCCAGAGGCTGTTGGGATCGACGAGCAGGATCAGCAGAGCGGACGCGGCCAGGACGGAAAAAGGGTCGGCGGCAAGGTACCAGTAAGCCGCGCCGAAACAAATGGTGAGCATGATCATGGAGCGCCAGATGGGAGGGACGCCGAAGCCGGCGATGAGGGCATAGGTCCCGGCGGCCAAGAGCGCTGGCAGGACGGCGAGACGCTGATCATCCGTCCGGTGCAGGAGGGCAGGGCAAACCCAGCGGATGAGCCATCGCACCAGCCAGAACACCAGCAGGCCGACCAAGCCCAGGTGCAAGCCCGAGATGGAAAGCAGGTGCGTGACTCCCGCTCGGCTGAGATGTTCCCGCCAGGAGTCGGAAAGGAGGTTCTGGTAGCCGAGGAGCAAGCCGGCGTAGAAGGCTGCTTCGTCGGGTGGAAGATGGCCCTGCATCCATACCAGGGCCCGCTGACGGAAGCGTTCCACCCGGGTCCTCACTTCCTTCAGGAGGGATGCGGGAAGGGCTTGGGGGCCCTCCGCGAGCTTCACCATGAAGCGCTCGTCGGTGACGTAAGCTCGTGCGAAAAGCCCCCGTTCTGCCTGACTGCGGGCGTAGTCATAGCCGCCGGGGTTGTCGAAATTGTGGAATCGCTTGAGGCTCAGTCGCAATGCCAGCCGGTCTCCGGGAAACCAATCAGCCGGCGTCATCTGCGTCTTCCCCAGGCTGAGGAGCGCCCCTCCTGCCACCGGCCGGCTTTGAACACCCTCCAGCACCGCCTGCAACTGCACGGTGAGACGGGATTTGTCCGGGTAGAAATCAAGGGGCGAGCTGATGGTTCCCAGAAAAAGGGTCTGGTTGTGGTCGAAGAAGGGTTCAAGGCTGGGAGGAGCAGGAAGTTCCGGCCGGTCGAGGCGGCCGGCCAGGAACCCAAGAGTGAAAAGGAGAAGCAGGGGAACCAAGGACGTTCGTCCCCACTGACTCTGACAAAAGACGCCGTAACCTGACAGCAGCAGGAGGAAACCCACCCCGGGCAGTATCCAGGTTATGGGCAGGGGTGAGGGCCAGCTGTGCTCTGCGACAATCCCGGCCACGAAGGCGATGACCAACCAGCAGAAAGGACGCGGCCATAAGTGGGTGAAGAAGGGGATCTTCATCGGTTTGCTTGCTAAGCTTTTTCACGACGAATCCTGGCGCCCACCGCTGCAAGCTTCTTCTCGATGGCCTCATAGCCTCGATCGAGGTGATAAATGCGGTGAATTTCCGTTACGCCATCTGCTGCCAGTGCGGCAAGCACCAGGGAGGCCGAGGCGCGAAGATCCGTGGCCATAACCGGGGCGCCTGACAAATGTGGTACCCCCCGTACCACCGCCGTCCGGCCGTCCAGTTCGATATCCGCTCCCAGTCGTTTGAGTTCCAGAACATGCATGAAACGGTTCTCGAAGATCTGCTCGGTAATGCGGCTGGTCCCACGGGCCAGTGCCATGAGCGCCATGAGTTGAGCCTGCATGTCGGTAGGGAAGGCGGGGTAAGGTTGGGTCTTGGTGTCCACGCTCCGGATCTCGGACCGGCGCCGGACTTCCATGGCGTCCCCGTTGCTCTGAATCTCGAGGCCCGCCCGGGTCAAATTCTCAATCACGGCCTCCAGATGCTCGGGGCAGCAACCCGTCAATGTCAAATGGCCATCGGTGATGCCGGCAGCCGCCAGATAGGTCCCCGCTTCGATACGGTCGGGTATCACGGTAAAGGTTGAGGGGGTGAGCTTTTTCACCCCTTCGACGGTGATTTCCGGGGTCCCGGCCCCCTTTACGTGGGCGCCCATCTTATTCAAATACGCGGCAAGCGCCACCACTTCAGGCTCCTGCGCGGCATGCTGAAGGATCGTCACGCCTTCAGCAAGGGAGGCGGCCATCATGAGGTTCTCGGTGCCGGTAACCGTGACCTGCTCGAAATCAACCACCGCCCCCCGCAGCCTGTTTGCCGTGGCGTTGACATAGCCGTGCTCGAGCTTGATGGCTGCTCCCATCTGTTGCAGTCCTTTGAGGTGCAGGTTGATCGGACGAGCACCAATGGCGCATCCACCCGGCAGGGACACCCGTGCGCTTCCGTGCCGGGCAACGAGAGGGCCGAGCACCAGCACGGAGGCCCTCATGGTTTTCACCAGCTCATAGGGGGCTTCGCAGTGATGGATGTTCGTTGTATCGACTTCAAGCTGCTCGCCGTGTTCGCAAAGGGCGCCCATGCTGGAGAGCAGAATCTGCATGGTCCGAATGTCATGGAGCTTTGGAACATTGGCCAGCCGATGTTTGCCGCTGGCCAACAACGCTGCGGCCATGAGGGGAAGCGCGGCATTCTTGGCGCCGCTGATCGCTATTTCACCTTCGAGCCTGATACCGCCTTCGATTACCAGTTTATCCATAGAAACACCTCAAGAAGATGGGTAATGGGCGATGGGTAATAGGTAATGGGCAATAGGTGATGGGTTACGGACAAACGCATCACCCATAACCGATGACCTATTACCCATTACCTGCTTTTCTCAGATGCAGCAGCCGGACGATGCCGGAGTAATCCCGATGGAATTCAAAATGAACATAGCCATGGGCTTTCGGTAATTCGTCGCGAAGGAGTTCCGCATGTCCGGCCCCGATCTCGAGCAGCAATGCCCCATCACTTTTCAGATACGCCGGTGCCTCATCAATAATCCGCCGGATGACCGCGAGCCCTTGAGGCCCTGCCAGAAGAGCGGAGCGCGGTTCATATTGTATGATTTCCGGGGCAAGGGAGGGAAATTCATTTTCGCCGATATAAGGAGGATTGCTGACGATGATGTCGAAAGGGGCCACGGAGGAGGCGAATCCGCTGAGCAGGTCGGCGGCAACGAAGGCAATGCGCCCCTGTAATTGATGGCGCAGAGCATTGCGCCTGGCTACCTGCAGGGCCGCATAGGATTGATCGGAGGCGGTGATGTGCAGGTGTGGGCATTCGTGAGCCAGGGCCAGGGCGACAGCTCCGGACCCGGTGCCCAGATCGAGCATCCGTTTGGCGGAGTTGCCGACCAGAGCCAGAGTCTTTTCCACGAGGAGTTCCGTTTCGGGACGGGGAATGAGAACCGCCGGGGTGACTTCCAGCTCCAGTGACCAGAATTCCTGCTTGCCCGTGATGTACTGAGTTGGTTCCCGGGCGGCTCGACGCTGGATGGTGGCCCGATAGGAGGTGAGTTCGGTGGGACTGAGCGGGCGATCGTAGTTGAGATACAGCTGAAGCCGCTTCATCTTAAGAACATGAGCCAGCAGGACTTCGGCACTGGCCCGTGGCTGCTCCACGTGCTTCCGTTCAAAGTACGCCGTGGTCCATTGGAGCACCTTGAGAACGGTCCATTTCTCTTCCATCCTTGAGTTCCATGAGCCGAGCCGGTTCAACCGGATGGCACATCAGCCGATAGCGAGGCCCTTCAAGGCTTCTGCTTGGAAATATGTGTTCAGGGGATCGATAATATCGTCGAGGGTGCCGTCGAGAACTGCATCCAGGCGGTAAAGAGTGAGGTTGATGCGGTGGTCGGACACGCGATTCTGAGGAAAATTATAGGTCCTAATCCGTTCGCTCCGGTCCCCCGTGCCGACCTGGCTTTTCCGGTCCTGGGCGATCTTGGCTTCCTGCTCCATCTGCATCTGATCCAGAAGCCGGGCGCGAAGGACCTTCAAGGCCTTGGCCTTGTTCTTGAACTGTGATTTTTCGTCCTGACAGATCACCACCAGTCCACTGGGAACATGAGTGATGCGCACGGCGGAATCCGTGGTATTGACACTCTGGCCCCCCGGTCCGGATGAGCGAAAAACGTCCACGCGCAAGTCGTTGGGATCGATGTAAACATCGACCTCTTCGGCTTCCGGAAGCACGGCAACGGTAACGGCCGAAGTGTGAATGCGCCCCTGACTCTCGGTCACCGGCACCCGCTGCACCCGGTGCACCCCCCGTTCATACTTGAGCCGACTGAAGGCGCCCTTGCCATTGATCCCGGCAATGATTTCCTTGAACCCGCCAATGCCGGTTGGATGGGCGTCCAGAATCTCGACTTTCCACCGGCGGAGCTCTGCATACCGGGAATACATGCGAAAAAGATCCGCCACGAAGAGGGCTGCTTCGTCACCGCCGGTCCCGGCGCGGATTTCGAGGATGACGTTTTTCTCATCCATCGGGTCCTTGGGAACCAGCATGAGTTTGAGCCCGGTCTCCGCCTCATCGAGCTCTTTGCGCAACCGAACGACGTCCTGCTTGATGAGCTCGAGCATTTCCAGATCGTCTTCTTCATTCAGCATCTCCTGGTTTTCCTGGATCTGCTGGGTCAATTTCTTATACTGGCGATAGGCATCGACCACGGGAGCCATTTCGGCATGTTCCCGGGTAATCCTCTGGTATTCTTTCTGATTGGCCAGAATATCAGGTATGCTCAGCTCCTGCTCGAGCTCAAGATACTTCTGTTCCACACTTTCCAGGCGATTAAACATAACAGTAGCGGCCCACCTTCAATTCGCCGGGACTGCCCAACAGGGCGAGTTCGGTAAGCTTCGTGAGGATGTTCAGGAGACCGATCCTAGGTGTCTTTATTTTGATATTTTTCGTACTTCCTGCGAAACCTTTCGATGCGGCCGGCGGAATCGACGAGCTTTTGTTTGCCCGTGTAAAAGGGGTGGCACTTGGAACAAATTTCAACCCTGATTTCCTGCTTGGTCGACCCTGTCGCTATTTCGTTGCCACACGCACACCGAATAACGGTCTGGTGATATGCGGGATGAATGCCTTCTTTCATGAACCCCATTCCTCCTCAAGCGTTCTTGGGCATTTTGAAAAATATTACTATACTCCACTAGGAGAATTCCTCAACCATTATTTTGCCGAGCCCTCCTTCCCCTGGCATTTTCCTGCTCTGAGCGTCATCACCAGGGGCGCTTGCGTCGGTCTTCCGCCGACCGGTCAGCGATTCATGGACGCCAGGAAATCGGCGTTGTTTTTCGTTCCCTGCATCTTGTCCAGGAGAAATTCCATGGCATCGATGGGATTCAAGGGTGAAAGGAGCTTCCTGAGAATCCAAATGCGGTTGAGGTCGTCCGGCGGAATCAACAGTTCCTCTTTACGGGTCCCCGACTTGTTGATGTCGATGGCCGGAAAGATGCGGCGATCGGCAAGCTTGCGGTCGAGGACGATCTCCATATTGCCGGTGCCTTTGAACTCTTCAAAGATCACTTCATCCATGCGGCTGCCGGTATCGATGAGGGCCGTCGCGATCAGGGTCAGGCTGCCGCCCTGTTCCACGTTGCGGGCCGCGCCGAAGAAGCGCTTGGGACGGTGCAGGGCGTTGGAATCCAAACCGCCGGAGAGGATCTTCCCGCTGGGAGGGACCACGGTGTTGTAGGCACGGGCAAGACGCGTGATACTGTCCAGAAGGATGATCACGTCGCGCTTATGTTCTACGAGCCGTTTGGCTTTTTCACTGACCATTTCCGCCACCTGGACGTGGCGCTGAGGCGGCTCGTCAAAAGTCGAGCTCACCACCTCGGCCCGGACGTTGCGCTGCATGTCGGTCACTTCTTCGGGTCGCTCGTCGATCAAGAGGACAATGAGATAGGCTTCCTTGTGGTTTACCGAGATCGCATTGGCAATGTTCTGCAGCAGCATGGTTTTACCGGTGCGAGGCTGAGCGACGATCAGGCCGCGCTGCCCAAAGCCGATGGGCGTCAGCAAATCCATGACCCGAGTGGAGAGGTTGTCGGCAACCGCTTCCAACTTGACTCGACGATCCGGATAGAGGGGGGTGAGGTTGTCAAAAAGAATCTTATCCCTTGCTACCTCGGGGTCCTCATAGTTGACCGCCTCCACCTTGAGCAGGGCAAAGTAGCGTTCATTGTCTTTGGGCGGCCGAATCTGTCCGGAGATGCTGTCTCCGGTGCGCAAGCTGAAACGACGGATCTGGGAAGGTGAAACATAGATATCGTCGGGGCCGGGAAGGTAATTGTAATTCTGGCTGCGCAAAAACCCGAAGCCATCAGGCAGGATTTCCAAAACGCCTTCCCCGTAAATCAGCCCGCTCATTTCCGCTTGGGCCTGAAGCAGGGCAAAGATCAGTTCCTGCTTGCGCATGGCGCTGGCGCCATCAATGTTGAGGGCCTTGGCGATGGTCATCAGCTCCCTGATGTTCTTGCTTTTCAGCTCGACCAGGTTCATTTCGTTACGAGGCTGCTCAGCGGCTTCGCTCTCTTTTGCCTGCTTTTGGCCGGTTTCCTGGGTGTTTTGTGTGGCTTGCGGCATATCGGTCAACTCCATCTAAGGGTGATCTCGCGGGCAGTGGCACCCGATTTTCCCGTCATGATGTGTCTTTCAGCGGCATGATTCTTCGGGAGCGGCATTTCCGAGGGACTGGGGTTTGTTCTGGTTTTCTCTTTTCTTTTATCTGCTCAGAGGTTCTGCCTGGTAAGTGGTCGAGGTTTCTCCCGGAGGAGGGGGTCCCTATTCAGATGAGGCAAGCCCAACTGTAACGGAGTTTTTTCGTTTGTCAACACATTTGAGAACTTCCGCAAAATCAAGACGAGACGACGCCCGAACACTTCCTAAAATCCCCAGCGACTCCAAACGCTTGGTTTCTTTCCTCCCTCGTTCACGCGATGCTCACTGGCAGCCAGCATCCTGCCGGCCTCGTCATGGAAGCCCAGTTCCTTCAGAGCCTCAGGGTACTTGCGGTTGACAAGATCGAGCCGTTCTTTCGCCGCGTAATACTCTCCCATGACATAGTAGATTCGCCCCACCTCGTACTCATGGGCGGCAATGCGCTTCTGGCATTCGAAGAGCTGCTTCTTGGCCTTCAACGCGTATTCGGATTCCGGGAAGGTCTGAAGCAGACGCTGGAAAGCCTCGATCGCCAGCTGGGTTTCTTCCTGGTCCCGATCGACCGTGGTGAAGGAGAGGAAATGGCACATCCCGATTTGATACAGCACATAGGGGATGACCTCGTTGCGGGGATGGAGCCTGGCGAATTCCTCGTAAGCCATTGCTGCTTCAGCATATTGCTTGTTGAAGAAATGAGCGTCGCCCAGCTTGAGTTCCGCCAACATGGCATATTTGCTGTACGGATAGCGCTCCTTCAGTTGCCGGAAATCCTTGATCGCGTCCTCATAATCCTTCTCCTGCATCTTCTGCATGCCTTCGATGGCAAGCTGGTCGGCACTCTTGTCGGTGGCAGTCGAGGAGCCCTTGCTGAAGGTGTCGCCGAAATAGAACTTCACAAGGTAGGAATCGCAGCCGCAGATGCCGCTCATCAGGATCGGCAGGAACAAGAGCAGTGCAAATAGTGGGAAGCCTTTCAGGGATTTGGAGGAACCATGCATGGGGTTTTCCAATTTCATGGGACCCGGCCCCGTCTGCTTCCGCGAAGCAGCAGGAAACCCGGAGGAGCGCACAACCCAAGAGCACGAGGGGATCACAGCACCGCTCCCTGGCCACTCTTTACAGCATGATGGGCATCATTGCTGAGCATGATAATGGTGCAAGTGAAGACGAAATGACACGATGCAACGCCATGTTTCCGGTTGAAGGCCCATATGAGGCTCATGGCCCCTTTCAGTGCGAGCGCTGGGATCAGGCGACGGCTTTGTCAATGGCAGCAGAAATCTGCGATTTCGCTACGGCGCCGGTGATCTGCTCACTCATATTGCCATCCTTGAAGATGATCAAAGTTGGAATGGCGCGAATGCCATAGCGGGACGGTGTCTTGGGATTTTCATCCACGTTGCATTTAGCCACCTTGAGCTTGCCGGCGTAGTCTCCGGACAATTCATCAACAAGGGGAGCAATGGCACGACAGGGTCCGCACCAGGGCGCCCAGAAATCCACCAGCACCGGTAGGTCCGACTGCAAGACTTCCTGCTCAAAATTGCTGTCGCTTACTTCCATGATGTTCTTTCCTGCCATCAGAAAAGCTCCTCTCTTAGTCTGGGGAAAAAACTTCTCGTTTGCCACAGAAAGTAGACTCAGCATATAAACAATAGACCATCCTTTGTCAATCATCCATCATAGGTGGCTGTCACAATGGCCGGAGAGGAGTTCCCATGCCCGCTCGGAAAACCGTTTTTCGCTGCCAGCAGTGCGGTCATGTGAGCCCTAAGTGGCTGGGACGCTGCCCTGATTGCCAAAGCTGGCACAGTCTCGTGGAAGAAGTTGCGCGCAAGAAGGCGCCTCACGACCAAGCCTCGACTCCACAGGCTGTGCCTCAGCTTCTCGGGGCGATTCCGTTCTCTTCGGAAGACCGTCTGCTCAGTGGTGTCGGAGAATGGGACCGGGTGCTTGGCGGCGGTCTCATGCCCGGCTCGATTGTCCTGCTTGCCGGGGACCCCGGAATCGGCAAGTCCACCCTCCTCCTTCAGGCCATGGCCAGGCTGGCCGAAAAACGTCGGGTGCTCTACGTCTCGGGTGAGGAGAGCCCCCAGCAGCTCAAGCTGCGTGCTTTGCGCCTTGGCATCGCGGCCCCCAACCTCTTCATCTTTGCCGAGAATACCCTCGAAGCCGTGCTTGCGGCCCTTGACCAGGATCCTCCGGAAATTCTGGCGGTGGACTCGATCCAGACCCTCCACTCGGGGACCCTCGAGGTTGCTCCCGGTTCCATCAGCCAGGTCCGTGAATGTGCGGCGCGCCTGATGCGGGAAGCCAAGGAAAAAAGCATCGGCATCTTTCTGGTCGGACACGTTACCAAGGAAGGCGCCATCGCCGGGCCGCGAGCGCTCGAACATCTGGTGGACACGGTCATTTACCTCGAAGGCGACCGCACCCACACCTTTCGCCTGGTGCGGGCCGTGAAGAATCGTTACGGTTCCACCAACGAGGTGGGGGTCTTCGAAATGAAGGAAACAGGACTCGAAGAGGTCCCCAACCCCTCGCAATTGCTGCTGGCCGAACGCCCCCAGGGGGTCTCGGGCTCGGTCGTGGCGTGTTCCGTGGAAGGCACTCGCCCCCTGCTCGTGGAATTACAGGCCCTGGTCAGTGCCACCGGCTGGATGCAGCCGCGGCGAACCAGCATGGGCGTTGACAGTAACCGCCTGTCGCTCCTGCTGGCAGTTCTGGAAAAAAAGCTCGGGTTCAATTTCGCTCAACAAGATGTCTTTGTGAATGTCGCCGGAGGCGTCCGTCTGCTTGAACCGGCTGTCGATCTAGCCATGTGCACCGCCTTGATCAGCTCCTTCCTGGATCGGCCGGTGCCGTCGGAATTGGTCGTCTGGGGTGAGGTCGGACTGGCGGGAGAGGTCCGTGGAGTGGGACACACGGCCATCAGGGCGATGGAGGCCAGTAAAATGGGATTCGGCAAAATCCTCCTCCCCCGTAACAATGCTGATCGCCTCTCCCCGGAGCTGGCGGCGGCGTGTCTGGGCATAAAGTCCTTGCAGGAAGTCCTGGAGCTTTTGTTCGAGAAGTCCTGGGAAAAGCGGTGAATGGGTGAAGCGGTGAATGGGAAAAGCGGTGAATGAGCAGTAAAGTTCCACAGCAATAAGGGCCCGGATTCCCGCTCGTCATGCCGGCGGCGGGCGGTATCCAGGAAGCTTTTCTAAATGTGAGAGCAGAAGTCCGCAATCCGGGGTCTTCCCTACGCTTCGAGTGCCTTGCGAATGGCTCTTCCGAACGGTTTCCTGAGGATACCCACCTCGGTGATGATGCCGGCGATGAGGCTATGGGGGGTCACGTCAAAAGCCGGGTTCAGGGCCTCAACTCCTTCCGGCGCTACGGGTCGACCGTGGAAATGGGTTACCTCGGATGGGTCCCTTTGTTCAATAGGGATGGCGTGCCCGTCGGCGATAGTCGGGTCAATGGTGGATCGCGGTGCGGCGATATAGAAAGGAACACTATGCCGATGCGCCAACACCGCCACCATGTAAGTCCCGATCTTGTTTGCGGTGTCACCGTTGGCCGCAATACGATCCGCCCCCACGACCACGACATCCACCCTTTGCTGCCGCATCAGACTGCCGACCGCATTGTCGGTAATCAGCGTGACGGGAATCCCGGCACGCATCAACTCATAGGCGGTGAGGCGGCTACCCTGCAGGAAGGGTCTGGTTTCACAGGCATAGACATGGATGGCTGGATCGGCGGCGAAAGCCGCACGAATAACGCCCAGAGCGGTGCCGTAGTCGGCCGTGGCGAGAGCGCCGGCATTGCAGTAGGTGAGGACCCTGGCGCTCCGGGGAATGACCTGCCGGCCGTGGGCGCCGATGGCTTGATTGTCGGCAATGTCTTCCGCCAGAATGCGGTCTGCCATCTGGCGGATTCGCGCCCGCAGCTCGGAAACGGTCGCTGCGGGGTTTTCCACCACCACGGAATGAACCTTCTCAACCGCCCAGCTCAGGTTATTGCCTGTGGGGCGAGCCTTCTTCACCTTTTCGCAAAGGGTGGCGAATTTCCTCTTGAAGCGCTTGGGGTCCGTATCGTTCAGGTTGCGCGCTCCCAGCGCCAACGCCATGGCGCCGGCCACTCCGACCGCCGGGGCGCCACGAATGGCCATCGTCGTGATGGCGGTGATGACCTGGCCGGGCGTCACGCACCGGATCACCTTTTCACGCTGGGGGAGTACCCGCTGGTCCAGGACGGCCACGGCATCCCCCTCCCAATAAATCGGTGGCAACCATTTCTCAGCCATAATGAATTTCCCTGCGCTCTTCTCGATTGCATACACAACTCACCAACCACCTCTTCGAGATTCTGCCTTCGCGTTCCTTCGTGTGCCTTGGTGGATGACTCGAAAATCCTTCAGGACGACAGTTTCTTCTGCAAAATCTCGTTCACCATCTTGGGGTTGGCTTTGCCTTTGGTTTTCTTCATAATCTGCCCGACAAAGAAACCGAGCAGTTTGTCCTTCCCTGCCTGGTACAGCGCTACCTCGCCTGGGTTCTCGGCGAGCACCTCTTCCACCACCGCCTCAATCGCCCCAGCATCCTTGACCTGAATGAGCCCCTTCTCCTTGACCACATTTCCGGCCCGCTTCCCGGTAGTGTACATCTCCTCGAAAATCGTCTTGGCGATCTTGCCGCTGACGACCCCACCATCAATCAGGACGAGCAACTCGGCCAGATGGAGGGGCGTGACGGGGCAGGCTTCAATCTCGCGGCTGTCCCGGTTGAGCGCCCGCAAAAGCTCGGACATGATCCAATTGCTCACAATTTTTGGCTGCGGAAAGGCCTCAACGACGGCTTCGAAGTAGTTGGCAAGGGCTTTGGAGGACGTCAGCACCTGGGCGTCGGCGGAAGGGAGACCATAGTCGCCTGCGAAACGTTCCCGTCTGGCGTTGGGCAACTCAGGCAGGCTGGCTCTCGTGGCTTCGATCCACGCCGCGTCGACCACAATCGGCACCAGGTCAGGATCGGGAAAATAGCGATAGTCGTGAGCTTCCTCTTTGCCGCGCATACTGAGCGTGACATTGCGAGTGGCATCCCACAGGCGCGTTTCCTGCACAACGGGTTCACCGCTTTCCAGCAGGGCCGCCTGTCGGCGAATTTCGAATTCGAGAGCACGCTGTACATTCCGAAAGGAATTCATGTTTTTCAGCTCGGTCCTGACGCCCAGTGCTTCAGTGCCTGCCGGCCGCAACGAGATGTTGGCGTCGCAGCGCATGCTCCCTTCTTCCATGTTGCCGTCACAAATCTCCAGGTAGCGTAGAATTTCCCGGAGGACCTTCAGATAAGCCACCGCCTCCTCGGGCGTGCGCAGGTCCGGTTCACTGACGATTTCCAGCAGAGGTACCCCCGTCCGGTTGAAATCGACGTAACTGACCGGCTGAAATTCATCGTGGATCAGCTTGCCGGCATCCTCTTCCATGTGGATTCGGTTGATGCGGATGTGCCTGGTGCCCGTTTCGGCTGCAACCTCCACCCAGCCGTCCCGGGCCAGAGGAAACTCATATTGAGAAATCTGATAGCCCTTGGGAAGATCAGGATAAAAATAATTCTTTCTCGCGAACTGGCTGAAGGGGGCAATCGTGCAGTGAGTGGCGAGTGCCATCTTCATGGCGAACTCGACCACCTGCTGATTCAGGACGGGCAAAACCCCGGGCAGTCCCAGGCACACGGGACAGGTATGGGTGTTGGGATTTGCTCCGAACCTGGTGGAACAGCCGCAAAAAATCTTGCTTTCGGTCAGAAGTTGGGCGTGGATTTCCAGTCCGATGACCGTTTCATAGTGCATGGCAAACTCTCTCAAACCAGCGGCTGCGAGCTATCCTCACACCACGAGTAACTGATAACGATTTCAATCATTTTCTGGTTCCCAAGCTGGAGCTTGGGAACCAGCTCCTAGATGAATGCTGAAACAGGTCCTTATGTTAAAAATTTCCAAATGCGACTTTGCATCAAAAAGCATACCACATGGCAGGATGGAGCTGCAAGGCATATGGCTTTCTCGCTATCGCCAAAAAAATGCAAACAACGTTTGACATTGTGAGAGTTTTCATTATAGGGTGAGGCGAGCAATTGGAAGCAGATTTTTTTTGATGAGGGCTCTCGTTGGTGAGCTGAGGTCTGCACAGATGGAGTTGTTTCGGGGATAGCGAGGAGAACTATGAAAATTCACGAGTTTCAAGCGAAAGAGTTGTTCAGGAAGTACGGGGTCCCGGTTCCTCGGGGGAGCGTAGCTTTCACCGTTCCTGAGGCGAAGAGTGTTGGTGCTGATCTGGGGACTTTCCCGGTGGTGGTCAAGGCCCAGATTCATGCCGGCGGCCGGGGCAAGGGAGGCGGCGTCAAACTGGCGAAGAATCGCGACGAGATCGAGGAATGGGCCAAAAAGATCCTGGGCATGACCCTGGTGACCCACCAGACGGGTCCCGAGGGCAAGGTGGTCAAGAAGCTGCTGGTGGAAGAAGGCCTGCCCATCGAGAAGGAGCTCTATCTCAGTGTGCTTCCTGATCGAGGCACCGCCAAGATCGTGTTCATGGCGAGCGAAGCCGGTGGTATGGACATCGAAGAAGTGGCCGCCAAGACCCCGGAAAAGATCATTAAAGTCTATATCGATCCCCTCCTGGGCTTTAAGGGGTTTCATGCCAATGAACTCGCCTTCGGCTTGAATCTTAAACCTGAGCTCATCAAGCAGTTCAACGCCATGGTCAGCGCCCTCTACAGGCTGTGTGTGGACTATGACTGCTCCCTGGTTGAAATCAACCCGCTGGTCCTCACCTCGGACAACCGGGTGATCGCCCTGGACGGCAAGATCAATTTTGATGACAACGCCATTTACCGTCACAAGGATGTCGCCGAATATCGGGACCTCGACGAAGAAGATCCTTCCGAAGTCGAGGCTTCCAAGTATGATCTCAACTACATCAAGATGCCGGGCGGCAATATCG
>CAZDKX010000005.1:0-4063 GCA_964505935.1 uncultured Syntrophobacteraceae bacterium
GAAGAAGAGGAGAACTACGGATGGGAAACAACGAATTTCTTCATGGCACGTCATTGATTGCAAAGCTTGTCGATGATCCAGCCCCTGCAGTGGACAATCCGATTAAAATTGGCGATCTGACCATGCGTGATGGTCATCAATCGCTTTTCGCCACCCGCGGCCGAAGCGAGGACCTGCTGCCCATTGCCGAAAAGATGAATGAGGTTGGGTATTGGTCGATGGAGGTTTGGGGGGGAGCGACCTTCGACACCATGCATCGCTTCTTGAACGAAGACCCGTGGGTGCGCATCCGCGAACTCAAGAAACTGCTGACCAAGACCCCCATGATGATGCTGCTGCGTGGGCAGAATTGCGTAGGTTATAGAAATTACGCAGACGATTTTGCCGAGGCCTTCACCGAGCGGGCGGCGATCAACGGGATCGATGTGTTCCGGACCTTCGATGCGCTGAACGATTTCCGCAACTTTGAAGCGGTTATCAAACCCATCAAGAAGCTCGGCAAGCACTTCCAGGGAACGATCTGCTACTCCCTGACCCTGCGCCGCATGGGCGGGCCGGTCTACAACCTTGACTATTACGTCAAGAAGGCCAAGCAACTCGAGGATATGGGTGCTGATTCCCTTTGTATCAAAGACATGGCCGGACTCATCGCCCCTTACGATGCCTACTACCTGGTCAAAGCCCTCAAGGCCAATATCAAGATTCCGGTTCACCTGCACAGCCATTTCACCTCCGGCATGGCGGACCTGGCCCTGTTGAAGGCGATTGAAGCGGGCGTTGATATTGTCGACACCTGTCTGGCACCCTGGGCATACCGCAGTTCCCACCCGGCCATCGAGCCTCTGGTCGTGTCGCTGCGCGGTACCAACCGCGACACCGGCTTTGACCTCCACAAACTGGCCGAGTGTGGTGCGCATTTCGAGAAGGTTTCGCCCAAGTATCGTTATCTCCTCGATGACCGGATGTCCACCATCGACATCAACGTGCTGCTGCACCAGACCCCGGGCGGCATGCTCTCGAACCTCATCAACCAGCTGCGGGAAATGGGCGCTTCCGACCGCCTCAACGACGTGTTCGAAGCCCTGCCCAAGGTTCGTAGTGAAATGGGCCAGGTGCCTCTCGTCACGCCGACCAGCCAGATCGTCGGCATCCAGGCCGTCAACAACGTGCTCTTCGATACTCCGGAAGAGCGCTACAAGATGATTTCGGCCCAGTCCAAAGACCTCTTCTACGGCCTCTACGGCGAAACCCCGGTACCCCTGGATCCCGAGATTCAGAAGAAGGCGCTCAAGGGTTACCCCAAGGGCGAAAAGCCCATTACCTGCCGCCCCGGTGAAATCATCGAACCGGAAATGCCGAAGAACTGGGAAGACACCAAGGGCTTGGCCAAAGACATCGACGACGTCATCATCTACGGCATGTACCCCATGACCGGGATGCGTTTCCTCAAGTGGAAATACGGCGTTGAACCGGTGCCCAAGGAAGTCATGCCCAAGACGCTCGAAGATTGCGCCCGTGAGGCCGAGTTGATCAAGAAGGCCCTCGCCGGCAAGCTCGTCGAGAAGCCGGAAAAGGTTGTTCCCGAGAAGGGCGAGGCCATCCGCACTTTTAACGTGTTTGTCGACGGCGACTACTTTGAGGTGGAAGTTGAGCAGGTCGGCGGCGCTGCCCCGGTGATCACCTCCATCACCCCGGTGGCCCAGCCTGTGGCCGCGCCCAAACCGGCTGCCGCTCCGGCTCCCAAGCCTGCTGCTGCAGCTGCTGCTCCGGCCCCTGCGGCCGCCGCTCCGGTTGCCGGCGGCACCAAGATGGAATCCCCCATGCCCGGCATGGTCATTCGCTATGAAGTGAAGGAAGGCGATACCGTGAAGGCCGGCGATGTCGTCATGGTGCTCGAAGCCATGAAGATGGAAAACTCGCTCACCAGCCCGGCGGATGGCGTGATCAAACAAATCTGCTGTGCAGCTGGTCAGAGCGTACAGAAGGGTACTGTGTTGCTGGTCGTTGGCTGAGTGAAGCGAACCGTAACCTGTGGAAGCTAGAGTGGACGAACTGGAAGGAGAAAAGAAATGGCTCTAAAGAAAAACAAGATCACCGTTGTGGGTGCCGGCTTCGTGGGTGCCACCGCAGCGCATTGGGCTGCATCCAAAGAGCTGGGAGATGTCGTCATCGTTGATATCATCGAAGGCATGCCGCAGGGCAAAGGCCTCGACCTGCGCCAGGCTGCTCCGGTGGAAGGCTTTGATTCCCGTTGCTTCGGCACCAACGACTACAAGGACACCGCCGGTTCCGACATCGTCATCATCACCGCCGGCGTGCCCCGCAAACCCGGCATGAGCCGCGATGATTTGCTCGCCATCAACACGAAGATCGTCAAGGATGTTACGGAGAATATCGTCAAGCATTCTCCCGATGCCATCCTGATCATCGTCTCCAATCCTCTGGATGCCATGACCTACGTTGCCCACAAGGTCAGCGGCTTCCCCGCCAACCGCGTCATCGGCATGGCCGGTGTGTTGGATGCCGCCCGGTTCCGCGCTTTCATCGCCATGGAACTGGATGTGTCGGTTGAAGATGTCAATGCCTTCGTGCTTGGCGGCCACGGCGACACCATGGTGCCGCTGCCACGCTACAGCACGGTGGCCGGTATCCCTCTGCCCGACCTGCTTCCGGCCGACAAGATCGAAGCCATGTGCAAACGCACCGCCAACGGCGGCGCCGAGATCGTCAACCTGCTCAAGACCGGCAGCGCCTTCTTCGCTCCTTCAGCATCGGCCGTCGAGATGGCTCAGTCGATCCTGAAAGACAAGAAGCGCATCCTGCCCTGCTGCGTCTACTGTGACAAGGAGTACGGCGTGGGCGGCTACTTTGTCGGCGTACCGGCGAAGTTGGGGGTCAACGGGGTTGAGCAGATCATCGAGATCAAGCTGACACCCGAAGAGAAAGCCGGATTCGATAAATCCGTGGCAGCGGTCAAAGAACTGGTTAAGGCTCTGCCCATCTAGTTCAAGGCTCGTTATTGACTAACAAAAAAGGCGGCTCAAGTGAGCCGCCTTTTTTGTTGCCTGAGGGTTGCCCGGCCACGCACCGCGTTCCAGATTCCCAGGCTGGGATGACCCGATTCCGCCTTCAGTTCCTGGAAAAGCTGCACTTCAGGGCAAAATTCTTGATACTCGCTTCATCGTTGCGCAGAATCGCATCCTGAAAAGCCTGCAAGCGATCACAATCTCTGCTGCATTCTTCCTTGCTGCCATGAACATTCTCGCAATTTCGACAGGGACTCTCCAAAGTTCTAGCATAATTAGCGGCCATCGCTCGCATCCTCCATGATTTGAATAAACCCAGCTTCCACTACCACCCCAATCTGCTAAAACTTGATGACATATTGAAGGATACGTTCAGTGCTGTCAAGGCTCTTTCAAGATGATCCATCGGGCCGCGCTAAGGTGTCCTACCGCTTTATCTCGACTGTATGTCCCGCCTCCCGGTGTCTTCCGCCGCAATGGATCGTTCCGCCAATAGAGACGGTCCCTTCCCTGGCTCTGACACGCAGTTGGACGGGAGCGGAAGGTCTTGTTGGGTCACGTTCTATTTTTCTCATTTACCTGGTGTTTGCTGTTGCATCTTCTCATGCTTGCTGATATAGACTTGCCTGAGATACCTTGTGAAGGCCCTGGAACCGTTCACTCTTCTGACAGGTGGAGGTAAGGCAAACACAGCACAATCTCATTAACCCATCTCCTTTTATTCATCCTGCTCTGGCTCACTTTCATGCTCCCCTGCGGCGGGGGACGGGAAGTGGACCAAAAGTGCTCGAACGCGTGAGTTCGTGCTTTCTTTAACAGAGTCCGTTGGGGAGACTTGGCGGGCGGCATCGTGTGGAAATTGTGTTGAGGAGGGTAAGCATGTTTGATGAAAAGGTATTAGAGAAGATCAAAGCTGGCAAGCAGAATTGGGAACAGGGACCTGTTCAGAAGACGCTCGCGAAAGCCAAAGAACAGAAACCAGTTTTCACCACCATTTCGGGAACTCCCGTTGAGCGGCTCTATACGCCTCTGGATGT
>CAZDKX010000005.1:4163-43477 GCA_964505935.1 uncultured Syntrophobacteraceae bacterium
ACCTGGGATAAAGTGAGCGGGACCGTCCAGAACGACGTTCTCAAGGAGATCATCTGCCGCGGCCAGTACATCTATCCCCCCAAGCCCACCATGCGGCTGACGGTCGACCTGATTGAGTTCTGCCAGAAGAATGTTCCCAAATGGAACACCATCAGCATCAGCGGTTATCACATCCGTGAGTCCGGCTCCACTGCAGCGCAGGAAATGGCCTTCACCATTGCCGACGGCATCGCCTATGCGCAGGCATGCGTGGATCGAGGCATGGATGTTGATTCGTTTGGACCGCGTCTGAGCTTCTTCTTCAATGCTTTCACCAACGTGCTGGAAGAGGTTGCCAAGTTCCGCGCCGCCCGCCGCTACTGGGCGAAAGTGATGAGAGATCGCTTCAAGGCGAAGGACCCGCGCTCCATGATGCTGCGCTACCATGTCCAGACCGGCGGTGTTACCCTGACCGCTCAGCAACCGCTGAACAACGTGGTGCGCGTAGGCCTGCAGACCTACGCCACGGCCTTGGGCGGAGGTCAGTCACTCCACACCAACTCCTACGACGAAGCCCTCTGTCTGCCCACTCAGCAGGCCGTGACCGTAGCCCTGCGCACGCAGCAGATTGTGGCCGAGGAAAGCGGCGCCACGGATACCATCGACCCGCTGGCGGGCTGCTACTACGTCGAGGCCATGACCGACAAGATCGAAGCCGAAATCGATGATTACATCAAGAAGATCGACGCCATGGGCGGCACGCTCGTAGCGATCGAACAGGGTTTCATCCAGAAAGAGATCCAGAACAGCGCCTACCGGTTCCAGAAAGAAATCGAGTCGGGAGAGCGTGTTTATGTCGGCATCAACAAGTACACCATGGAAGAACCGCCTCCAACCGGTCTTCTGAAGGTGGATATGTCGGTGGGAGACGTCAAGGCCGCAGAGCTGAAGAAGTTCCGTGCCGAAAGAGATCAGGCCAAGTGGAAGGCAGCTCTGGATAAGCTGCGGGAAGTCTCTAAGACGAGCGAAAATGTCATGCCTGCAGTCATCGAAGCCGTGAAGGCCAAAGCCACCGTCGGCGAAATCTGCAACGTATGGCGCGACGTTTTCGGCGAATATCGACCCAAAGAATTTGTCTAGAAGATCAGGCTTGAGAATCATTGACTGTTGATTAGCGGAGGTAATTTTCCATGGCAAAGAAAATCAAAATGATCGTAGCAAAACCTGGTCTGGATGGACATGACCGAGGCGCCAAGCTCTTGGCAAGGATATTCGCGGAAGCCGGGATGGAGGTCGTTTACACCGGACTGCGCCAGACCCCTGAGATGATTGTCCAGGCCGCCATCCAGGAAGATGCGGATGTCGTTGGCTTGAGCAGTCTTTCCGGAGTACACAATTACTTCTTCCCCAGGGTCGCGGAACTGCTCCGCGAGAAGGGCCTGAAAGATGTTCTGCTGGTCGGTGGCGGCATCATCCCGGTGGAAGACTACGAAGGACTCAAGAAATCCGGGATGGCAGGCATTTTCGGGCCTGGGACGCCGACCACGGAAATTGTTGATTTCATTCAGAACAACGTCAAGGCTCGTGGGTAGGCGAGTCAATTCCTGCGCAGTTCCGTCTGCGCACTGCGGGTAGCCAGGGATCGGGGAGAGAAGCCCGAGAATGCGGCGAGACTCCCCGATCATCCTGGAAAACTTCCTGGTTCTTTCTCCGCCAGGCAGAAGGACCAGGAAATCGGCAGGTATTTTTCATACCTGCATCATGCTTCCTGCAAAGGGAAAGCAGTAAGTAGGCTGAGGGGGGCACCTGTAGCGTTTCGGGAGAGCGCCTGAGGCCACGTTTTTTAGAACCCCGCCGCACATCGAATCAGCGGGTAGGTACCGAAAGGGAAAGCAGTGCACAGCACAATGCCAAAGGATTACACGGCGGAGGTCCTTGCGGGATCGCCGACGGCGGTGGCACGGTTGATCACCTGGCTGGAAGATGAGGACGAGCGAGCTTACCAGTGCATGGTGCAACTCTATCGCCACACGGGGAAGGCCTACATCATCGGGATAACCGGTTCGCCGGGGGCCGGAAAGAGTACGCTCACCGACAAACTCACCCGGCATATTCGCAAGGGGGGAATGACGGTGGGCATTATCGCTGTTGACCCTTCCAGCCCTTTCACGGGTGGCGCCATCCTGGGAGACCGTGTGCGCATGAGCGAGCACAACCTGGATGAGGACGTCTATATCAGGAGTATGGCCACGAGGGGTTTTTTGGGCGGAATGTCCAAGGCCACCGGGGATGTCGTTAAGGTCCTCGACGCTTTTGGTAAAGATGTTATCATTATTGAGACGGTTGGGGTGGGCCAGGATGAGGTGGACATCATCGGCATCGCCGATACGACCTGTCTGGTGCTGGTCCCGGGCCTGGGTGATGCCATTCAGAGCATGAAGGCCGGCATTATGGAGATTGCCGACATCTTTGCCATCAATAAGGCAGACCGCGCCGGAGCCGATCAGCTGATGGCGGAGGTTACCTATCGGGTGGAACAGGACGCCAGTATCAAACACACCGATTGGAAGCCCACCGTGGTCAAGACCGTTGCTGTCAATGACGAAGGCGTAGATCAGCTGTGGGAAGCGGTGAAAGATCACCGGGCGCACCTGGAGGAGAATGGCAAGCTCCAGGAAAAGCGTCGGGAACGCACCTACCGGGAAACCCTTCGTATGATCCATAGCGAGTTGTTCCGAGTGGTGCGGGAACAGCTTGAAAGTAGCGGTCAGCTCGCTCATATCGTCGAGGAGATTTTGGACCGCAAACAGGATCCTTATTCTATCATGCGTCACATCGTGAGTAAGTGGCTTACCATTTCCCCAAAGTAGCAGGAGGACATCATGAAGGTTCTAAAACTTGACCACATTGGCATCGCAGTTGGCTCGGTTGACGAAGCGAAGAAACTCTGGAGCGACGTTCTCGGCCTGCCCATGGCCGGCAGTGAAACCGTGGCAGAGCAAAAGGTCACAACAGCCTTCTTTCCCGTCGGTGACACCGAAGTTGAACTGCTGGAATCAACCGCACCGGACGGTCCCATCGCCAAATTCATTGAAAAGAACGGTGGCCGCGGCGGGGTCCAGCACCTTGCTTTCCGGGTGGAAAACATCGAGGAAGCGCTGGCTGAATTGAAGTCCAGAGGGGTCGCCCTCATCGACGAAAAGCCGCGCATCGGCGCCGGCGGCGCCAAGATTGCCTTCCTTCATCCCAAAGCCACCTACGGGGTGCTGGTCGAGATCTCTGAAAGACATGATTAACCGTTCGGAGCACAGGTCTTAACTGGAGGGGGCACGAAGACCATGCCCCCTCTTCTTTTTTGTCCCTCAGGGCTCGCTTCTCACACCTCCTTCATGACTTCGCAAAGCCGAGAGCCGCGATTTCAGAAACCACCCGACTCCTCCCAGGAGGAGCACGCCGACCACCAGGTCGATCTGATGGGAGTAGGTCTGGACCACCTGCCAGTGTTCCCGCAATTTCATGCCGCAGAGCAAGAGGAAGGTATTCCACAAGGTGGCCCCGACCAGGGTCACCGCCAGGAAAGGAAGCAGCGGCATTCGGCCGATACCGGCGGGGATTGAAATGAGATGGCGCACCACCGGCACGAAGCGGCTGATGAAGACGGTGAGCAGGCCGCCCCGGCGGTTGAAAAACCTCTCGGTGATCACCAGATCATGCGGATTCAGCAGCAGGTACCGTCCGACCTTCAAAACGACCGGCTTGCCACCGTAATAGCCCATATAATAGGAGATGAGCGAACCGACAAGCGACCCCAGGCTGGTGACGCCTATGGCCAGCCAGAGGTTCCAGCTGCCGTCGGCCACCAGGAAGCCGACAAACGGCATCACCGCCTCGCTCGGCACCGGGGCGATCATACTTTCCAGGGCCATGAGCAAACCGGCCCCAAAGTAACCGGTCACTTCCAGACATTGTACGGCAAAGTTCGTGACTGCTTGGGTGAGCACTGATCAAGAACCTCCTTCTTTTCTCAGACCCTGGCTGTGAAACCATTCCAGACTCGCCCTCATGGCCATCTCCCGCCAATGGGGATCGAGCAGGCGATGATCGGCGGTTTGCATGAGCAGCAACCGTTTGGGTTCGCCGACCTGCCGGTAGGTGGCGACCGCTTCGGCCCACGGCACGGTCTCATCTTCCTGACCATGGATGATCAGCACCCCGGAAACCGGCGGGAGCTCTTCCAGATTTTCAGGCTTTCCCAGGGGAAGCCCCGCAGGAAGGAGGCTCTTGAGCTCTTCAGATTCCTCAAGCCCCAGTTTGATCCGTGACAAGTCAAACGGAGACGCCCAACAGACTACTGCCTTGATGCCAAGGCCCCCTGAAGCTGCCGTCAGGAGTGCGAGGTATCCGCCAAAGCTGGACCCGAGAAGGCCGATCCGCCCATCAGCCCAGGGTTGCCTCCGCACATGGTCGAGTACCGCGCGCAGGTCCCGCAGTCTGCTGGCAAGCAGACTTTCCCTCTGCACCACCCGCGATTCGCCACAGCCGGCAAAATCAAACCGCACCACCGCCAGGCCGGCTTGTGAGAATTGTTCGCCGATGGCCACAAACTTGGTACTGCCCTTATAGCTGAGCAGGCCGTGGCAACACACGACAACGGGCGCAGGAGTCTGCAACGGCAGATGGACCACTGTCGGAACAGGCCCATCGGAACTGGGAATGGACAAAGCATAAGAGGAGATCACGGCATTCCTAATCATCAACCGGAAATTTGTGACGGATGGCGAAGAGTTCAATCCGCTGCGTCTCTCCATCCATACGCAGGGATTGAGAGGTCTTCTTATAGACGAAGCCCTTGCTGAGTTCTTCGAAGAAGGTTGGAGCAGGCAATTCCGCATGTTTGGCAAGGAAGATCACACCATTCGGGGCCAGGGAACGGCTCAGGAAATCCACCAGGAGAGCATAGGAACGCCGGTCGTAAACGACCTCCGATCCGATAATGGCATCATAGCGACGCGTCTCCCCCCGATCACTCCAATCCAGTTTGCGAATCTCCAGGTCGGGCAAGCCGTTCAACAGGGCATTGGCCCGGGCAAACAACAGGGCGTCGTCGTTGATATCGGTGATGGTGACGCGATGCCCGCAAAGAGCGGCGTAGATGCCGACAATGCCGATGCCGGCGCCGATTTCGAGCAACCAGTGCTGAGGATTGACCGGCTGTTTGCCTAGGAAATAGGCCAGGATGAAACTGGCTTCCCAGAGCTTCGCCCAGAAAGGAGCCTCGGTGACGTTGGGATCGTCGGCATCAATGCGATCGAGTATATATTCTTCGTAATCCTTGATTTGCACAATCTGCAAGACCTTATCTCCGATCTTGACCGGAGCGGTCTCGACCGTGAATTTGCTCCCAATCTGCTCCATCACGTGTTCAAGCTCAGACATCAGCCGCTCTCTCCAATCACCTGTAATTCACCACTTCCCGAGGCATTTCCAGGGGCTGCCGGCAAGCCGTATACAATGCTTCCATCCAGGCCGTCACGCGAAGAATTCATTTCTTGTTCTTCGCGCCCTCCCAAGTCAAACAGCCGAGTGCCTTGTTCCCTGGCTGTTTTGAATCGTGGTCTTGTCAGCAGACAATTCGCTGGTTTCTATCACGAAATTGACCAGGGACAAAATCGCTTTCTTCGTGTAACTTCGTGTGACTTCGTGGATAAGAAAACACCAGGTGTTCTCGAGCCGCTCTTCACCGCCAATTTCACCGCATCACATCCTCTCGCGCCGCGGGACGGTCCGCCCTCGACCAGCCTCGGCGTGAGCGCACCCAGTACCCGACCCAACGCAGCCGTTCCTGGAAAGACTCCATATAGAGATACACCACGGGGGTGATATAGAGAGTCAGCAACTGGGAGAGCACAAGGCCCCCCACCACGGCCAGCCCCAATGGCCGCCGTGCCTCTGCCCCCGCCCCGATACCAAGTGCAATCGGGAGAGTCCCCATGAGGGCCGACATGGTGGTCATCATGATGGGCCGAAACCTCAGAATACAGCCGGCGAAGATGGCTTCAGCCGCGGGCTTACCTTCCTCCCGCTGCGCGTTCAAGGCAAAATCGATCATCATGATGGCATTCTTCTTCACGATCCCGATCAGCATGATAATACCGACAAAAGCGTAGATGCTCAAATCCGTCCGAAAGATGAGGAGCGTCAACAACGCTCCCACCCCTGCCGCAGGCAGGCCGGAAAGAATGGTCAAGGGGTGGATGAAGCTCTCGTAAAGGATCCCCAGTACCATATAGATGACCAGGATAGCCATCACGAGCAGCATCCACATGCCCTCCATCGAAGCCTGAAACTGCTGGGCGGTGCCCTGAAAACTGCTCGACAGGGTGGCGGGAAGACGCAGTTCCCGCACCACTTTCTCCGTCTGGGACACCGCTTCTCCCAGGCTGACACCGGGCCTGAGGTTGAAGGAAATGGTCACCGAGGGTAACTGCCCACTGTGGTTGACGGTCAGAGGCCCCACCCGCTGCTGGAGTTTCGCCACGGTTTCGACGGGAATCAGGCGGCCGCTCGCCGAACGCACATACAACATGGAGAGCGCGGTTGGATCCATCTGATACTGGGGTTCCACTTCCAGAATCACCTGATACTGGTTGATCGGCGTGTAGATCGTTGACACCTGCCGTGAGCCATAAGCATTGTACAAGGCGGTTTCGATCTGCTCGGCGGTAACACCCACGGACAGGGCCTTATCCCGATCAATTTCCACCCATATTTCGGGGTTACTGATCTGCAGATCGCTGCTCACATCTTGAAAACCCGGCAGCTCCCTGAGTTTCTCCTCTACCACCGGAGCCCAGCGATAGAGCTCCTTGATGTCCACCCCCTGCAGGGTGTATTGGTACTGGCCCTTGGTCACGCGACCACCGATCTGGATCGCTGGAGGATTTTGCAGAAAGACCTTGATGCCGGCAACCTGGGCCACCTTCTCACGCAGTTTCTGGATCACGCCGTCGGCATTCAGCGTCCGCTCCTCGCGAGGCTTCAATCTGATCATCAACCGCCCCGTATTGCCCATGGGGGTAAACCCGGTCGCCCCGGCCGCCGCCATGAACGCCTCCACCTCCGGTTCCCGCCGGACCACCTCGGCAACAGCCGTTTGATGCTCGACCATGGACTGGAAGGAGATGCCCTGGGCTGCTTCGGTCGAAGCGGTGATCTGGCCGGTGTCCTGGCTGGGAATGAAATCTTTGGGAATGATGACGAAAAGATAAGCCGTAACCAGAATGAGCAGGAAGGAAAAAAGCAGCGTGGCGCGCTGATGCCGCAAAACCCATTGCAGACTCTTCTCGTAGGCCCGCCGCATCCCTTCGTAGAAGTGCTCCGAGGCGGCGTATAGGCGCCCGTGCTGAGCCGCCCGCGGCGGAGTCAGGAAACGGCTGCAAAGCATGGGAGAGAGCGTCAACGAAACCAGTCCTGAAACCAGGATGGCCACCCCGATCGTGACGGCGAACTCATGGAGCAGTCGTCCGAGAATGCCTCCCATGAACAGCAGGGGAATGAAGACCGCCACCAGCGACAGGGTCATGGAAACGATGGTGAAGCCGATCTCCTTCGAGCCGTCGTAAGCCGCCTGCATGGCCCCCTTCCCCATTTCCATGTGGCGTACGATGTTTTCGAGCATCACAATGGCGTCATCGACCACAAAGCCCACCGAGAGCGTCAGCGCCATGAGGGAGAGGTTATCGAGGCTGTACCCCAGCAGGTACATCACCGCAAAGGTGCCGACAATGGATGCCGGCAGCGCCAGGCTGGGAATGATCGTGGCCGAGAGATTCCGCAGGAAGAGGAAGATCACCAGCACGACCAGCATGATGCTGAGATACAGGGTGAACTGAACGTCCTCGATGGAGCGACGGATGGACTCGGAACGGTCGTAGAGGACATTCAGGTTGATCGAGGCCGGCATCTGGGCGAGGAAGGTTGGCAGGAGCTCCTTGATCGCCTCGACCACCGCGACGGTATTGGTGCCCGGCTGGCGCTGGATGGCCAGCGTGATGGCGCGGGTGCCGCCGGTCTGGTCATTATACCAGGCTGCTACCTTATCATTTTCCACACTGTCGATGACTCGCCCCAGCTCCTCCAGGCGCACCGGGGAACCATTACGGTAGGCCACAATGAGCGGGCGATAGGCGGCCGCTTCGGTGAGCTGACCGGTAGCCTGCACCGTAAAGGCTTGGTGCTTGCCATACAGGGTGCCCGTGGGCAGGTTGACATTGCCCCGGGCAATGGCCGTCTCAACCTCATCGATGCCGATCCCCATCGAAGTCAGGGCCTTCGGATTGAGCTGCACGCGCACGGCGTATTTCTGCGCCCCGTAGACCTGCACCTGGGCAACCCCGTTCACCATGGAGATGCGCTGGGCCATGAGGGTATCGGCATATTCGTTCACCGTTGAGAGGGGCAGAATGGGTGAACTCAAGGCGAGATACAGGACCGGTTGGTCGGCAGGATTGACCTTGCGATACGAAGGGGGGGTGGGAATATCCGCGGGAAGCAGCCGCTGGGCTCGGGCAATGGCGGTTTGAACGTCCTGGGCCGCGCCGTCAAGGTTCCGTTCCATGGAAAACTGCAGGGTAATCTGACTGACGCCCAAGCCGCTCAGCGAGGTCATGGAATCCAGCCCCGCAATGGTGGAGAATTCCCGCTCAAGGGGGGTGGAAACGGCAGAGGCCATCGTCTCGGGACTGGCCCCGGGCAACCGCGAGGTGACTTGAATGGTGGGGAAATCAACGTTGGGCAGTTCACTTACCGGCAGCAACCGGTAGCTCGCCAGGCCGAAAACCACAATCCCCACCATCAGCAGCGTGGTCGTGACCGGTCTTCTGATGAAGAGCTCGGGGATGTTCATTGCGGTTTTTCCCCGCGCACCGCCTGGCCTGGTTCCGCGATCGTCACCTGGGTGCCCTGCGTGAGTCGGAGCTGACCATCGGTCACCACCTTTTCGCCCGCCGTGACGCCCCGTTCGACAACTGCTTCACTGCCAACGGTTCTGGCGACCGTCACCAGCCGATATTCGGCAAGCGCTTCCGGCGTCACCACGAACACATACTGTCCCTGCTGGCCGGTTTGCAGGGCCTGCGTCGGGATGACTACGGCATCGGTCTGGGTGTCGAAGGTCAAGGTCACGTTCACAAACTGACCGGGCCACAGGGCTCGATCCTGGTTGGCGATCGTCGCCCGGAGCAGAATCGTTCCCGTACTCTGATCCACAGCGTTGTCGAGGAAGGTCAGCGCACCACGGAGCGAGCGCCCCTCGTCCCCGGGAATGATCACCGCAACTTCGAGAGGACCGGCCGTCATGTGCTTCTTCAAGGGGGGGAGATTGGCTTCGGGCACTGAAAAGACCACGTAGATCGGACTGATCTGCCTCACCGTAACCATAGGGTTTTCCGTATCGCTGGCTTTGATGAGGTTGCCCCGATCGACCTTGAGCTGCCCGGTGACCCCGCTGATGGGGGAGCGGATCGAGCAATACTTGACATCGAGCCGCGCATTTTCGACCGCCGCCTCATCCGCCCGCACCGCTGCTGCCAGAGCAGCAGCATTGGCCAGAATCTGATCATGTTGCTCCTCGGAAACGTACCCCTTCTTCACGACCGACGAATACCGTTCCGCCTGTTTTCGGGCGTGCTCAAGCTGCGCGCGATTCCTGGCCAAGTTGGCTTCGGCCTGTTTGAGCGCGGCCTCGAAGGGGCGGGGGTCAATGGTGAAAAGCAGGTCCCCGGTCTTTACTTCATCCCCTTCTTTGAAATGAACCGTCAGCAGCTCACCGCCAACCCTCGATTTGATGGAAACCGTCGCCGATGCCTGCACATTGCCGATGGCGCGCAATTCCCTGGGCATCGGCTTTACGGTGGCGGCGGCGGCCGTCACGGGGACGACCATCTTCTTCCGAGGATCAGCGGTCTTCGGTTTTCCAGACACATCGCCGCAGGCCCAAAGGAAGCCGCAAAACAGGACCAGCGTCAAACCACCAAGCACCCGCCCTGGTGAGCCGACCACCCTCAAGTTGCCTTCCGAAGGTTCATCCATGCTGTTTCCAAGCCGTTGTCCAAAGTGGATACAAACCCGCGCTCGCCAAAGGCTGCCACCCCCACCAGGAATCTGCGGTGAGCGGGCAACCCGGTAATGACCATGCAAAATAAGATTTTGTCAGCAAAGGCTGCGGCAGGACCCCGGCGCGATTATAACCACGCCCGTCGCAAAAGGACAGGAACCGGCTCATAATATCTGAGCCAGGAATTTTCGGGTTCGCGGGCAACCGGGATTTCCGATCAGCCCGGCCGGATGTCCCATCTCCAGGACCTCACCACGATCCATGACCACAAGCCGGTCGGCAACTTCAAGGGCAAACCCCATCTCGTGGGACACGACCACCATGGCCATCCCTTCCCTGGCGAGATTGGCCATCACCTCGAGCACCTCCGCGCTCATTGCGGGGTGGAGAGCCGAGGTGGGGTCGTCAAAGAGCATGACTTTGGGATGCATGGCCAGCGCCCGAGCGATGGCAACCCGCTGCTGTTCGCCTCCGGAAAGCTGAGCGGGATAAAAGAGGGCCTTATTCGCGAGGCCGACCTTCGCCAAGAGCCGCAGCCCCTCCCCTTCCGCCTCTTTCTGCGGGGTCCCTCGAAGCTTCTCGGGAGCCAGGGTCAGGTTCTCCAACACTTTTTTATGAGGAAAGAGGTTAGGGCTCCCAAAGACCATCCCCATCTCCATGCGAATCCTGTTCATATCGTTGTGTCGGTCGGTGACATCCCAGCCATTGACGACAATGCGCCCCGAGTCGATCGCCTCGAGCCCGTTGATGCTTCGCAACAGAGTGCTCTTGCCAGCACCGCTCGGCCCGGTGATCACCATCTTTTCCCCGGACTGGACCGCCAACGACACTTCATGGAGCGCGCGGCGAGGACCAAAGGATTTGGTCACCTTTTCCACGCGAATGATCGTTTCAGGAGCGTACACGGTGATTCAGCCTCGCTTCCATCAGGCTCACCAGTCTGGAAAGGATGAGCGTCAGCAGCAGATAGACCAGGGCCACCATGAGGGTGGTTTCGAGCTGCGTAGAGCTCTCCGCGGCAAATTCGTGAGCCCGGTGCATCACATCGGCAATCGCAAGGATGGAGACCAGCGAGCTATCCTTCAGCAGAGCAAGGCATTCGCGGCCGGCCAGGGGCAGGACGGTTCGCCATGCCTGGGGCAGCACGATGTAGGTCATCGTTTGTCCTGAATTGAACCCCAGGGAGCGCGCCGCTTCCGTCTGGCCCCTCTCGACGGCTTCGATGCCAAGCCGGAACGCTTCTCCCATATTGGCCCCATAGCAAAACGCGATGGCAATGATGGCGGCCACCAGGTCGGGAACCTGCACGAACCGCCCCAGCGCATAGTAGACACCGAAGAGCTGAACCAGGAGGGGGATACCGCGGACCACTTCCACGTAGGTTGCAGCAGCGGCATTGATGATTCGGTTTTGGGAGATTCGTCCCAAACCGACGACCAGCCCTAACAGCAAAGCCAGAGCGATGGCCGAACAGGTGATCTCAAAGGTAACCAGAAGGCCGTCAGGGAGGAAGGCGAGGAGCCTGAGGTACGGATCAGGGAAACAGCAAACCAGACTGACCAGTCCACCAAGGGCCCCCAGAAACGCCAGCCACCAAGCCGAAAAGGACCCACGCCAGCGGTTTCCCCCCACCCCCACGGCACCGGTCACTCTGGACATCGCGTCGATCAACCTGGTCAATTGACTTCCCAGCCTCCACCCAGGGCTTTGTACAGCGCCACCAGGTTCGCTGAAACCCGCTGGGCACTCTGAGCCAGTTGATCTTCCGAATTGTTCAGGGAGCGCTGGCTTACAATGACGTTCAGGAAATCCACCAACCCTCGCTTATAGAGCTCATTGGCGATGTCCACCGCTTGCCGGTTGGCTTTGACGGCTAGTATCAGAGAATCACGCGTAACCTGCTCCCTGGAGTAGGCCACGAGCGCGCTTTCGACGTCCTGGAGGGCCGTGAGCACCGTCTTCTCGTATTTGATGGCAGCCTGCTCCTGCCTGGCATTCTGCACCTCCACCTGCGCCCGCAGTCGCCCCGCCGTAAACACCGGCCAGGTAATGGTTGGCCCGATGGACCAGAACCGGCTCGAGCTCTCGAAGAAATCCGACGCATCGATACTCGCCTGACCGACCGCCCCGGTCAGATAGAACCTCGGAAACAGATTAGCCGTGGCCACCCCGACACGGGCCGTGGCTGCAGCCAACTCCTGCTCGGCCTGGCGCACGTCGGGACGGCGACGCAGCAGATCGGAAGGGAGGCCCGCAGGCACTTCCGGAGGACCGCCCGGGAGGGCCGCGGTTGCCACCAATTCTTCGAGCAGACTTGCCGGCGGTTGCCCCAGCAGGACCCCCAGTTGGTGGATTGCCTGCCGCATGGAAGTCTCCAGTTGCGGGATTCCGGCCTCAGTGGTGGCCAGTTGGGCCTGCGCCTGGGCCACGTCCAGTTCGCTGCTCAAACCGGCCTGGTAGCGCGCCCTGGCAATTTCCAGGGCCTGCCGCTGAGTGAAAATATTCTTCTCGGCAACCGCCAGCCTGGTCTGGCTGCCCCGCACCTCCAGGTAGTTCCTGGCCACCTCGGCCAGGAGTGTCACCAGCACATTCAGGCGATTCTCCACGGAAGCCGCAAGATCCGCATTGGCCGCTTGCACCGCTCGCCTCACCCCGCCAAAGACATCGAGCTCCCAAGCCGCATCAAAGCCGACCTGGTAGAGGTTCACTCCTTCCGGCACGCTGTTCGCCGCTGAGCCACCCGCATTCTGACTGTCGCGACTACGCGAATACTCGCCTCCCACACCAATTTCCGGATAGGCGGCAGCACCGACTACCACACGTTGCGCCCGCGCTTCGCGAATGCGCGCTTCGGCCATCTGCAGATCCAGGTTGGCCTGTACCGCCCGCTCGATCAGCGAAGTCAATTCCGGGTCACGGAAGATAGTCCACCATCGAGAAAGCTCCAGCGGCTCTCTACTTGCTTCATTGCCGGGCGCCTCCGCCCACTGGGAGGGCATTTGGGGGTGGGGTTTCACAAAATCGGGTCCCACCGAGCATGCCGACAGGGCCACCGCCGCCGTCACAATGACGATCAGAACAAGGAGCAATCTGCTGCTGCGGCAGCCCAGCGCGGGTTTCAGCCGTGGACCGACCATGGGACAGAGGAGATGCTTCATTTTCCGGCAGGCATCATAGCCTCGAGGGTCCTGGCGAAAAGGTCGAGATCGTCTTTCGACCACAGGCAGAAAATGACCTCCTCCAGGCTGGTTTTCTCGTCTTCCAGGAAAGCCTTGACGGCCGTCAGCATGATGTCGGCGCAGCGCTCCTTGGGAAAGCCGAAGGTCCCCGTGCTGATGGCTGGAAAGGCCAGGGAGAGCATGCTCTTTTCCGTCGCTCGCTTCAAGCTGTTAACCGTGGCATTACGGAGCTTATCGTCATCATTCCCTTCGCCGTACCTTGGCCCCGCCGCATGGATAACGTAGCGCGCCTTCAGGTTCCCCGCTCCCGTAACGACGGCTTCTCCCACGGTGGTGCCGCCGATGCGGTTGCATTCTTCCTGGATGCTGGGACCCCCCTTTATCCGAATGGCCCCCGCTACCCCTGCGCCCAACACCAGCGCGGTATTGGCGGCATTCACAATGGCATCGACCGCAAGCTCGGTCAGATCTCCCTGGATCAGCCTGATCTTCTTGCCCTTTACGGCTCTCTCCATCGTCTCACTCCTGCAAAAGGTGGTAACGTCCCCGTGGCAAGTTCCCCCCTTCCTCCTCCCCTTTGAATCCGCGTCAGACTATTGTCTGAAATCGTTTTCTGTCAATACAATTCTCAAGCCCCCATGCGACCGCCCGAACGGCATCCGGAAGCAGGACCGTGACAGCCTTTCCCGGTCGTCTCGATCCCATTGGCTTTGTTTACAGAGGCGCTCATTCTATGCTATAGGTTACTGCCTTAGTTTGAAAAATACCCCACACAGGCTGCTGACCAGATGACACATGCATATCAGGATCACTACTTTCATCGCGCCAAAAAGGAACATTTTCTGGCCCGCGCCGTATACAAGCTCCAGGAGATTCAGCAGCGCCACCGACTCCTGAAACCGGGGGATCGGGTGCTGGATCTCGGGGCGTTCCCCGGATCATGGCTTCAGTTCACCTGTGACCTTGTGGGGGCAAAGGGCTTTGTCCTGGCCGTAGACCTCAAAGACCTTACCCACTCTTTTCCTGGTAATGTGATCATTCTGCAGCGCGATATTCTTGAGCCGGCCTTCCCGAAAGAGCTGGCAGACCGGTATGCACCCTTTGATGTCGTGTTGAGTGATATGGCACCGGCTACGTCCGGCATCCGCGTGGCCGACAGCGCCCGTTCAGCCCTTCTCGTCGAGCAGGCCCTGCAGGTGGCCCGATTGACTCTCAAACCGAATGGCCATTTTTTGGCCAAGATCTTTCAGGGAAGTGAATTTCATGACCTGCTGCTCGAAGTGAAGAAGGCCTTCCGTCAGGTCAAGGTGGTGAAGCCTGCAGCGTCACGCAAACAGAGTAAAGAGGTCTACATCCTGGCTTTGAATTATAAGAAAACGCATGAAGGAGGCTGATTCATGTCCGGACATTCCAAGTGGAGCACCATCCGCCACAAAAAAGGGGCGGCGGATGCCAAACGGGGCAAGATTTTTACCAAACTCATCAAGGAAATCATTGTCTCGGCCCGCATGGGTGGGGGAGACGCCTCCGCGAACCCGAGATTGCGGGCGGCGGTCGCTGCAGCCAAGAGCGAAAACATGCCCAAGGACAATATCGAACGCGCTATCAAAAAGGGTACCGGTGAGCTGGAAGGCGTCACCTACGAGGAAATCAATTACGAAGGTTATGGCCCGGGCGGGGTTGCCGTACTCGTGGATGTCATGACCGATAACCGCAATCGCGCCGCCAGCGACGTGCGCTACATTTTTAGCCGCCATGGCGGAAGCATGGGTGAAGCGGGTTGTGTCTCCTGGATGTTCAGCAAGAAGGGAAGCATCGTTTTCCCCAAGGGCGCCATCTCCGAGGAAGAGCTTCTGGAAGTGGCTCTTGAAGCGGGAGCCGAGGACGTCAAGGACCAGGAAGACCTCTTTGAAGTGACGACTTCTCTGGAAGATTTCACCGCCGTAAAGACAGCCTTTGACAACCGGAGCATGGCCTACGAACTGGCTGAAATCACCATGGTGCCGCAGAGCACGGTCGGCATCGACGATGAGAAACTGGCACTCCAGGTCCTGAAGCTCATGGATGCGCTGGAAGACTGCGACGACGTCCAGCATGCCTACGCCAACTTCGATATTCCCGACAAGATCATGGATGCATTGGCATGAGATGGAATTGATTCGCGCTATCGGTATAGATCCCGGCTCCCGATATACCGGCTATGGGATCGTCGAGGGCGACGGCAGTCTGCTTCGCCATGTCACCAACGGCATCATCAGCCTCTCCGGGTCACTGCCACTCCCCGAGCGGCTTAGCATCATCTATCAACGGATAGCGGCACTTATCAGCGAAACCGGTCCGACTTCCCTGGCAATCGAGGACGTCTTCTTCGCCAAGAACGTGAAGAGCGCCTTGAGCCTGGGACAGGCTCGGGGAGCGGCGATCCTGGCTGCTGTGAATGCGGGGCTTCCCGTCTTCGAATATACCGCCCTGCAGGTCAAACAGGCGGTTGCCGGCTACGGTAAGGCCGGCAAGGAGCAGATGGTGAAAATGATCCAGTATCTGTTCAAGCTGCCCCAACCGCCCAACCCAAACGCGGCCGATGCCCTCGCCATCGCGATCTGTCACCTGAATACCCACGCCTCGAAAATTCGCTGGAGCCTGCCCGAACGATCATGATCGCCTATCTGGAAGGAATACTCAAACATAAGTCCCCCGACGCCATCATCATTGACGTTCATGGCGTGGGCTATTTGGTCAACGTGTCCCTGAGCACCTTCTACGACCTTCCGGACCCCGGACAGACGGTGGCCATCAATATTCATACGTATTTCCGGGAGGATACGTTACAGCTGTATGGCTTTCATACCACCGCCGAGAAGGAGATGTTCCTGCACCTGATTACCGTTAATGGCATCGGTCCCCGACTGGCGGTGGCGATCCTCTCGGGCATGAATCCGGACGCTCTGAGACAGGCGGTACAGGGGCAGGACCACCACCGCCTGAGGAGCATCCCCGGGGTGGGGAAAAAAATCGCCGAACGCCTTGTACTGGAACTGCGCGACCGCCTGAAGATCAAGCAGAGCAAGGCAGAGGAGCCGTGGTCGACCTCCCCGGACACCAGTGCCTACGGCGACGCCTTCTCTGCCTTGGTGAATCTCGGCTACCGACCGGTTGAGGCGGAAAAGGCAGTCCGCACCGCCCAGCAGCACCTCGGTGAAGAGCCACCGCTGGAGACGCTCCTGAAGGAAAGCCTGCGCCTGCTGGCATAGCCCACAGGGGTCAGGCCTTGTATTATGATTTTTTTGTACGATATTACAAGACCTGACCCCTATTTGACACGAGTGCATACTGATGGCTGAACGCATCATTGAACCCAAGAGAATGGAAGAAGATCTTCCCGCGGAAAACAGTCTGCGCCCCAGGCGTCTGGAAGAATACATCGGCCAGGAGCGCGTGAAGGAAAATCTGACCGTCTTCATCGAAGCTGCCAAACAGCGGGCGGAATCCCTTGATCATGTGCTCTTTCACGGTCATCCCGGCCTTGGCAAGACCTCCCTGGCGACGGTAATCAGCAACGAACTGGGAGTGAACATGCGCAGTACTTCCGGGCCGGTGATCGAGCGTCCCGGGGACCTTGCCGCGATCCTGACCAACCTTGAGCCGCGTGATGTCCTTTTTATCGACGAAATCCACCGGCTGAATCACGTAGTGGAAGAGATCCTCTACCCCGCCATGGAGGATTTCAAACTGGACATCATCATTGGCCAGGGGCCTTCCGCCCGCACCATCAAGCTTGATTTACCGCCCTTTACCCTGATCGGCGCGACCACCCGGGCCGGTCTCCTCTCCCCGCCCCTGCGCGACCGCTTCGGGGTGAGCCTGCGACTCGAGTTTTACGAGACTTCGGACCTGCAGATCATCGTCACCCGCTCGGCCCGGATTCTTGGCATCCGCATCGAGAACGATGGGGCCCTGGAAATTGCCAGGCGCTCCCGGGGGACCCCCCGCATCGCCAACCGGTTGCTTCGGCGCGTGAGAGACTATGCTGAAGTCCGGGCCGACGGTCGCATCACCCGCGAGGTAGCCGACCACGCACTCGGCATGCTGGAAGTTGATGAAAAGGGATTCGACCGCATGGATCGCCAGATTCTCCGCACCATCATTGAGAAATACGACGGCGGCCCGGTTGGCATCGAGACCCTGGCGGCAGCGGTCTCCGAGGAACGAGACACTCTCGAGGATGTCTACGAACCCTATTTGATCCAGGTGGGCTTTCTCCACAAAACACCTCGCGGACGCCTTGCCACGCGCCTGGCATATGAGCACCTGGGCGTTTCGTATCACCAACCCGTGCAGCAACTACGGTTCTGAGGATAGCTTAGTGGAATGCCTTCTCCTGGGAACGGGCGGCATGATGCCGCTTCCTCACCGCCTGTTGACCTCACTCGCGATAAGGCTCAACGGTCAAAGCTACGTGTTCGATGCCGGCGAAGGGACGCAAATCGGGTGGAAGGAGACTCAGTTGGGACTGCGAGGCTTCCGGCTGCTCGCCGTGACCCACCTTCACGCGGATCATTGCCTGGGAATCCCGGGGCTCCTCATGCTCCGAGCCCAGATGGACAGCCCGGGACCGCTCACGATCATCGGCCCGCCCGGAATGGCAGCCTTTCTGGGAGGAATCATGGAGACGCTCGGCTTCTTCCTCAACTACCCCATAGAGCTGGTGGAATGGTCGGATGCGGGTGGCGGCCTCGCCTACCAGGATCATCAGGTGCGCATCTTCTGGCACCCCCTCAAGCATACCCGGTTCTGCCTGGGGTATCGTCTGGAGGAAATCGAGCGTCCCGGAAAATTCAATCCCGAACAGGCGCTGCAGTTGGGGATTCCCCAGGGTCCCCTCCGGGGAAAGCTGCAGCATGGGCAGGAAATCGTCCTCGACAACGGCCGGGTAATCAGCCCGAGCCAGGTACTGGGGCCGGTTCGGCGCGGCCGGCAGGTCGCCTATGTGGTTGACACCCGACCGACCAAGACGGTCTATACGCTCTGCCGGGATGTGGACCTGGCTTTCGTGGAAGGGATGTTCCTGGCAAAGGATGCCCACCATGCCGAAGGGAAAGGACACCTGACGGCCGAGGAAGCAGCCAGAATGGCCGGGCGGGCCGGAGTCAAGCGGTTGGTGCTGGTCCACATCAGCCCCCGCTACCGCGAGGAAGAACTCCCCCTGCTGCAGCAGGAAGCGCAGGGCACTTTCGCCGAAGCCACCGTCGGAAGGGACCTTGACCGCTACCCGGTGACCCATGCCGACGGCTGAGCCCGCACCTCACCGTTTGCTCTTCTCAACCACTTCGGAATCCGTATCCCACAAGATGTACCCGGACCCGTCCGCCCCGACCCCGCTGGGCACGATGCCAAACACGTAAGAGTTGATGCGCGCCTCGACCACGCCAAGAAGCGGCGAACTTTGTGTAGTCTTCGCGGGAATGCCAAACTGACGGTCGCACACGGTGCTGGCAATGCCCTGGACCCTGATATTTCTCATCATCCGCTTGTCAATTGAGGTGTGCAGCTGATCCCTGATGCATTTGGTGCTCGAAGTCGTGCCGTTGTTCATTTTGAATCTGAATTTGGCCTTGGAATAAAGGCTCTCACGATCCTGTCTCAGGTCCTGCTTGCCGAGCACCAGCGACTGCGCGGCAACGGTCACCGCGCCCGGAATCGTGTAGCTGAGGGAGCTTGGCATGGCATCATAGCCCCCCGGCAAACCGGACAACTCGAGCCGGCCGGCCTCACCGACGGGTTCGCCGCGAGGCTGATTGGCGGCAAAGTTCCAGGAAGGGTAGCCCCAGGAACTCGTGCTTTTGGTGATCTGCGCATATCCTTGCAGGTAATTCCAGGAGATCTGCTCGGTCCCGGACGCATTCACAGCCCAACATTTCATCTCCCCCTTCTCGCCAATCGACACCGGGAATTGCACTGAACCACCCCCTGTGGTCACACTAAACCAGACCACGTCATCAGGAGGAAGCGTAAACACCCCGCCGGATACGTCACCCTCATCACTTCGGAAGTAACAGGCCACTGCAACTTCATAATAGTAGACGTTGGTGAGGTAGATCACGGTATCGGTGCCGGCAGTCCCGTCGACCAGGGGAAACACGATCAGGCTGCCGTTCTTGGCCGGATTGCCAACCGTGAGCGCAAGACCACTCGCTGGGAACAACAGCAACGCCGATACGATCAGACAAAGAACCAGCCGGAAAATCTTCATAGCCTGACTCCTCAAAAAGTTTGTCTGCTGCTTCAAGAAGTTGCGAGTTGCGAGTTACGCGTTGCGCGTTACCGGTTGCAGTTGCCGGTCAACCGTGGTCCTTTTCATGTGCTTCGGATGCCTGAGGGGGGGATATGCCTAACTGCTTTCACGTTAATGTTTCAAGAGCGTTCCCCGCCAAGGAAACTTCAGGAACCGGCACCGGCCCCAACACGCTTCGAATACTACACTGAATGCGGCTGGTTGGTCAAATCCCAGTTCAGCGCGGCAACAACACACTCTTTTCGAGGACGACAATCGGGAACACGGTTGGCACGCTTTCCAGAAGAATCTCGGTATCCGCAGCTGCCGGAACAAACAAGAAGGCATCGTCCGGCAACAGGTCGCTCAATTTCAAATCGGCAGGCAAACGCCATTCGCGCTCGCTCTTCCATGAACAGCGTGGCGGCTCATGCCGCTGGAAGCGAAACCGTTCCCGTTCTGGGAGTCTTTCGTAGACTGCCGACGCTGCATAGATGGCAGGGCGGGCCCCCAGCCTTCGCAGCACGGAACGTTTCACCGCAAGGCCGTACGGTTCGAAGGTCCAGCGGATGAGCGCTTTATTCCAGTGACGAATGGCATCGAGTTCCTGAGGGGGACGGGAGGTCCACGACACCACGTCCTGGTTCCCCCGCACAATGCTGGAAGCGGCCCGCAGACGCCCTTCGGCAAGAATTCTCACGAGAGCCGCCAGAGCGGTGTGTTCTGCCAGGGGTTCCGCATTGAGGAGGCCCTCCAGATACCGCCGGTACGATTGACCCGGCCAGGGTCCGGGACACGAACGGGTGTAGTGATAAAGGTAAGCCTGCCATGGGATGGCATCCGCTCGCAGCGGTTGGCAAAGCGGCGGCCTTTCCCTTTCGGCATGCCCTCCCGCCGTTCTGCCGGAAGTCATTGTCCGAAGCTTGGGTGTTGCTTGAAGAAAGCCCGCCGCCAAAGCGCAAGCCTTGGTTCTGCCCTCAGCGCTCTCTTCAAGATTGCAGCGCAGTTGCGGCCGGGGCTGCACCCGCCCTTGCCTTTCAAGGGTTCTTTCGAGGTTGCCGCCCGCTCGGACCTCCAGAATACAATGGAGGTCCGAGATCCAAGCCAGGAGCCGATCCCTGCAGACCATGCGGACCGCTTTTGGACAGTCTGCAGCCCCCGTCAGACAACTCAACGCCACCTCCGGCAACCCTGCCAAACCAGCCGACGATGCATCTTCTGCCTTGCCGATGGCTTCCAGAGTCTGTGACACGAGCAGGAGGAGCTTTGCTTCCTTACGCGCCGCCCCGACGCAGACAAGATCATACGAGACCGTACCAAGGCTGCCGGCAAAACCGAGTCCATGCGAGGCAATCAGGTCTAATAAGGTACGGAGAGTTTGCAGCCATGCCGCATGGGGAGAAACCAGCTTCGGCTTCCGTGAATTGAAAACCGCAGCCCATTGCTGGTTGACTGGCAGCGTCCCTTTGCCAAAGAGAAGCCCGGGGCATGCGGCGGGGCCCTCACCCGGCGGCGGCCCTTCCGCCCACGAGGCTACCCATCTTCCTTCCTCCATCCACCGTTCAGCCTGCTCCTGCGCTGGCGGAAAAGCTTTTCCGCAGCAAACTGCAAGCCCGCTGAATCGCTCCCGGAACCACTCCCAAAGGTCTTTCTCATCCTCTATGCCGCTTTCCAGGAGGGCCGCAAGCAGGGCATGCAGGGACGGCCCGCTCAGCTTAGGGCCCTTCTCCAACAGCGCATTGAATAGAAAGACCATGCGAATCTTTGCGTCCGTCAGCCGGCGGAGCCTTCGGGGCAGCACGGGTTGTTCCAGCAGCGGGAGGACCAGAGGAAACGACATGTGGAAAATCCATCCTGTGAAGGGGTGCGAGCCATCTTGCCTATATTCGCTCTTTGCAGGCAAGGTAACGGTTGCATGCCAGGAGTGTCAAGGGTACATAAATGAAAGTGCTGGGTGCACAGCACCCAGCACTCAGCACTTTCTTTCGGGCTGAAGGAGTCAGCAATGAAACTCGGAATCATTGGCTTGGCCAGAGCGGGCAAGACCACCATCTTCAACGCCCTCACCCGACGAACCGGCGAATCCGTCCCCCCCGGGGGGCATGCGGTGCCGGTCCTGGGGGTTGTTCCCGTCGCCGATCCCCGGCTGGATTGGTTGAGCCGGCTCTACCATCCCGAGAAAACCACCTATGCCCAGGTGACCTACCTGGATCTTCAGGGACTTCCCGGGGTGCTCGACAGCAAACAGGAATATATGTCCCTCCTGCTCACTCACATGCGCCCGATGGACGCCTTTCTGGTGGTGGTCAGGAATTTTCCGGAACCGTCCCTCGGCAACCCCGACGTCAACCGGGATTTTCGAGAGCTGGAAGACGAATTCCTTATCGCGGATCTCGGCACTGTCGAGAAACGCCTGGAAAGAATTGCCACTGAACAGAAGAAGGGGAAAAAGATCGGCGGTTCTGAAAAGGAACTGCTGGAGGCCTGTCTTGACGTCCTCAATGCCGAAAAACCATTGAGGCTGAAGCCCGAACTCGCAACGGCCCCGGAACTGCGCGGGTTCACCCTCCTTTCCGCCAAACCGGTGCTGGTGATCGTGAACAATACCGATGAAGACGACCGTCTGCCTGAGATTGCCGGCGGCGAGGTGAAAGCGATGGTCGTACGGGGAAAGCTGGAAATGGAGATGGCTCAGTTGCCGGAAGAGGAGGCGGCGGCCTTCAGGGAGGATTTCGGGCTGTCAGAGAGCGCTCTGGAGCGGGTCGTCCGCCGTTCCTTCGCCCTGCTCGATCTGGCTTCCTTCTTCACGGTTGGCGAGGACGAAGTGAGAGCCTGGACCATCCCCAGGCATTTACCCGCGCTGGAAGCGGCCGGAGCCGTCCACAGCGACATGCAGAAGGGGTTCATTCGAGCTGAAGTGGTGGCTTACGAAGACCTGCACCGAACGGGCGACCATGCCGCCGCCCGCAAACAGGGTCTCGTCCGCCTGGAAGGAAAAACCTATCCGGTCAAGGACGGTGATATCATCAACTTCCGCTTCAATGTGTGAAGCAAGCCTTGAAATCCCGGCTACTGCCCACTCTGGCAGCAGGCGGCAGCCGAGCGTTCACCCAAAGCCATCTCTTTCACGACGAAGAGCACGACCTGAAGGCTTCGTGCTCTTCGTGTGACTTCGTGTGACTTCGTGGATAGGCTGTTTGAACTATCGACCGTCCCCTACCACTCGCCATCATCGCGGAGATAGGCATCGATGTCGCCCGCGGCGCGCTTCCCCGCTCCCATGGCGCTGATCACGGTGGCGGCACCGGTCACCACGTCGCCGCCGGCCCACACCCCCTTCATGGTGGTTCGGCCGTTTTCGCCATGGGCTACCACGGTGCCGTGCCGGCTGCGCTGGAGCCCTTCGGCATTGAAGAAGACCAGCGGGTTCGGGCTGGTACCCAGCGCAAAAATGACCTGATCCACTTCCATATCGAATTCCGAGCCCTTGATGGGAACCGGGCTGCGGCGCCCGGACTGGTCGGGTTCTCCCAGTTCCATGCGAATGCACTTCATGGCGGCGATGCCGCCCTTGCCGTCGCCGATAATCTCAACCGGGTTGGTCAGAAAATCGAAGATAACACCTTCTTCTTCGGCGTGGTGGACTTCCTCGCGCCGCGCAGGCACCTCGGCCGGCGATCGGCGATAAACGATATGGACTTCGCCCCGTTCCCCGCCGTTGGCCTTCGCCCGCAGCGACTGGAGGCGCAGGGAACAACGCGCCGAATCCATGGCGACGTTGCCGGCGCCGATCACCGCGACCTTCCTCCCCACCTTCACCGGGGTGTCGTATTCGGGGAATTGATAGCCCTTCATCAGGTTGACGCGGGTGAGAAATTCGTTAGCCGACATGACCCCGTTGAGGTTGATCCCGGGAATGCGCATGAACATCGGCAGCCCTGCCCCGGTGCCCAGGAAGATCGCGTCGAACTCCGCCTGCAGATCATCCAGGGTGAGCGTGCGGCCGATGACGTGATCGGGCTTGATCTTGATGCCAAGCGCATTGGCCGCAGTTTCAATCTCCGCCCGGATGACGGCCTTGGGAAGCCGGAATTCGGGAATACCGTAGACGAGCACCCCGCCCGGGGTCTGGAGCGATTCGAAAATGGTGACGTCATGCCCCATGATCCCGAGATCTACCGCGCAGGTGAGGCCCGACGGGCCGGACCCGACGATCGCTACCTTCTTGCCCGTTGCCGGTCCCTTGGTCACGGCAAAGGTCTTGTTGGCCAGCTCAAAATCGCCGACATAGCGTTCCAGCCGTCCGATGGCCACCGGTTCGCCCTTCTTGCCCAGGATGCACCGTGATTCGCACTGCACTTCCTGGGGACAAACCCGGCCGCAGATGGCGGGGAGATTGTTCTTGGCCTTCATGGCGGCGACGGCCTTGGCCAGATTTCCCTCGCGCACGGCCTCGATGAACTGGGGAATGGTGACTTCCACCGGACAACCATCCATGCAGTGGGGTTCCTTACACTGCAGGCAGCGCTCCGCCTCCCGCTGCGCCATTTCCAAAGTATATCCCAAAGCCACTTCGCTGAAGTTTTCCACCCGATCTTCAGCAGTCTGCGCGGGCATTTCCTGACGGGGGATCTTCATCCGTTCTTTTTTTGTCAATTCAGCCATCTACTTAGCTCCCTTTTCAACCATGCGGTCCAGATTGCACTTGTGCGTCTCCCGAAAGCGTTGAACCGCCGCCTGCTCTTCCGAACGATAAAAAGACATGCGTGACAGCAGATTGTTCCAATCCACCTTGTGACCGTCAAACTCGGGACCATCCACACAGACGAACTGGGCGCCTTCGTCCATGAGCACCCGGCAGCCGCCGCACATCCCCGTACCATCCACCATGATCGAGTTCAGGCTGACGATGGTGGGAACATTGAACGGCTTGGTGGTCGCGGCGACGAACTTCATCATAATGGCGGGACCGATGGCCCAGATCTTGGCAATTTTCCCGGGATTTGCTTCGATAATCTCCTTGAGCGGGACCGTGACAAGGTCCTTCCGCCCATAGGAGCCGTCGTCGGTGGTCACAATGAGCTCATCCGAGACGGCCCGCATCTTGTCTTCCCACAGGAGCAGGTCCTTGGTCCGGGCGCCGATGATCGAGATGACCTTGTTGCCGGCCTCTTTGAGGGCCCGGGCAATGGGAAAGACCGGGGCGATCCCCACTCCGCCGCCCACGCAGATCACGGTGCCGTAGTTCTCGATTTCCGTGGGATGCCCGAGCGGTCCGACAATGGTCTTGAAGGCATCCCCCACCTCCATCAAGCCCATTTCCATGGTCGACTTGCCCACTTCCTGGAAGATCATGGTGATGGTCCCGGCCTCCCGGTCGTAGTCGGCAATGGTGAGCGGGATTCGTTCGCCGCGCTCGTGCGTGATGACGATGACGAATTGGCCGGCCTGGGCCTTGCGAGCCACCTGCGGCGCTTCCACCACCATCAGCTTCGTGACGTCACTCAGAACTTGTTTTTCTAGGATCTTGTACATTCCCGACTTCCTTTTTCCCTGAATTGATTGGTCAGCAATTGTGGCAAGCTATCCGCTCTCACCTGCGCGGCGCTGGAGGCCCGGAGCCAACTCACCGGATAACGCCCGCCATCCCAGACAACCGCCCCGATTTTGAAAATGAGGGCAACAACTCGAAATCACACGTTATTCCCCCATGATGGACACCCTTCCTGAAGCACAAGAAACATATCACAAGAATCCTTACCGAATCAATCCAGAAATTCCGCGGAAAAAGTGGCAACCAGGTTTTCCTTAAGTTTTGATCTCTCTGCGGAATGTGTTAAACAGATACTCTTTGTTACAGAGCCCTGAAGACCCCCAACCAAGGGAAGGTTGCCCATGAAAATCGCCTATTTCAGCATGGAGATTGGCCTCAACGAAAACATGCCGACCTACAGCGGCGGTCTCGGGATTCTCGCCGGCGACCACATCAAATCGGCCGCGGACCTGAACATCCCCCTGGTGGCCGTAACCCTGCTCTATAAGCGAGGGTATTTCATCCAGACCATCAACCCCATGGGAGAACAGGAAGAACTCTACCCCTATTTTGATCCCCGCGCGTTCATGGAGCCCCTCCCCCTCAAGGTCACCATCAAGATCCAGGGGCGGGACGTGAACATCGGCGTCTGGAAATACAATCAGGTCGGCGTCAAAGGCCGGGTACCGGTCTATTTCCTGGATACCGATCTGCCCATCAACGCTCCCGAAGATCGTCTCATCACCCAGTTCCTCTACGGCGGGGACAACCACACCCGGATTTGCCAGGAAGCCGTGCTTGGCATCGGCGGCTACCAGGCCCTCAAGCGCCTGGAACGAAACATCACCACCTATCATATGAACGAAGGGCATGCGGTCTTCCTGACCCTGGCGCTCCTGCAGGATGCCAACGGCGACGAAGAGGCCGTACGGCAAAAGTGCGTCTTCACCACCCACACGCCCGTGCCCGCAGGCCACGACAAGTTTTCCTACGACCTCGCCGGAAAGACCATCGGGACCTATCTGCCGCACAACATCCGCACCCTGGCCGGCCAGGACCTCCTCAACACCACCGTTCTCGCCCTGAACCTGTCGCGCGGCGCCAACGGCGTGAGCGAGCTCCACGGCGAAGTCTCCCGTGAGATGTTTCCGGGGTTCAATATCGGCCACGTGACCAACGGTGTTCACCATCTGAGCTGGACCGGGGAGGAATTCAAGGCCTTATTTGATGCGCATCTCCCCACCTGGAGGGAACAGCCGCAAGTGCTGGCGGAGGCGCACAGCATCCCCGATGAAGCCATCAAGGCCGCCAAGCGCCACGCCAAGCGGCGCCTCATCAGCTATATCAATTCGGTCTCCGGGGCGGGCTTCACCGAAGAACTGCTGACCATCTGCTTCGCCCGCCGGGCGGCCGCCTATAAACGCGCGACGCTCATCTTTTCGGACCTGGAATACCTCTTCAACCTGAGCTTCGACCGGGTGCAGTTCATCTTTGCCGGCAAAGCCCATCCTCAGGACGGCGCCGGCAAAGGGCTGATCAAGGAAATCGTCAATCTGGCCAAGCAATATGAAAACAAGATTCGCCTGGTTTTTGTGCCCAATTACAACATCTGGCTGGCCGGCCTCATGACCCAGGGCACCGATGTCTGGCTCAACACCCCCCGCCGCCCCCGCGAGGCCAGTGGCACCAGCGGCATGAAGGTCTGCTTCAACGGCGGTATCAACATGAGCGTCCTCGACGGCTGGTGGCGGGAAGGCTGCCGCAACCGCCTCAACGGCTGGGCCATCGGCGACGACGAAGATCAAGGCGATGACGCCGCCGCCGCCGACCTCTACCAGGACCTGGACGACATGGTCACCACCTACTACGCCAACCCCAAACAGTGGCTCAATATCATGAAAAACTCCATTGCCGACCTGACGCCGGTCTTCAACACCCACCGCATGGTACTGGAGTACGTGCACAAGTATTATGTGTGAGAAGCGCGGCAAGCCTTGGCAATTGCCAGACCGACTCGGTTTCCAAAACCGAGTCGGTCTACGTCGATACAGTTGGTCTCACGCGCTCAGATGATTCAATTGGGACGGATCATGCAAACCGTAATTCCGCTCCAGCCCGGCGAAGTGTACCACCTCTGCAATCGCGGGGTGAACCGCACCGACATCTTTCTCAAAGACCGCAAGTACGCTTTCTTCATGCAACTCTATACCAAATACGTCGTCCCCGTGGCGGAAACCTTTGCCTACTGCCTGATGCGCAACCACTTCCATTTGCTGGTGCGGATCAGGACCGAACGACTGACCAAACAAGCCGGAACTCAACCTACGGAGCAACTCGCCAACCAACAGAGGCACCACTCAATCTATCTCTCTTCGCTTGATGTCCACTAAAAGCCGGTGAAAAGAAAATCAAGCGCTGCGACAATCTCGTGACGCTGGTCCTTTAGTGAACTGACCCTTTCTCCAAGACATCGGACCGAAATACCGGCCAGTTCCGCCGTGGACATGAACACCGCGGTATTTCTTATTGTGAACGGAGGGTTGAGATGCTTGATCGTTTTACTCATGGCCGAAGCAGCTATGAGCGGTACGACTACCCGTGTTGAAAGGGCGTCGAGCAAGTCAGCTTGGACATCGAGCAGGAAAGGAACTGCCTGATTGGTGTCTTCATTGGGGTTTTCAAACACATCAAATTGTGCCATCAAAACCCCCTCAGACCGTCACTGAACGCACCGCCAGCTTCGATGCGAAAATTATAAGCTTCAATGGCATCACGGTTTTCTTCCCGCCACCGCCGGCGTTTTTCCTCCAGCAGCATCTCGATAAGGCGCTGTTCCAGGGCCTTGGAAAGGTTTATGCGATGCTCTTTTGCCTTCTGAAGAAGATCGCTGTTGATACTGAGATTTGTAGCTTTTTTCGGGGCATGAGTATTATAGAGACTGTCCTGCATGGTGCTCTCCTTATGCGCATATGTAATACGCACATCTTACCCACTCAAATGAGCGGTTGCAAGGGATTTCAATGAACGACCGCCGGCCTCTGCTCATCTGATTGCGGCGCTAAGGCGTGCAGCGGTCTCTTGCCTCGTTCTCCTTGGGCGACTTGTTGGACTTTTCCTTCGGATCGCACGCCCTGAGCTTTCGATGGAACCCGCAAAGCTCGTCGAACTCTTTGAGGACTCCATCGATCTTTGTCATCTTCAGACCTCTCCATATCAGCCTGATCCTGTTTCGAGTACCCTTCCCGAAGAACGTCATTTCGTCATGCTCTTGGCCGTAATCCATAAATTGCCTCGATACCGGCTCCCGGCTTGAAACCTGCAAGGACAAGCTTCGCCGGTATGACGAAAGGGGGCTGGACACCTATTGGTGCAGCGGTTTACCTGGACCCACAAATTAAAGGGAAAACTCGAGGGCCCCTGGGCCTGCAGCGCTGGATATGATCTTCGAATCGTATCTGAATTCATCCAGTACGAGGGCTCGGAGATTATTCTTCTGGAGACCATTGGATCCCACCATATCGCCCGACCGTCAAGCTGGAGCTCCTCAAGGGCGATAAGGTCTTGAGGTCTATCGCCGGAAGCGCCGTTGCCAGCCCCCTGGGGAACGGCTCGCTCACCTGGATGGTTCCGAAAAACCTGGTCTATGGGAGCAATTACCGAATCAGGATGACGAGCGACAGCAATACCTCATGCACCGCTATCAGTGACAAGTTCTTCACCGTCACCGGACCGGCCCTTGATGTTACCGCTCCGGACGGCGGGGAGAGCTGGCCGAAGGGAAGCCCCCAGACCATCGCCTGGTCCTTCACCGGAAACCCTGGAGGGAACGTCAAGATCCAGCTCCTGAAGGGGGGCGTTCCGGTTCGCACCATCACCATGGCGACTCCGGTCGGCACCGGGGGAGCGGGCTCCTATCCCTGGACCATCGCGACTGATCTCGATACCTGGTCGGATTATCGGATCAAGATCACCCATACCGTCATCAAGGGCTGTGCGGGCACGAGCGGCGCTGATTTCGGCATCGCCAACGCCGGTTTGATTGCCGCCGCCGGACCGGATCAAAGGGTGGCGGAAGCGGCGGAGGTGAGGCTCAGCGGGACCAATTCGAAGGGCCTCGAGAAGGACACGGTGTCGTTCCTCTGGAGCCAGCTCGACGGTCCGCAAACCAAGCTCTCCAGCCCGGCCGCAGTCGAACCCTCTTTCACGGCTCCCGAGGCTGGAGCGGACGGCCAATCGCTCACCTTCCAGTTGACCTTGACCGACCAGCTGGGCTCCCAGTCTCAGGATTCCTGCATTGTGAACGTCACAGTGGCCAATATGCCGCCGACTGCCGATGCGGGACCGAACCAGACGGTGGGCAACGGGGAGTGGGTCGAGCTGGACGGTTCCGCATCGTTCGATCTGGATGACGGAATCGCCGGCTACCAGTGGCGGCAGCTCGCCGGACCGCCGGTGAACCTCTCCGACCCCGATGCCGCGCAAACGAGCTTTCCGGCGCCATCTTCCGACACGGGGGTCGAAGAGCTGGTGTTTCAGCTGCTGGTAACCGATGCCGAAGGCCTGCAGGACAAGCAGAAGGTGGTGGTCAGGGTCACGGAGGCTTCACCGACGGTCCCGGGGAAAAGCGAATGATGAAGCGATGACGGGGTACCTGTTGAGGTTGTCACGACCGTTATATCTGGTTTCAATGACGATGGCGGTCAGTTGCGGGGGATTGCCACCCGGGCAAAAGAGTGCCTGGGAGATGAAATACCTTGGCATGTCGTTCCTCACATTCCCCCATACTTTCCTCTCAAAGAAATGTAGAGCACCTTACAAACAGTTCTTGTCTTGACGCCTTTCCTGGATTTCTCCAGCAAGATAAGTTCTTGTTTTTCCGCTCTTTTCACCGGCCCGATGAGCCGTCCTCCCATCCGGAGTTGTTCTACCAAGGGAGGAGGAACGTGGTGGCATGCTGCGCTCATACAGATTTTGTCGTATCTGGCCAACTCTGGGTAGCCGTACCCGCCATCACCCACTATCAGGACAATGTCACGATACCCTGCCTCTTCGAGATTGCTCCGCGCAAATTCGAAGGTCACCGGATCGATCTCAAGGGATACGACCAAGCCCTCTGATCCGACAATTTCCCTTGCCAGGGCGGTACCATACCCGGACCCCAGACCTATTTCGAGAAATCTGTCGCCTTCGCCCAACCCGAGGGCTTCATAGAAGAGGGGATAGCTGTGAGGGCACGATATAGTAGCTTGCTCTCCCGGAATCGGAAGCGGCACTTCCAGATAGGCATAGTCCTTATAGACAAAAGGTATGAACTCTTCCCTCCTGACTTTCAGCATAGCGTCCGCGATGCGCTTTGATCTGAGGTAGCCTTGTGAGATGAGCCATCTCACTTTCTCTTGTCTTTCCTCAGCAAATTCTTCACTGCTTTTGGCAGGCTCTTTGGGTGGAGGGATCCGCCAACCGCTCATACGTTTCAGCCTGTGCGCCCCTCGAATCGGGGCAGTCATTCCAGCATAGGTGATGGGTGATAGGTGATGGGTGATAGGTGATGCTGTGTGCCCCTCGAATCGGGGCAGTCATTCCAGCGAAAGCCGAAGATTCGACTTTCACCTCTTTGCTCATGCTGTGTGCCCCTCGAATCGGGGCAGTCATTCCAGCTCTTACCTGATCTTGCCGCTCCGCGCAATGGTCTGGAGGAGGCAATCCGCCCATATCCCATAATATTTGCGGGCCGAGCGAAAAAAGGGAGCAAAGATGGGACACAAGTCCCTACTAAATCTTTGACAGGCAAGCATTTAGCTCTGCCCGCCCACCGGTTCAGGTCATAGTGAATCATATCGGCTGCTTATCCATTTTGGCGACAAACGGCCGGAGGTAGGCGGGCAAGTGTGCCTGTGCTGGCAGGAAACATCCGGCGAACCCATGCGCCTTGTCGGGTCGAGGGGGACCGGGACCACCGCGTCCGAAGAGCACAGCGCCACCGACCAGGGCAACCCGATCACCGGGACTGCTATTTCGGTTTTGAGGAGGGATTTTCTCAAAAGTGGGGACAAAACGACCAAAATGAAAAAAGCCGAAATGTAGCATCCCGCTAACGATTTGATTTTATGGAGCTGGCGATGGGATTTGAACCCGCAACCTGCTGATTACAAATCAGCTGCTCTGCCGTTGAGCTACGCCAGCTCAATTCTGGTAGAGCCTTGTAGCATCCGGCGGTAAAGCAGGTCAAGCCCTTTGGGGAAAGGTGTCAAAAACTAGCCTGGATTTCCACGGAGCACAAATGTTTAACGCGTAGTAATTCCTCTCTTAAGCCTGGAAAGGAAATTCGAGGTTCTCAGGCATCTCAATATTAGTAATTTATGTCACTGATCCTTCCTGGTTTGTAGGTGGTTCCTTCTCTTTCACTAAAGACCATCCTGTCGCTCGTCTCTAAGAAAATATTACGAATTAACAACTGATTATGTCTTTTCGGTGCCTTTGTTTAGCTGCCCTTCAGAAAAACATACTTGACCTCAAAAGGCCAATGTAGTAATGTGATAATGTGATGATAGATACCAATAATACAATAACAGAACCGGCATCCTTCTTCCTTAAGCCTGGCTCCCCCCGCCATCGCCAGTATGAGGCGCTCCGCGCCTACTTCGTCGATGGCAAGTCCTCGGAGGAGGCTGCCCGCGCTTTCGGGTACTCCCCGGGCGCCTTCCGTGTGCTTTGCTCCCATTTCCGCAACAACCCCCAGGCGAGGGAATTCTTCTTGCTCACTTCCGTTGGCCGGCCTCCCGGCGTGCGGCATCACGATCCCGTGCGCGAGGAGGTCATCGCCTTGCGCAAGAAGAACTACTCCGTTTATGACATCAGCAACGCTTTCGCCGAGCGCGGCAAAAAGGTGACCCCTGCCGCCATTTGCGACATATTGCGCGAAGAGGGCTTCGCTCCTTTGCCGCGACGCCTCGATGAAGAGCGTCCAGCTCGCTCCGGACCCGCTGTCCAGCCGGTCGCAGATGTTCGCATGTTCTCGCTTGAGGAACGCGAGTTCACGACCCAGTGCGGCGGACTCTTCCTCTTCGTGCCCGACCTGGTCAAACTCAATCTGCCCGAACTCGCCACATTGGCCGGCCTTCCCGGCTCAAAGTCGATCCCTGCCTCCCATGCCCTGCTCTCCACGCTCGCCCTCAAACTCTGGTCAATCGAACGGAAGAGCCACGTCATGTCGCTGGTTGCGGACTCAGGGCTCGCACTTTTCGCAGGGTTGAACGTAATCCCCAAAAAGAGCTTCCTCTCGGAATACTCCCATCGCCTTGAGCGCCGCCATACACTCCGACTGCTCGGCGCTTGGCAGGAGAAACTCTCTGGCTCAGAAATCGTCAATGGCGAGTCGATCAATCTCGACTTCCACTCCCTCCCTTACGGTGGCGAACACCCGGTCGTCGAGAAACACTTCGTTGCCATGCGCTCACGGCGGCAACCCAGTATCCTCGCCTTCCTCGCCCAAGACGCCGATTCAAATGTCTTCCGTTACTCCAACGCTGACCTGCGCAAAGGCGAGGAGTCCGAAGAAGTCTTCCGTTTCATTGAATTCTGGAAAGAGCATCACGCCGACGCACTACCCCGCGAGCTGGTCTTCGACTCTAAACTCACCACTTACGCCGGGCTCGCGCGCCTCGACTCCATCGGCGTGCCCTTTATCACCCTGCGTCGTCGCGATAAACGCCTCCTTGCTCAGATAAAGGCCCTTCCTCCTTCTGCCTGGCGCGTCGTGACCCTTGAGCATGTCACCAGAAAATTTCGCACTCCACGCGTCTTCGAGCAGATCGTCACCATTGCAAAATGCTCGTTACGCCAACTCTTTATCGAGGACCTTGGCCATGAGGAGCCCACAATCCTTCTGACCAATCAGCGAACAAAAACCATCAAGCGGCTCATCACCCGCTATGCGCAAAGGATGCTTATCGAAAATGCCCTCTCGGACGCTGTTCGGTTTTTCCACATGAATGCGCTCTCATCCGCAGTCGCACTCAAAGTGGACTTTGATCTCGCGCTCCTCGTGGTGGCAAGCGGACTCTATCGACGCTTCGCCAATCGCATGCGGGGTTACGCCGACGCCCAAGCACGCCAGGTCTTCCGTGATCTGGTCGATCTCCCCGCCACCATCAAGGTCACGCCATCCCAGATATCTGTGACTTTCCACCGCCGAGCCCATCTCCCTATCCTACTCGCCTCAGACCTCTTTTCGGAAACACCCACTGTGCCTTGGTGGAATGGTGCCCGGTTAGTCCTTCATACTACCCATGTTAGCTGATTTAGCCTCCGTGGAAATCCAGGCTAGTGCTGATGCTTCCTTCCTTGAGCCCTTCTCCGGCTGTCCGCGCGGCAGCGAATGAAGTCTGGACAAGCTGGCGAATGTTTACAGCCCCAGAGGTAGGTGGCGTCTGAATGGCGTGGTAATTGATGGTTCGAGTCAACAGCTGCTTCATTTGGCACTCCATGGTGTGCTTGAGATGTCGGGTGTTCTGATATTGTCGCTACCGAAATATGGTCTCAGGATGAAGAAAGCAACAGCGAAAAAAAAGCATCCAATCCTTAACGAACAGAACGTCGGCCTCCGTTTGGCCCGGACGGGCTTATCGCCTCAGCAGTCTGCCCTGGTCCTTCGCGTTTGAAAGAGCGTTGTTGTTTGCGGTGAAGACGGTGATCCCCGGGACGGTACAGAAGTCGATATCGTCGGTGAGGATCTGGGTGAGACCTTCGTTTGAAGCAGCTTCCAGGAGGAGCAGGTCGTAGCCGTCCAGCAGCTGATTGTTGAAGCGGGCAAGCGCCGCGTCGATCACAGAATCATCCAGGTAGAGATTGATAGGGCTCGAAAGAGCTCTGACCTGCTCCCAGGCTGTCTGTACTTCGGCAGCGAGGTATATTCTGCGGAGGGCCTGATGGTGACGGAATTCCTTCGTTCCGATCTTGGCAGCCGTTTCTTTCTGGAAAAGCTCCCGTTCCGTCGCTTCAATGCGATGAGCCAGCTCGGGCATCGATAGCCCGCAACGAAAAAGCCCGGTTTTGCGGCGCCGGGCCTTACTCAGATAAGCGGGGTAGTATTGAGTCTGGTATGGAAGGGGTGGGGCAGGCACGAGCAGTGCCCGTGTGTAGGTCATCCAGAACCAGACATTGGTGTCGACCAAGAAGGCATCCTGCGAGCGCGGCTCATCCGCTCGAATATCAACCACCTCCGCCAGCACCGTGACGCTTAAAGCCATTATGCCTCCGCAGCAAGGGCCGTCAAAACCTCGGTCACCGCCCTGCGGTAATCCGGTTCGGCATAGTACCGTTTGGCGTTGGCGATCACCTGTCGCATCACATTCGCGCCCACCGGTGTCAGGTTGGATACCTGGAGCAGCCGGTTCAAGTCATTCGGGGACAGGTCGCGAAGCAGTTGCCCAATAGCCGCGTTGAAGAAAGGCGACGCCAGGACGGTAACGCCGGAGAAATCCAACTCCACCGCGCGCCCGGCTCTCAATTCCGGGTGGATGCGATCATAAACGCGCTGACCGTCATCCAGCGTGATCGCGTCTTCGCCGCGGGTAATGTCGTGTATCAAGACTCTCATCGGTCACCCTCCTTCATCCCTCGCCCAAAGCTCTCTCCAAGGTCAAAACAACGGTCCCTTCGAAGTCTCGGATTCCAGACAATAATATCTATCGTCACACTCCAAGCTGATGTTGACCATAGTCCCTTCGAATGACGGCTGCTGCACCTGGTAGTTTTCACCATTCTTTTCAGTTATAGCCATTCCGTCTTTGAGCTTTTTGAACATGGGATAATACTGCCCGCAGCTGAAAACCCCAATAGGTGATTCCCCATGCTCAAAGGCATTGGCATAGATCTCCCACATCTGTCCGACGATGGCATCCTGCAGGGGACGACTCACATTGACCCAGCCCCGCCCCAGCCACAGCACCTTCAGATAATGCATCAGTTCCGTTTGATCCAAGAGAAGGTCATGGCGAAACGGGATTGAGTTCCCGCGCCAGGGGCCGCCGGTGTGGCCGAAGGCTGAGAGAAAGCCTTGTTGGGCAAGGTTCGTGAAGATTTTAGGGTCAAGTGTATTCCAAAGGAAAACAGCTCTTCCACCCCGGTCTTCGATCAGCCGGGCAAGCCCTCCCAGAAAGGCCACGGCATTCTGTCGCATAAATCGACAATACGAGAAATCGAATGTCACATCCAAACAATCGTCGTTGACTTCGCTCCATAGCCAAAACAGCGATTGGAAATCGGCAAGGTCGTCATTGAAGGTAAGAACGGGGAGTGTTTTCCTGATCACAGTTCGCCTCGGAAGGCTTTGGCAAGAAGGGCCGAGTGGAAATTATTCAGAGCTTCGCTTGTTTCCCGCTGCAGGTGTTCCACCTCCGAAAGCTTCTTCTCAAATGCTTGCAGAAAATTCGTTACTCTGTGCTGTGTCGCAGTGTCAGGGATCGGAATAGCCAGCGTTGACCATCGCGATGTCTCCAGTTTCTTTGTCCCGTGACCGGCTGTTTCAACCATGCCCAGCAAAAGCTCATTGGCCCCCCAAAGCATTTCAGCCAGGTAGTCGGCAAGAATGCCTTCAGAAGGGACAATCGCCTTCATATCCTGATTAACGGCACAAGGGGTAGCCGTAATCCCGATGGGAACCTGGCGAGCAAGTATCATTCCACGGACTACGAAAACCACTGAACCTGCGGGAATCAGTTTTGCCGATGACTCATTGAGCGCAGCCTCTGTGATTCGCTCAGATGAAGAACTGATCAGGCAGCCCTTCATTTCTTTCGGAGCTATCCATGGGATATTCCCGTTCCAATAATCCTCGCGGTTCCTGGACGGTGTACCACCGCCCAATACTTTCCCACATTGACCCAAGGGTTTGGACGGCCATGCCAACGATAGAGAATGGAACAGTCTTCTTCAGATATGGAAGATTTCGGATGAGATTCCTGTCACCGCTTCCTGACGAAGCTTTCGGGCCGCTTCGGCGCGGCGAGTAAGGTCCTCGGTGCGTGCCAGGATTCGGTGCTGTTCGGCAATCTTGATGGGATAAGGAATGATCAATCTTCCGAGCTTGCTTCCATTCATGTTTGGACGGTTTCCATCGTCAATTCCATCGACGACGGCTTGCCAATAGCTGGGGGATTGTAAGTATTGGTAAATAAAGCCAGGAAGCACATCTTTGCCCGGAGATATTCTGATCAGGTAGGAGGCAAAAACCGCATCAAAGTCATCATCTACCAAATAGCTTTTCCCATTGGTCGCGCCAGTACGAGCAAATAATATGTCGCCCTTATGCAAGCGGTATTTTTCGATTTCGTTGCATTGGCAGTATGGTACTGTGTTCCAGTCAACACGGCCGTCCTGTATATCTGTGATTCGAAGGAACTTTGGACCAACGGGTTGGGATACTGCAGAAGCGGTAAAACCGTATTGCGGCTTACCACATAGCTCTTGAACGGTCTTCTGAGCCCATCCTTCGGGCAAACCCATTTCGCTCATTCCTCATTCCCTCCCTCCAGCAATTCCCGCATTTCCTGAATGAGCCGCAGGATGCGCTCTGTTGGAACCAGCCAGGCACGGCTTTCTTCGGTTTTACGGCGTGGCCACATAGCGAGCAGATCGGGAAAGTCATTTGGATACTGTGAGCCAAACTTGCGCGCTTTGGAAAGCGACGAGCCGTCGCCGTCAACCTTGAAAAACCAGATATTCCGGCTTGGCTTGCCGGTTTTGTGGAAGATGAAGAAACAGGTCGGGTTGGGGGTGTAGGGCTCGAACATGCCCTTGGGCAGAATTACTACGGCCTGCAAATCGAATTCCTTCAGCAGCCGTTCCTTCACGGTGAGGTGACTTCCCGTGTCACCAAAAAGGATGCCGTTGGGAAAAATGATTCCCGCTCGGCCGCCCTGACGCAGGGTCCTCAGCGCATGAGCGAGAAAAAGGACGTACTTGTCGCCCTTCTCGACCCGCAGGGAGCGCTTGGCATCGCCGCGGGCGCCCGAGAAAGGCGGATTCTCCAAGATCACGTCAAACTGCACTTCATCCCAGGCATCCTCACTGCCGCAAATGGAGTCCCGGTGGACGAGAGGCGACTGATCGAACTGGTGGAGCACCGCGTTCATGGCGGCCAGGCGGAGGATGTCGGCATCGCTCTCAAAACCGTGCAACGCGCCTTATTGCAGGAATTCCCACTGAGCGCGGGTTAGGTTGTCGCCGATGCCCCGGCGAACGGGCAGCCCATCGGCGCTCACGGTTTCTCGAACCAAATCGGGGCTGGTGTTCTTCAGCAACAGGTGTTCGTAGGCGGCAATCAAAAACCCTCCGGAGCCGCATGCCGGGTCGCAGACCGTTTCTCCCATCCGGGGGTCGACCATCTGGGTGATCACCCGGATCAAATGGCGCGGTGTGCGAAATTGGGCGGCGCGCTTCTGGCTGCCCAGGTCGCTCACCAGGATTTCGAAAAGGTCCCCTTTGACGTCCGCGTCCTCGGCGATGAAGGAAATCGGGGAGATGACGTCGACTGCCTTGAGCAAGGCCGCTCCGTTGGGAATGACCACGGAAGCATTCTGGAAGATGGCGCGGGCGCCCTGGGAAAGCAGAGGGTGGGCGGCGAGCAACGGCAGAGTATCCCGGAAAGAGCGCAGCATGCGTTCGTTGTCGGGATCGCTCGTCAGGACACTCCAGCGGAGTGGCTCGAAATTCAAGGTTTTTCCGGGAACTTCGAACCGGCCGAACAGGCTACGGTGATTGCCGTTGCCGGAAGCCTTTTGTTCGGAGTCCATTTCCTCCAGCATCTTCAGGAACAGGAGATAGGAGATCTGGGTGACATAGGTGATGGGGTTGGTCACGTTGGCTTCCCACATCACTTTGCAGAGCCGTTTCAGGGTATTTTGCAGTTCGCCTCGATCCACGCCATGCCTTTCTCAAGCCGCCAGCAGGGTATTGATTTCTTCCACAATGCGAGCCAGCTCGTGCCGGCCGAAAAGCTGTTCCATGCGCACCCGCCCGCCCCAGAGCGAAAACGGCGGCTGGCTGAAAATTTTCATCTCGACGGTCTCCCCGGCCAGCACGCGGCTCTTGAGCAGGCGCAACATCTGGGCTTTTTCCGGAGACAAGGTTTCCGAGTGCTGGGTCAGCCAGGTGTTGAAAGCCCGCTCGATGCGTTCTTCCCGGGTCGGGAATTGGAAGAGTCCCAGGGCCGCACCGATGAAATCGAAGAGCGATCCCGTTGGCTGCTCGAAAGCCCGCCGGAGTTTATCCTCATCGAAATAGAATTCCGGTGAGTTGAGCCGCCGTGCCAGTTCCTCCCATTCCGCCTCGGTCAGGTCCTCACCGGAAAAAATCTTCTGGATCGCGCCGTCGGACCGTCGGAACTCCACCACCCGCTCAGCCCATTTGTCACGGTAGCTCTTGCGGTCGATGGCCAGGCCCTCCGGTCCGACAAAAATCATCTCCCGGCGCCGGATTTCATCCTCGAGCGATCCCTGGGGAATAACCGTGAAGCCGTTCTGGGGAGACCTGAAGGAAGGTGCCTCAAAAGACTCGAATTCCTCGCCTTCCTCCGGCTCGGGTTGCAGCGGCAACAGCCCCGGTTTGGCGCCCACGGTCTTGGGGCGGTCATATCTCATGCCGGGATCGTTGAATTTCTCCGTGTCGCCCACAATATCGTAGATGAGGAAATCGCTCTTGCCGATTCGCGGGCAGAGACTGCTTCCTCGGCCCCGCATCTGCGCATACTTGATGGCCGAATTGGTGGGCCGCAGCATGAGCAGGTTTTCGACTTCCTTGTGATCGTAGCCGGTATCCAGCATGTCGACGGAGATGGCTAGGATCGGCAAAGGATCGAACTTAAACTGATCGATGAGAGGCTTCGGATTGCCGTTATTGCTGTAGCAGGTGATCTTCTTGGCAAATTCCTGACGCACTTGGCCGGGGGAACGGTGGATTTGCCGTGCGATGCGCAGACAGGCATCATCCGGCAACAGCCGATTGAAGAGCCGCTCCAGGATCACGGCCTGTCTTTCCGATACGGAAAGAACGACTCCCTTACGCGGGTGGTCCTGCGCGCGCTGCTCCTCGACCGCAAAGAACTCGTCGATGATCGCCTAGAGGCGGTCTTCCGATTCTGCGGAACGGCCCCATTCGCCGGGGGCAATTTCATCCCCTTCCCAGGTGGCACCTTCGAAGGTGAGGCGGCTTTCGGCCAGGTAAACCCGATAGTTGGCC